>JANMKA010000058.1:0-10244 GCA_031371765.1 Blastocatellia bacterium
GGCGCAGCGTAATAGCCACCGCTGCTACAGGTAAACTGCGTGTTCTGCTCGCCGGCGAGAAACGCCGCCGTCATGGTCACAGTTTTGAACGTCGAACCCGGAATGTAATAAGCGCCAAGCGCGCGGCTGACCAGAGGACGATCGCGTTGGTTGGCTTCGAGTTTAATCCAGGTGGCTTCGTCTTCCACTTCCTGCAAGCTGTAGGACGGTTCGCTGTAGAGGGCCAATACTTCGCCGGTCTGCGGGTTAAGCACAACCACGGCGCCGTGCTTTCCTTTCAACTGGTCCATCGCCGTCTGCTGCAGATCGCGATCGATGGTTAAGCGAACGTCGGTGTTGCCCTTGATGTTAATCGTGTGGCCCTCGGCAACCTCCAGCGCTTCGGGAAGCGCGCCGCTTTGCGTACCAAAGAGCGCGCGTTCAAGTCCCGGATCGCCGCGGTCAGAACCAAAGATTTGGGCCATCGCCTGGTCCATTGGATAATCGCGATAGATGTTGCCGCTGGCATCACGACGATATAACGCCAGGGCATTTTCCAGCTTGCCACTGCGGTCCAGCAGCCAGCCGCGCAAAGTCGATTCCGAGAGACGCCGGTTGCGCAAATCCTTGTAACTTAATTCCTGAAACTTTTCGTTGTTTTCTGCCGCATAGTGCGCCCAATAGATGTGGAAGCCAAACACACCCAATGCCAGCAAAACAAATACCCAGCGCAATGCGCGCAAGCCGCGATTGGTTGAGGTCGACCCGAGCCGGCGTTTGACTGCCTGCGGAAGATCTTCGGCAACTGCCAGCGGAGTAATGACGCCACGACGCCGGTTCCGAAAAAGCGAGACCAGCAACAGCAACGCGAGTAGAGCCAGGCCGCCGAGATAGATCAGGGTCAGTATTGCCGGCACTCTTTCCGGCACGTTGACGGAGGGGGCAGGAGTCGCTGACTGAAAGAGCAGGAAGAGTGTCATCGTGATGAATTAATGCAGTTTGAATCAAAGACCGCGCAGTGGAATGAGGTCAGTACCGTCCGCGGTAGCGAATGGGTGTGTGCTTGCTTTCGTGAATCACGCAAGAACTTCGGCGAAATCGAGTTCTGAACGTCGCAGCGAGGCGACCCATCCGCTACCGCGGACGATACTGACCTCATGACACTCGGTCGCTTCAGATTAAACTGCATTAGTAGTTCCAGTCGAAAAACTCATTCGCTTCTGCGAAACCGAACCTCGACATCGCCAAAGCCCACCACGTCGCCATCCGCAATTTGTCGTGCTTCGCCGTAGGAAATGCGACGGCCATTTATAAAAGTTCCATTTGTCGATCCCGTGTCGGCGACGAGCAATGTCCCCTGTTGATTCATCAGCAGGGTTGCGTGAATCTTGGACACGCTCGTGTCGTGCAACGCAAGCTCATTGTCAGTCGCTCGTCCGACATTCAGGCGGCGCCCGCCCGGCTTGAATATGAGTTGCGCTTCACTCGTGCCGTTGCTCATGGTGACGCGGGCAATCACCGGAACGTCGGGAATCTTTGGCGCGCCTTTTGGCGGCGCCGGCAAATGCTGCGCGCGCTCTTCTTCATCTTCGCGCCGCAACTTTTCTTCAAACTCGCCGAACGTTGGGTCAACGGTTATGCCGCTGGTAAAAATATCAACTTCCGTTTCCACTTTGACGGGCGCCAGCGTGCGATAGCGATGATCGTTGATGTGATCGATGGCCGCGGCCAGGACTTCTGTTTCCAGGTCTTTGATGATTTCAGACGGAGCTTCGGAATGCGTGCCCCATTCGACTTTAAGTTTTAGGAAATGTGGCGCGATGCGGCCGCTGCGTCCCTCGTCGCGCACGCGATCATCGATCAGCTTTTTCATGCGATCGATTAGTTGCGAAGTGGTCAAGCCACCTTTCGGGGCGATAGTGCGGCCAAACTTGCGGTCAACGACTTCGCCCATGCTTTCAAGCACGCGGCGCATCAGGCGCTCGGGCAGGGCTTCTTCGCGCTTCTTTTTCTTAGGCTGGTCGACTTGGTCTGCCATTGTCGCAAAAAACGCAGCTCGGTCACGCTGCGCTAAAAACGGTAACTAATCTTCTGAGGGAACGAGGGGTATTCTACTTTAAACTGGGACTTCGACAATAGTGGGTAGGGCACAACCTGTGAGTGTGTGGCTTTGCACAGAAATCTCTTCCGCCGGAAAGAGCGGGGGCATGCCCGCCTTCCTGACTTCGAGCTGATTAAAGTTGAGGGAGAATTCCGCCGTAGCCTTTCAACGTTACGCCAAATGGCTCAAGCCCAATAGTCCCAAGGTCGGGAAGGCGGGCATGCCCCCGCTCGTTCGTCGGCCTATGACGAATGGCCCAGGTTACCAGACCGTCGCGTATTGTGCATTTTCACTTAGTAGCCAGGTGATGTCGCTGGCGCGCAGCTTCATAAAGCAATACGCCCGCGGCCACCGAAACATTCAAACTTTCAACTGGTGGTCGCATGGGAATTCGTGTGGCTTCAGCGGCGGCTGCGATTTCAGCTCGAGTAAGGCCGCTTGTTTCCGGACCAAGAATCAAAGCACGGGGACTGGTCCAATCCAGCTCGCTATACAAAGTTGGCCCATCAAGATCCGCGCAGACGGTCTTAACTCCATGTTGCCAGCACCAATCGATCACCTCTTGGTAGCTTGGCCGGAACCAGATTGGCAGGCGAAAGGACGCGCCCATTGCGCCGCGTAAAGCTTTCGGCGAAAACGGATCGGTGGCATTTTCAGTTGCAACGGCGCCCGTCACCCCAGTCGCCTCAGCAGTTCGCAGGATCGCGCCCACGTTTACCGGATTGGTGATTCGATGCATGACGACGATCAGCGGCGTGCCGTTTTGGCGGCTGGTGAAATGTTCTTGCGTCATCGCGGGACGTGCTGCCAGCATCACAATGCCCTGGGGCGTCTTGCTGTAGGAGATTGAGGCCAACAACTTTTCGCTGACCGACGCCACGCGCTGGCTGACCGAGACAAACCGTTCAATCAGTTCCGCAGGCTTGGGTTTCTGGGCCAGCTCTGCCGAGAAAATGAGCGCGTGGATGGGCAGGCGCGAGTTTACCGCTTCTTCGCAAAGTCGCAGGCCCTCGACGAAGATCATCTCCTCGATTTTGCCGTCGCGAACGACACGCGCTTCGCGCAGCAGGGGATTGTCTTTGCTGGTGATTCGTTCAGTCATTCAGTTTCACTCGCGCAGTGGAATGAAGTCAGTACCGCCTGCGGTAGCTGGTGGATGCAGTAATTGTCGATTGGCAATTGCCGATTTCCGATTGATATCTACCGACCGAGCTAATTGGCAATCGGCAATGTCAGAATCCACCCGCTACCGCAGGCGGTACTGACTTCATGCCTTCGACAACCACCTCGGCCCAGATGGGCCAATGGTCGGAAGCATTCAATGGCCGGGCTACTCCCCAGTTTGTAATTTTCAAATCGCGATAGAAAATCCAATCCGCATGCAAGCGAATTCCCGCGCCACGCCAGGTCGGCGTGCCCGTCGGGATTGGCGTTCGAAATCCCCGAGTTTCCATGAAACTTCTGGTCTCCGCACATTTTTGCCGCGACAAGGTGTTGAAATCGCCGACTACCAAAGTTGGCCCAACATGTTTTTCGGCTTCTGCGGCCAATGCTTCGAGTTGTTCGAGCTGTCCGCCAATCGCCGCATGCGGATCGACATGCGCGTTTAGAATTCGCAACTCGTTACTTCGCAATGCAATTGTCGCAGCCATCGCCAGCCGCGGCCGCCAGGGACATTCATGCCACGGCAAATCGATTCGCGTCACTTCTTCGAGCGGATAACGGCTCAACAAAGCAACACCGGTATCGCCCGTGTCTTGCAGACCGATTTGTTCTTCAAAGTCCAACCACCATTGGCGCGCTATCGGCGCCTGGCCCCGCGGAATGCCGGCCGGAGCATGGACCAACGAAAGTTGCAGCGCTTCCGCTAGTTCGCGTGCCACGTGATGACCGCCGCAGCGCATCGTTTGCTTGTCGGCTTCCTGCAGCGCCACGACATCCGGGATGGGCATCAGTTTAGCGGAACTGAAAAATTCCGCGACCTGGCGAATATTTTCACCAACTTGATGGGCGCGCTTGCTGTTGCGGTTAATGCCAAGCTTGCGCAGTAGTCCGCTTGCTATCAAAAAGCGGCCGACCGCATAGCGAATGTTGTATGATGCGATTACGAGCGTTGACTTCGTTGGAGCTGCGCTCGAGTGTTGTTTCGGATCACCAAACTCGAGTTTCTCAGAATCCTGCAGTGGGGGAATCGCGGTTGCCATCGCAACGTATCATTACGCGAAAGTAATCTGAACGACAAATCGCCACTGCCGCTAAAGCGTTTACCGGGCCAGCGACACCTGCCGGCCACAGACGCAAGCGCGACCAACCCCGATGGTTCTATAAAAAATATGGTGCGAACGGTAATAGCTGTAATTGACGACATGTTCCTGGCCTCGAAAGTTCGAGCCACCGCCAAAGCCCTGGGAATGATGGCGGTTTTTCCGCGCAGCCTTGACGCCTTGCGACACATCATTGACGAGAGCGCTGCGGACATCGTCGTCGTTGATTTACAACACGCAAAATTCGACGCCGTAGCGCTCGGCACAGAATTAAAAACCAATGCTAAACTCTCCGGAATTTCCGTTATCGGATTTTTTGCCCACGTAGAAGCGGAATTGCAAAGGAAGGCCGTGCAGGCTGGATACGATCAGGTAATGCCGCGATCGGTGTTCTTTGGCGAGTTGGCAAATATTCTTTCAGGCGAGACCAAGCAAGCCTGAGCGTCAACCCACCGGCGCCGGCGCGATGACTTCGTGGATGGCGCGCACTTCGCTAACCAGCCGTTCATATTGATCCAAAGTCAATGCTTGCGCGCCATCAGAAAGGGCGTTGTTCGGCGAATCGTGGACCTCGACGATCACTCCATCAGCGCCAACGGCGACCGCTGCGCGGGCCAGCGGCGTTACCATATAGTTCTTCCCGGTACCGTGCGAAGGATCGACTATGACGGGCAAATGCGAAATGCGCCGGACGGCCGGTATCGCAGCCAGGTCCAGGGTATTTCTGGTGTGTTGCGAAAAGGTGCGAATGCCGCGCTCGCAAAGAACGATTTGATAGTTGCCTTCGGCCATTATGTATTCAGCCGCCAGCAGCCATTCGTCGAGCGTGGCCGACAAACCACGTTTGAGTAGGACGGGCAAGCTGGATTTGCCGACGCGCCGCAGCAGGGTGAAATTTTGCATGCTGCGCGCGCCGATCTGAATCATGTCAGCATAACGCTCAACCAAATCTACACTCGGTTCGTCCAATGCCTCGGTGACGATTTTTAGTCCATAGGTGTCGCGAATCTCCGCGAGAATCTTTAACCCGTCTTCGCCTAAGCCCTGAAACGCGTAAGGCGATGTGCGTGGTTTAAAAGCGCCGCCGCGAAAGAAGCGCGCGCCGCTGCGGCGCACAACCTCGGCGATCGTAAAAGCCTGAGTACGGCTTTCAACCGCGCAGGGACCGGCAATGATCGTTAACTCATCACCGCCGATGGCCTCATCGCCAACGCGCACCACTGTCTTTTCCGTACGCATCTCGCGTGTGACCAACTTGTAAGGTTTGCTGATGCGAATGGCTTCGGCGACGCCGGGAAGATTTTCGAAATGCGTAGGATCGATGGCGCCGGCGTTGCCTGTAATTCCAACTGCGGTTCTGGCCGCGCCAGCCATGGGATGCGCTTTGTAGCCGAGCCCTTCAATGACGCGCACTACGGCCGCGATCTGGCCGTCCGTGGCGTCAGGTTTCATTACGATCAGCATGCTGCTTTTATACTCTGAGCACCAATTAAAAGTACAGTTGACGCTCCTGTGTTGGTTCCCCAGCCAACAGCCAACTTTAAGCCCGACCTGTGTTTACATTCGCTCCGGCACTCTGATACCCAATGTCGCCAACGCCGAAGTCAGCCGTTGCCGCGTAATATCGGCGACCGCGATCAATACCGCTTTTTTTATTTCATCCTCTTCGGCAAGGATGCGATGGCGGTGATAAAAGAGATTGAAGCCGCGCGCAAGCGTGAATGCGTACTTCGCCAGATTTGCGGGCTCGGCTGACGCGGCACATTGCGCGATCGCTTCTTCCAGTCGCTCCGCCAACATCAGCAGCGACCAAACTTCAGTTCCTGCTTCGCCGGCCAGCACCTCCGCGACGCGCGCCCCGGTTTGCGAGTCGCTTGTCGCCTGCTGGAGCAATTCCACCGCGGCCAACATTGCTGTCTCATCAAGTTTGCGGAAAATCGAATTTGCCCGCACCGCCGCATACTGGCAATAGGGCCCCGTCTCGCCTTCGAACGAAAGCGCTTCATTAAAGTCGAATGCTATTACAGAATTACGCGTGAACTTCAGAAGGAAATAGCGCAAGGCCCCGACTGCTATTTCATGGGCAGTGGCGCGGCGCTCGTCTGTCGACAAATCCGGATGCCGCGCCTCGACTTCTTTCAACGCGTCCTTTTCCAAACGGTCGATCAGATCGTCGGCCTTAACGCCGAGGCCTTTGCGGCCGCTCATCTCGATGTAAGGCCGCGCGCGATCCTCTTCGCTCAACTCGATGCCTAACTCGGCGCAAGCGGCCGGGGATAACGCAACCATCTCGTAACCAAAATGAACACTGGCGTCAGCGCCGATCTCCGGCACCAGTGCGACGACCCCGCGCGCAACAATTTCCTGCGGATACGCCTGGCGGGAGTCAATGACGTTATAGACCTTCACGCCGCCGCCGAAATTCGGGCGCGGCAATTCCGGAAGTACCTCGGCATTGGGTTCCGTAGTGGTAACCCAGGCGACGTGCCCATCAGGATAAGAACGAAAAGGTTTGTAGTTGAAATCCAAACCGAGCCGGCCCAGCTTCCACAACTGATAAGCGATGTCTTTGCCGGTGTAGGTCACGGTGCCGTTTGAGCGCACGATGATCTTATCGGATTCGTGTTCGTCAGTGCCGGTGTGCGATTCAAACGGCATCACCCAACAACCTGCATGCTTGCCCTGCGATTCGAACCGGATAACCCCCGCGCTCTTCATCAGTTCAAACGCGCGATCCCAAAAATGCAGATGCAGAATGTCTGACTCGCGCGCCAGCAAGTCGTAACGAATGTCGAGCCGTTCCATTGTGTCGAGAATGCGTTCGACATTTCGCGTGGCGACGTAGTCCGCCAGTTCGGCTGTCGCATTGTTTCCTGCCTCGATCGCGTGCAGCACGTCGCTGCGCAACTTGAGCCGTGCTGCATTTGTTTCTGCATTCGGGCCTTCGCGATAAAACACGCCGACACGGGTGTAGAGCTCCCAACAGTAATAATCGAATGGCACATCCGCAGGCAGCGAACTATCCAGCGCTTTGATTTGCTCGAGCGTCATTTTCTCGAGTTCGGTAAATCCGACCACTACGTCAGCCACCTGGACGCCGGTATTGTCGATATAGTTTTGCACTTCGACGTGCTCGCCGGCCGCTTTTAGAACTCGAACAAACGTGTCGCCGAGTACGGCGTTGCGGACATGACCAATGTGCGCGGCCTTGTTCGGATTGATGCTGGTGTGCTCGACCATCTTTTTAGGACGGTCAGGCAGCGGCGAGACGCCAGACACCCCTGTGTCATGTTTTCCCGCAAAGAGCGAAAGTAGTTTGGCACGATCAAAAAACACATTGACGTAACCGGCGCCGGCAACATCGACGCGCGCAACTTCCGCAGCGGCCTCGAGTTTTGTTTTAAACTGTTCGGCGATCGTGCGCGGCGGCACCTTATTTCCCGTGCCTTGTTTAATAAGTTTCGCCAGTTCGAATGAGACGGGAAATGCCAGGTCGCCGAGTTCAGGGCGCGGCGGTGTCTCAGCGCCGACCTGGTCGAGCTCGATGCCGAACAGTTCGAGCGCCGCGCCGCGAACGACACTCTTTAGTTGATCCTGAAGTTGGAGAAGGGTCACTTGATTCCCAGGCTGAAGAATTTGCTTGTCCGGAAAAGCGGAAAGTATAGCTTAGCGGGTTTGGAATCCGCTATTGCAACGCGCTTCGCGGTGGCATGGCCAAGCGCTTCACGGTGGCATGATGTCGGTACCGCCTGCGGTAGCAGGTGGGTGTCTTGATTGTCGCCTGCCGATCGGCGTTTGGCGATTCTGCCAGATGCCAATCGACAACAGGCAACGTCAGAAGCCACCCACTACCGCAGGCGGTACTGACCACGGGCCACTGCGGTAGAGCTCATGCGTCAGTTGACCTCATGCCAGGCTGCTTGTAACCATCGCTTTTGGCGTTTTCTGACCTCGCTCTGTTAACATCGTCGTAAATCGTGAATCATAAATCGACGGGTCGCGCACCACACCCGCTTTGCTATTCTCGCTTTGCTATTCACGATTTACGATTCACGATTCACGTTCTTATGAAGACTCTGTATTTCGATTGCTTTGCCGGAGCCAGCGGCGACATGATTCTCGGCGCGTTGGTTGCCGCCGGCGTTCGCTCGCAAGAGTTGAAGGATCAACTTTCGCTGTTGGGCGTTTCGGGCTATGCAATCGACTTTCAAACCGTGAATCGTTCGGGCATCAGCGCCACTTACGCGCGTGTGCAGACTCCGCACGAACACGCGCATCGGCATCTTTCCGACATTCTAAAAATCATTTACGACTCGCGCCTGTCTGAGAATGTTAAGGAGCGTGCCGCGAAAATCTTTTCACGTCTCGCCGAAGCCGAAGCGCGCGTTCATAATGAGCCGATCGAAAACATTCATTTCCACGAAGTCGGCGCGCTTGACGCTATCATCGACGTTGTAGGCGCAGCAATATGTTTTGACTTGCTTGGCATTGAACGTTTCGTGTCGTCGGCGTTACACGTCGGCAGCGGCATGGTTGATATGGACCATGGGCGATTTCCAGTTCCACCCCCGGCAGTGACTGAATTGTTGAAAGGCGCACCTTTTTATTCGACTGAGGTCAAAGGGGAACTTCTGACACCAACCGGTGCAGCGATCATCACGACGGTGTGCTCGGAATTCGGGGCGCTGCCGCAGTTGCAACTTGAACAGACGGGCTATGGCGCCGGTACACGCGAATATGAAAAGTTTCCGAACGTGCTTCGCGTTTTGATTGGAGAAACGGCGGCTGCACAGGGCAGCGACGCAAAACTGTGGCTGTTGGAAACAAATGTTGATGACATGTCGCCGCAGGTTTTTGGGCACGTTATGGAGCGAGCGTTCGAACTTGGCGCGCTCGATTGTTATTTCACGCCCATCCAAATGAAGAAGAATCGTCCCGGCGTGCTGTTGTCCGTACTTTGTGGCGAAGCTCAGCGCGAAATATTGCTGGATCTGCTTTTTTCTGAGACTACGACATTAGGCATTCGCAGCTATCAGGTTGAACGGCGCGCGCTTGCACGCCGTACGGTGCGAGTGGAAACACAGTATGGACCGATTGATGTTAAAGTAGCGCAACTCAATGGCCATGTAGTTAAGGAGATGCCGGAGTACGAGCAATGCCGGCAAGCGGCGCGCGCAGCGAATGTTCCTCTGCGGCTCGTCGAAGACGCGGCGCGGAATGCGTTCGCCAAAAGTGCTAAGTAAGAAAATGGCGACAAAACTTACCGAGCAGCCTGATAACCAGACCTCTCGGCAGCAGGAACTTCCTGCGGTCGATCTTGATCTGATCGCGCAAGGCGTGCGCTTAATTCTTGAAGGCCTCGGCGAAGATGCAAAACGTCCCGGCCTGCAGGAAACACCCAGGCGCGTTGCCGAGATGTATGCCGAATTGACTTCCGGAATGCGCGAAGACCCGGCCCAACACGTGGTGCCGTTGCCCGGCGATAAACACGATGAGATGGTAATCGTTAAAGACATCAGCATTGCCTCGCTGTGCGAACATCACCTGGCGCCGTTCGTAGGCAAGTGTCACATCGCTTACATTCCGCGCGACGGACGCATTCTCGGAATCTCAAAACTGGCACGTCTGGCTGAGACATTTTCGCGGCGGCTACAACTCCAGGAACGCTTAACCACCGATATCGCCAACACGCTGTTCGCAGGCTTGAAACCGATTGGCGTCATGGTAGTGATCGAAGCGTCGCACACGTGCATGACGTTGCGCGGAGTGAGAAAGGCCGATGCCAAAACAGTCACTTCGGCGGTGCTCGGAGGTTTTCGCACCGACCCACGTACGCGGGCTGAAGCAATGGCGCTTATTACAGGCAAGGAGTAAGAAGGAAGATGCAAAGATTATCGACG
>JANMKA010000110.1:0-29040 GCA_031371765.1 Blastocatellia bacterium
GCCATGAAGTTTTTCGAGCTCGGCTTGCAGCTCCGAGATATCCATCTGTTTGTGTTTCACGGTTTCGGTTTCCGTGTTCAGAATATTTGTCGCTTCAGCGGGTGGATTATATGACTGACGGACGAGAAAATGTTGTACAAGCAGGGATGTGTGACTAGTTTGTGAGTCGCGAATCGTAACGGATGAAAGCCGTACGGCGTGAACGCAAATCGAAAAGGTAAATGACGCGTGAGGCCGGCAAATCTCTTTAGACTTGTCCGGCCTCTCTGCTTTAAAGGGTTGGTCTGTTATTTCGGTAACGGATCGGCGCCAAAGTTCGCGTGAACAAGCAGCCACTTCCCGTTCTGTTTGACGTACACGCGCGTTGATTTTGCGCGGGAAGGCTCTGTTTTGCCCTCTTTGTCCTTCAACAAACCAACGTAGTTGTAACTCAGAATAGCAACATCGCCGTTATAGACTTGCACCTTCGGATTGGTCATCTCGCCGGCAACGGTCCTGACGCTGCTACCTCCGCCGGCTTCGGCGAGACGCATATTCAGCGCCCTGCCTTCCAGACGAGTGGCGTAGTCCCCATTAAATTCAGTGTAATCATCGGCCGTATTCTTCATCTGTTCGGCGACATTTGTGGGATCTTTTATCTCGGCTGCCCACTGGGCCCTGACCATCGCCATCACGTCATCAGCAATAGAGGATTGTTGTCCGAATCCGTTCAAGGCTAAGGCCGCGACGCACGCGAGCCCCAGCAATCCAAGTGTCACTTTACGCATGTCCATGCTCCTTGGGGAGTTCCCCGTCTGTGAGCTATAGGAAGCTCCTGGTGATAAAGCTGAAACGAAATTCCGGCCGGACGTTACGAGTGGGCACCGCGCCACTTTTTGCCGCGCAGGAGATCGTCGAGACGCTAACTTGCTCAACACTCTATGAGGTTGGAGTTTTAAAACTCGATGAAGAAGCTAGCAGACAGTTCTTTGTGCTTCCTGGGCTAGTCCTTCAGTTGACCGTTTTGCTCCGGCGCTGGGACGGTTTGACCTTATGTCAAAGCTAAATCGGCATTCTTAGTTTTGCGAACCTGGCAAAACAGAAGCCGCCATTTTCAGATAAGGCCCGATTAGTTGCAGGTTTTTATTACTTGTCCATCATAAAGTCAAGGACGACTTGAGCGGGTACTGGAGCAGCTTGTCGTAGATCGTGAATTGTTAGCGGAAAAGCAGACCATAGGCTTTGCACCAAAAGTGTTTCGGGCCGCGGCTTTTATCGGCTCGAAAGCGAGCCGCCGCCGCCCCCACGACGAACGGCAACAATCTCGACAAGGATGGCAAGCGCCACCTCTTCCGGCGTGACGGCGCCAATGTCGAGGCCAATAGGCGCGTGAACTTTTGCTAATTGTTCCGTGCTGACGCCGGATTCGCGCAAACGTTCAAGCACGATGCGCGTGCGCCGTTTGCTGCCAATTAAGCCAACGTAGTCAGGAGCGCTGGATGACAGCGCCGCGCGCAGGCATTGTTCATCTTCACTATGGCCGCGCGTCACGATCGCGATAGAAACGCCGCGTCCGTTGCCACTGGTGGCGCGCACGGCCTCGATCCAACTCTCCGCCCGCACCAGCTCGATATTCGTTTCCGGAAAATTCTCGCGGCTCACGAATTCTTCACGGTCGTCGATCAGCGTCGCGCGATAACCTAACAACGCCGCCAGCCGCGCCAACGAAGCGCCGACGTGTCCCGCCCCGCAAACAACGACGCGCTGTTCCGGCTGGATCAGTTCGAAAAGGAATTGTGACTCGCGGCACTCGCTCAGCTCTGGCGCGAATTCACGGCCGTAAAAGGTGCGCGTTTCTTCTTTCGACGCGAGGAAGACGGCAGCTTGCCGCATGACTGCTTCGTCAAGCGCCGCATCCGCAAGGCTGCCGTGACGACTTCCACTGTCCTCGACGATCAGCTTCGCACCGACATTGCGCGGTCCGGCAATCAACGTAACGACAATCGCAAGCGCGCCATCCTCAAGTAGCCCATGGAGCAAAGTAGCAATTGAGCGGGAGTTGTCGATTGAATCCTTCATGCGCGAGGATTCTATTTCGCTGCGGGTGGCTTTTGCGAACTGTCCGCCCCGAACGCGCGGCGTAACAACCACCACGGACCAACGAGCAGGTAAAGTGGATTGTGGAAAAAGGCGGGCTGATTCCCTTCAATTAAGTGACCGAGAAACTGGAAAGCCCAGCCGACAATGAAAAGTCCCAGCGCCCAGCGCCAGTTGAAGAAAAATAGCGGCAGTGAAATTACGATCAGCGGAATGCCGATGCTGTGCGCGAGCTTGTTCAGCGGATGGCGGTGCTTCGCTTTGTAGTTTTTGACAAATGATTCGGGCATATTTTGTGGCATAGACTTTAGTCTGTGTTCTCGCTAGCAGGGAGATGCTGAGCTCAAAGCCAAGACCAAAGGCCAAAGACCTGAAAGCTAAGACGGTTTCCACACGTCGAGAAAAATATCCATGGTCCCGCCACAGACCATACCTTCCTCACTCGCCTCTTCAGCGGTTAGCGAAAAGTGATGCAAAGCAGACAGTCCCGAGCGAAGTGCCTCGCGCGCTTCGGCCCAAACTTCCGCTTCGACGCAACCACCCCCGACCGTTCCGGCTGCTTCGCCACTTGCAAAGAAAAGCATCTTGGCGCCCCGCTGCTGCGGCGTTGAACCACGCGTGCGCGCAACCGTCGCGACCACAACGCGCTCGCCGCGCTTGTTCGCCTGCTCAATTTGGCAATAGAGGTCCGCCAGTGGGAGTGTGCCCATAACTGCAGATTCAACCTAAGGTTTGTCCGGTGTCGCCGCCGGCTCAGCGCGCGAAGCATTGTTCAACTGCTTCTGGTCGATGCGCCGCCGCAGCAAGTCAACTTCTGCTTCCGCAGTTGCCAGCGAAGCCTGCAACCGCGTGCGACTGTTTTCCAACAAACTAATCTGCGCCTGCAGTCGCGCCTTTTCGTTTTCCAGTTGGCGACGACGACCATCGCGGGCCTCTTCGGGATGCACAGACCCGTAACCTGCAATCGAACGGTCGATGTTTTCCGGCTTCAACGAATAATCAACCTGGTCCATGCGCGCCTGTAAATCCGCCAGTTTACTTTCGGTGTCCAGCATCTGCGAGCGGACACTCTCGGCCCGTTGCTCGGCGCGCGTCAGGCGCTCCATGTCGATCAGCGAGCGGTCATTGTCCTGCATCTGACTTAGCTTGTCGTTGAGGCGGTTGACCTGATTCGAGAGCGCATCGATCGTTTGCTGAATGTTAGGTTCGCCGCTCCTGGTAACTCTTTTCTTCGCCGGTGTGCCTTCTTCGCCGGTATCAACGGGATTGCCATTTTCATCAGCGGTGCTAATTATTTTTTCCGAACCCTCGCCCTGTTCGCTTCCAGGCGGCGCGATAACGGGATTGGTTACGACGGGCCGCGGCGCGCGGCGGACGCGGCGCTTGCGCCGGCGCTGCGCATCCGTTTCGATTGAACAAACACTTACGCCAATTAGCATGACCAACAAAAGCGTGATGTAGCGAATGGATCTTCTTTGCATTATTACTTCCTCAACTGCTGCGAGTTCCCTAAAAGATACGCCGGTAGCGAGAGCCCTTCAAGCTCTCGCTTCCCTTGAATGCTTTAACGGACTCTTTTCCTACTTGTTCCGTAACCTTCCCCCGCTACGGGCGGAAATGCCCGTCGCCCATTTGGGCCGAGGCAGTCTGGTTTGTTCTGTTTTGCTGATCCGCGTCAATCCGCGTTTATCCGCGATTGAATACCGCCATCACCACTCATCCCAGGTTCGCAATACTTTGGTCAAGTTGTGCGTTGCGTTGCGCGATGTCGGCAATGCGCGCGCGCACTTCTTCAACCTTTTCAACCGGCGCTCGTTCGGCAAATTGCGGATTGGCAAGCTGCGCCTCAAGCTTTGACGCTTCGGCTGACAACTTGTCTTTTTCTTTGGTGAGCCGTTGGCGTTCTTGTTCGAAATCAATTAAGCCTTCGAGCGGCACGGCGACCTCCGCACCACCAATCAATACCGCGCGCGCCGAAGCCTGCGGAGCATCGAGCTTTTCAGCGATGGAAACTTCGGCGGCACGCGCCAGCCGGCTGATCTGCGCCGTGTTTGCTGTGAACACCGCGCGCAGTTTCTCATCAGGTGAACCAATGAACAGCGTCACGCGCTCGCCCGGCTTGATGTTCATTTCCGAACGAATGTTGCGCACGCGGGTGATGAGATCGATGACCGCCTGCATTTCCCATTCGGCATTTTCGTCAATCAACTCCAATTGTGCTTCGGGATAAGCTGCCAGCATGATCGACGGCGCGGCGCCCGCATAGGCGGGATGCAGCAAGGCGCTGCTGACGCCCGGCAGTGTTTGCCAAAGCTCTTCGGTGATGTAAGGCATGAAGGGATGAAGCAGTCGCAGCGATTGTTCCAGCACAGTCAGCAAGCGCGTGCGGGCTTCCGTGCGATTGGCGCTTGTCTCTTCAGCGCTGATTTCGCTTTTTGTTAGTTCGATGTACCAATCGCAAAAATCGTCCCAGAAGAAGTGGTAGAGCGTCTGCACGGCCTCGTGAAATTCATAACCAGCTAACGCCTTACGCATGTCCCGCGCGGTTTTGTTAAGACGTGACACTATCCAGCGATCGTGCAATGCCGAATCAGGACCAATATTCAGCATTGCCGGATCTATGGTCGCGCCTTCTGAATTCAACAGACAGAACCGCGCGGCGTTCCAAATCTTGTTTGCAAAGTTGCGGTAGCTTTCGACCTGCTTCTCGCTCCAACGAATGTCAGTGCTGCCAACCGAAGCGAGTTTCAAACGCGTCGCGTCCACGCCATACTTCTCGAACACCTCCAAGGGATCGACACCGTTCATTTTGGTTTTCGACATGCGCTGGCCGTGGGCATCGAGGATCGTACCGGTAACGAAAACATCCGCGAAGGGCGCCTGGTCCATAAACTTCAGTCCCGACATCACCATCCGCGATACCCATAAGAAGATGATGTCGCGCGCGGTCACCAACACCGAAGTCGGGTAAAACGTTGCGAGATCCTTTGTTTCTTCCGGCCAGCCCAAGGTTGAGAACGGCCAAAGCGCCGACGAGAACCAGGTATCGAGTACGTCCGGATCCTGGGTCAGCTCATCAGTGCCTGCTTTCGCACGCGCTTCCTCTTCCGAACGGGCGACTACGACTGTGCCATCCGGCTTATACCACGCCGGAATTTGGTGTCCCCACCAAAGCTGCCGCGAGATCGTCCAATCGCGCAGGTTCTCGAGCCAGTTCGAATAAACTTTTTCGTAAGGGACTTCCGGGAAGAACTGCGGCGCCTTATCCTGCTGCAACGATTCCAGCGCCCGGTCGCGCAGTTGGTCCATGCGCATAAACCACTGCGTCGATATCAAGGGCTCAATGACTGTCTTGCAACGTTCGCATTTCGAGATCGCGAACTCATAGTCGTCTACTTTCTCAAGCAGCCCCAGCTCTTCAAATTTCTCGACAACTTTCGCACGTGCTTTATAACGGTCGAGGCCGGCAAACTCTGCGCCGGCGTCCTCTGTCATCTTTGCCTGGCTATCGATAACGACAACCTCGGGCAAAGAGTGCCGTTGGCCCATCTCGTAGTCGTTCGCGTCATGCGCGGGCGTGATCTTCACCGCGCCGGTGCCGAATTCAGGTTCGACGAACTCGTCGGCGATTACCGGAATCTCGCGCCCTGTGAGCGGCAATAATAAAGTCTCGCCAACCAGCTCGCGATATCTTTCGTCGTCCGGATTGACGGCCACCGCCGTGTCGCCGAGCATCGTCTCCGGCCGCGTAGTCGCCACCGTCACATGACCGTTTCCATTTTTTAACGGGTAGCGCAAGTAATAAAGCTTGCCGTTTTGCGAGATTTTTTCTACTTCCAGATCCGACAGCACCGTCTGATCATTCGGGCACCAATTGACGATGCGGTTGCCGCGATAAATCATTCCTTCGTCATAGAGACGAACGAAAACCTCGCGCACGGCGCGCGTCAGGTCGCCGTCCATCGTAAATTTTTCGCGCGACCAATCGACCGACGCGCCTTCGCGTCGCATCTGTTTGGCAATTTGCCCGCCCGATTCCTGTTTCCATTTCCAAACCCGCTCAACAAACTTCTCGCGGCCCAGGTCGTGGCGCGATAGTCCCTCTTTTTTCAGTTCGCGAGTGACCACCATTTGCGTCGATATGCCGGCATGGTCCATGCCCGGCAGCCACAAGGTGCGATAGCCGCACATGCGTTTGTAGCGCGTCAGCACATCCATCATCGTGTGCTGTAACGCGTGGCCCATGTGCAACGAGCCCGTTACGTTCGGCGGCGGAATGACGATTGAGAAGACAGGTGCGAGTGGGTCGCGGTTGATCTCAGGCGCGAAAAAGCCTGCCCGCTCCCAACGCTCGTAGTGATTTTGTTCGGCCTGTTTGGGATCGTATTGTTTGGAAATTTCCATTTATTCGCTAGTTAGTCAGTTGTCCGTAGTTAGTGTTAGTGGCAAAAATACATTGTAAGGCACAGTCCGCCATTTTTCATTGTGACAAGATATTACCAGCAGTAATGCAGTTTGATTTGAGGCAACCGAGTGCGATGAGGTCGGTACCGTCCGCGGTAGCGGATGGATGCAGTGATTGCTGATTGGCAATTTCCCATTGCCGATTGGTGTCTAGCGATCGGGCCAATGGCAATCGGAGATCGAGCATTGGCAATATCGGAACCCATCCGCTACCGCGGACGGTACTGACGTCATTGCCACGGCGAGATCTCTAATTCAAACTGCATCACCACCTAACATTACCTAAGGGGACTGACTATCCAAATGACCACGGACAACAGACCACTGACCCACCAAAAAAGCAGGCGGCCTCTTCGGGCAGCGCCTGCTTTCATCGATGGTCTGTCAATAGCTTTAAGAGTTCTTCTCTTCGAGTTGGCGCTTAATCATCAATTCTGCAAGCTGCGGAACAACTTCCCACGCGATTTCCCGCACAACTTTTTCGGAGAGCTGTTCGACGGCACGCCGCGCAATCGCATCAATCATCTGCGGCGATAACTCGCTGGCCGAGCCGGCTGTTCCAACGGCGATCTCACTCGTTGGTGCTTGTGCTTTCTCGGCTACTTCCGCAGCAGTCGCTGGTTCTGGCGTCGGCTCGCTCGGCGGCGGAAATTGTTGCGTGCGCGCCATTGGATCTACTGTTGGAGTGACAGCCGCAGAGCTAACGCTATTGCTATCGCTCCGGTGCCGCTTAAATGAAGGCGCCGAATACGCGGCCACTGCCGGCGACGGCTCGGCAGGTTCGTCGAGATCCAAATCTAAAACAAAGTCGTCTGCGATACCGACGCCGCCAGTTTTCACCTCACTGAGCTCAGTCAACACATCATCGGTGCCGTCGGCAGTTTGCGAGGCTGGTGGCAAATCGGGAAGTTTGGTTTCTATGGTTGCATCCATACGAGAATGATTAGCCGCTTGTGCTTCTTGTTTTGCTGCGTAGTAAGCGACGACTTCGGCCTGCTCAGGCGGCAGGGGGAGCGTATCGGCTGTGGTTATTTGTATTTCTGCAGGGGTCAGCTTTTCCGGTTCGGGCGGCTCATGATGATGCGGCAGTTCCGCTGTCGGAATTTGCTCTTCGGCCGCGCGGCCACCGACCAGTACGCCAACTCTATCGATAAGATTACGGATGGATTGAAAGGGCTTCGTCAAGGTGTCGTTCGCGCCAACCCGGCGCGCCTCCGCTTCGTCGAACGGCTCAAACGAGCCTACTAAAAGCATAACAGGAATATGCTTGAGCTGTTCATTTTGTTTTATGTGTTCGCAAACTTCATAACCGCTCATCTGCGGCATGAAGACATCGGCGAGCACGATATCCGGCGCAAACTCCCTTAACTTTTCAATCGCCTCGCGACCATTGTTAACAGTTAATACGGTAACGCCTTCGTCGGCAAAGGTGAGATCCACAACCTTTTGAATCGTGATTGAATCGTCGGCAAGTAGAAGTTTTTTGCCAGCTAACAAAGCTTGGATAACCTTAGCTGAATTGCGCCACTGGCGGGGTCATTACTTAATGCAGTTGGCGTTTGGCTGTTTGAACCAGCGGCTAAAAAAGCTGAGCCGCATTTCGAAGCTAACACCCACTTCAATTGGCAGTCAAGAACTTTAGTCTACTGTCTTTTGCTAACGGGCGTAAGGGCCCGTCACTTGAATATCGTCGGCAGTCAGATCCTTGCCGTCGGCGCCCGCTGAATGAATGGTAAAGCGATCGCGCTGGCCGTCATATTTGTAAGGATGACTCCAGGGATCGACGCGGATAATCTTGGCAAGATAGCGAGGACTTAAATGATCGATCAGAACCGCCTGGCTGTCGGTCACGACATAGAAACCACGCTCGCGGCGATAGCGTTCGAGCGCCTGCGATACAGTCTCCATGTCAATGCGCGCTTGGTTTGCTTTCCTTTCGTTCAGCGCATTGATCAGCGGTTTCAGCTTTACCCAATCGCGCGTTCCCGTGCGCAGCTCAGACGCTTGCCAACCTTTGCCCTCGTTAACTAAACGCGCAGTAACCCTGATCCAGGCGACTACAACTGCCGACGCGCGCGAAGCAAGCGGTACCGGCATTGGATCAACTTCCTGAATGCGCACTGCGTCGGACGGAACGTCAATGCCCGTTAAGGCGCCAATCAGACAGCGCGCGCGCTTAACGCTGGGGTCGATCGCGGCCGTGACCTTGAACGGCGGATCAGGAGTGTTGCATTCGGTGGTGCCGAGACTGGCTCGCGCCGCGTCAGCAATGAGATCGATCGATTCCCAACGATCCTGCGCCGTTCGTATTTCAGCGATGCGCCAATCTCCGCGCTCATCCTCTTCAAACTTGAAAACATTGCGAATGTCGGCCGTGACTTCCGCCGGTGCGCCCGGCGTGATCGTTTTCACGCGCACTGCGTCGCTGGTTAACTCGAGTCCGGCCATGCGGGTGAGTGCTTTTCGCGCCTGTTTAGAACTCAACTCGGCGCGCGCTTCAACGGCCGCGAGCGCAACCACACTAAGCGCGATCAGCAATCCGAGGGTCCGAATTTTCCACACACGAATCGTCATCCTGAAGATTAGCTTTCGGCTTTGCTGATTAGCATCTGCAGCATAATGTGCAGTTGTGCGGTAGTAAACGGCTTGGGTAAGAAGACGACCGCTCCGGCAGCGAAACTGTCAGACGACAACTTGGGGTCCTGTTCCGCAGTCATCATCATTACCGGAATGCGCATCAGGCGCTTTTCAGTTTTCATGAAACGCACCAACTCAGGTCCGGATATGTGTGGCATGACAACGTCGAGGATCGCCGCAGTAAAACTCTGATCGCTTTGCAGAATCTTATACGCTTCCCGCCCATCGCGGGCGCTGACGACGCCGAAGTTTTCCTTCTCCAGAATCGCCGTCACTAGTCGCAGAATGGCGGGATCGTCGTCAGCCACCAGAATGCGCCGGGTCTGATTGTCTTCGCTGCTTGAAGTGTTTTGGTCTTTGTTTACCATTTCTTTTCTAGACTTCCACCGCGCGGCTGCTTTCTCCGGCCTGCGTGGATAATTCTGCAGCTAATTTGATTGCAGCCACCATGCTGGAATGTTCTGCAATTCCCTTGCCGGCAATGTCGAATGCCGTGCCGTGATCGACTGAGGTGCGAATGAACGGCAATCCCAGAGTAACATTCACAGCCTCGCCGAAGGAAAGGCATTTTACCGGGATCATCGCCTGGTCGTGATAACAAGCAATTACGGCATCGAACTCGCCGCGCGACGCCCTCAGGAATACTGTGTCAGCCGAAAAGGGTCCGGCAACATTCATGTCATCGACCCCGTGGCAGCTTTCGATCGCCGGCATAATTTCCGAAGCCTCTTCGACACCGAACAAGCCCCCTTCAGCACCGTGCGGGTTCAGCGCAGCCACGGCGAGCCGCGGACGTTCGATACCCCAACGTTTCAACTCGCGATGGGCCAGGCGAATCGTGCGTATCAAGAGATCGCGTCGCACCAGTTTTATCGCTTCAGCTAACGGCACGTGTGTCGAGATTAAAACTACACGCAGATTCTCGGCAACAAAAGCCATTGCGTATTCCTCACTGCCTGTCAGGTGAGCGAGAAATTCCGTGTGGCCCGGAAAACTGTAACCGCCCAGAAAAAGCGCGCGCTTGTTGATCGGCGCTGTCGCAATCGCATCAACGCTGCCGGCGGCACACAGCTCAACGGCGGCTTCTATGTAGCCGGCCGCTGCCCGGCCCGCCGCGGCGGATTCAATTCCCGGCTCGATGAACCCGCTGATGTTGTCGAGATGGTAGATGATCGGTTCGGAGAGTTGCTCGGGAATAGGCTCACCTTTGCGGATGATGTCGTATCCCGATTGCAGGTCGAGCGTGCGCGCCGTATGAGCCAGTAATTGCGCGTCGCCGATAATTACCGGAACGCAGCAGCGCACAATCTCTTCTTCGGCAACCGCTTTCAAAACTACTTCCGGCCCAATTCCCGACGGGTCGCCCATGGTTATGGCGACGCGCGGCAGAGGCCCGGAAGATCTAGGTTTCGGCGATTGGCTATTGGCGAACTGCCTCATTGGTTTGAGACTGAAGCACAATAAGGATAGGGGCGGGAGGCCCTGGTGGGCCAGTCTCTAACTGGCGACTTCTTCGACGCGCTCATCCGCTTTGAACATGTACTTGATATTGCGCTTGAGCAGCAGCAGATTCGGCGCGTCCTTGCGATTAACCTTTAACGCCCCGCGATCATACCACTCAATTGTACCTTCAATTTCCTCACCATCAAGCAACACGATCACCATCGGTGTATGCGAGTCGATCTGCTTCTTGTAGTAGAAGAGTTCGGCATTTGTTTCCATCGGTGGCGGAGTTCGTTTCCTGACTGCCACCGGCGCACTATGTTGTACTGGACGATGTGTCTCTCGGCTGACGTCTCCGCCGCCGCCGCCTGAGCTGCGTTGAGAACCATTGGAACGCTCTCTAGGCTGAGGCATCTCGCGCGCTTTTCCTTTAACCTCGGCGAGCGTGGTTCTAATAAGTTTGCGATTCACTTGTTCCTACCTCCAAAGATTAAGACGGGTTAATAATTTGATCGCGCGACGTAATGGGCGGGCAAAAGCGACGCTGATCCACACTTACTCTCGCAGGCTGCTGCCATTCAAGGAGAGGGCTTAACTTTGCTTTTTACCCGAAATGGAAAACCTGCCAGGGAATGCGCGTATGCTACACAAGCCGCGCGCAAAAAGCAAAGCGCAAAACATCTGCTCGCCGGCAAATTAAAAAGGAAGGCAGAAGCATCTGCCCTCCTTAGCCAGACGCCGGATCGGATTATTTAATCTGCTTTCTTGCGAATGAAAGTAGGCACGTCGAGATCGTCAGAACGCGCGCTCTGCATCATCGGGCGCGGCAGATCATCCGCCGGTCGTTGCACAAAGCGCGGCGCCGTCGATGGCATCGCTGTTACTCCAGCCGCGGACGCGATTGCCAGCGCTTCTTCACCAAAGCCTGTCGCAATCACAGTAATCTTCATCTCGTCGCGCAGGTTCTCGTCAATGACAGCTCCGAAAATAATGTTGGCGTCCTCATCCGCCGCTTCGCGAATAATTGTGGAGGCGACGTTAACTTCGTAGAGAGTCAAGTCAGGTCCCCCCGTGATGTTGATGAGCACACCCTTGGCGCCTTGAATGGTGGCTTCCTCAAGCAGTGGCGACGAGATGGCCTGCTGCGTCGCTTCGATCGCGCGGTTCTCGCCACGTGCGCGACCTGCGCCCATCAGCGCCATTCCCATTCCCTGCATGATCGATTTCACGTCGGCGAAGTCCAGATTGATCAGCCCGGGGACGGTAATCAGATCGCTGATTCCCTGGACAGCCTGACGCAACACATCGTCGGCAACTCCAAACGAGTCGGCCAGCGAAGAATCTCTTTCCACCGTGTGCAGCAAACGCTCGTTGGGAATCGTGATGACCGTGTCGACGCATTCGCGCAGCTCCCGCAGGCCATGCTCGGCCTGTTGCATGCGCCGCCGCCCTTCGAAGTGAAACGGCTTAGTCACCACCGCGACGGTCAGCGCATCAAGTTCTGTCGCCAATGAAGCGATGATCGGCGCGCCGCCAGTGCCGGTGCCCCCACCCAATCCGGTCGTAACAAAAACCATGTCCGCGCCTTCGAGCACTTCAATGATCTTGTCAGTATCTTCGAGAGCGGCTTCGCGGCCCACGTTCGGATTCGCGCCCGCGCCAAGCCCTTTCGTTAAACGGCTGCCGAGCTGGATTTTTATTGGGGCTTTCGAGCGTTTTAGCGCTTGCAGGTCTGTGTTGGCTACGAGAAACTCAATTCCCTCGATGCCCGCTTCGATCATGCGGTTCACGGCATTGCCGCCGCCGCCGCCGATACCAATCACTTTTATGCGCGCACCGGTGATCGGGGGATCGTCATCGATGAAAATATTGATGCCTCTTTCGAGTTTACGAGCATCCGTTGGCATAGTTACATCCTCTCTTCCGAAGCGGGAAGGCTTCCATGGTCTTTTTCTGCTATGTTGGGTTGCTCGTGGCATCGGCCTCGATATATAGCGGACTATATCTTGTGCGACCGGGGCGAAAGCATACAACAACTTGTCAAAAAATACTACTGAAACGATTACGAAATTTTGAAACAAAGTGCGTGAGCTTTCCCGTCGAGCCTCGCCGGCTCACTGCGCTCCGCCCTTCGCTGACCTGGGTACGGCTCGCTACCAGCGCCAGACCGGCTGCTGCGGCCCATGCCGGACTTTGAACATCTTCAACCAATCCACCGAATCGATCTCGTTCGGGAAAGCCAACACGGACCGGCGCATCAAAAACCTGTTCAGCGATTTCAGGCATGCCGCTCAACAAGGCGCCGCCACCTGTCAGCACCACGCCGCTCGAAAGTTGTCTTTCCCAGCCGGCGTCTTTGATCTCGTCAGCGACGTGCATCAAAACTTCTTCGGCGCGCGGCTGCAAAATGTCGCAAAGAATCTGACGCGAAAGTTGCCGCGGCGCGCGCCCGCCGACCGAAGGAACGTCAACCAACTCGCCGCGCTGCAACTCGGATAACGACGTACTGCACGCGCAACCCACCGTGCGCTTGATCTTCTCGGCGTCGGGAATCGGCGTACGCAGACCGAACGCAATGTCATTTGTGAAATGCGATCCGCCAAGCGGAAACACCGCTGTGTGCTGCACTGCCCCTCGCTGATAGATGATCAAGCCAGTCGTTTCTGCGCCGATATCCACCAGGGCTGCGCCAAACTCCTTATCGTCTTCGGTCAATGAAGCTTCGGCTGCCGCCAGTTGTTCCAGCACCATGTCAGCAACCATCAAACCGGCACGATTGACAGCATTTATGGCATTTTGCCGGGCGGTAACTGGGCTGGTAACGATGTGAACCTTGACCGCAAGGCGCGCGCCAATCATGCCCACCGGATCGTTAATTCCATCCTGATCGTCGACGATGAACTCCTGCGGCAGCCGATCCACAATTTCGCGTCCGGCGGGCAGTTGAATTGCGCAAGCTGAATCGATCGCTCGGCGTACGTCCTCGGGAGTAATTTCGCGATCGCGTCCGGACACGGCAACAATCGCCTGGCCGTTGAATCCCAGAATGTGCGAGCCGGCGAGATTGATGGTTACTTCTTCCGCCTGAATGCCGCTCATGCGTTCTGCTTCGTCGACTGCTCGCTTGATCGAGTCGACGGCCGCCTCTGGGTTGACGATCACGCCTTTTCTAAGCCCGCGCGCTTCCGCTTCGCCAATACCAACTATCTCGAGCAAACCGCTTTCGCCGGGTTCGCAAGCAATACACGTCACCCGGCTCGTGCCAATGTCGAGTCCGATTGTGTGTTGTGTGCGCTTGGCCATTCAGCAGTGCTCCTTGACGACAACGTTGGAAATCAGTGTTTGCGGCGCGCCGCGGTTTGCGACTTCTCGGTCTTCTTGTCAGTCTTCCGGGAACGATCATTTCGATCGTTATTGGGTTTGTCAGTTACAGTTCGCTTGTCAGCGTTAGCTTTTGCACGCGGCGTCGCGTTTGTTGCATTCTCAGCCGGTTGCTTGGCGGGGGCCGGGTCAACAGAATCAACTGCAGGCGCCACCGCCGGCGTTTCGGCGCTGTCGGTTGTCGTATGGGCGCCGGAAGTCAGGCCGACAATCGCCTTACCATTCCCAAGACTCATGTCGATGTAGCTGATCATGGCGCGATTGGGAATGTCATCGTGCGAGTCCAGTGCCTTCAAGGCGCCTTTTAAACGCGAGGCTTGATCGCGCGCTCCCAATCTGACTTCAATCTGCGAATTGTCACCCGCCAACTGCGCTCGCACGTCGCGAATGTCCATCAGGTTAACTTCGCTAACGCGCTCCGAGATTCCGGCCGCGTCCCACGCTTGTTGCAGCTCGAGAAACTTCGCAACTCGTTCGCGATTTTCGTTTCGAGCTGATTCCGAATCTTCGTCACTCAGACCATGTAAGAAGAACGCCGGCACTTGATCCGTCGGCTGCATTTCGCCGAGCAGTGCCGCGTCTTCATCAACCCAGCGAAAGCGACCGGCAGATGTTCGCACCACGGCTCGCGGCGACCGCTCGGTAATGCGCACGCGAATGCCGTCCGGCAACACGCGGGAAACCACCGCCGTTCTCACCCAGGGCAACCGTTCGATTCGTTCGTTGATGCCGTTCAGATCCGCTTTCCAGACGCCAGTCTTGTCCACCGTCAGCTTAACCAACGCTTGAATGTCGGCAGGCTGCAAACGCGAGGTGCCTTGCACTTCAACAGTTCTCAATTGAAAGAAACTGGCCGAGGCGGCGGCACGATACCCGGCAAAGACCAGCACGCCGCTAACAATCGCCAGCGCGAGTTTTAAGAATGAAGGAACGTAAGCAAGTAAGGCGCGTAAGCGAACGCTGACCGGTTCACCGCCACTCTCGCGTCGCGCCGGTTTCTGAGTGACGGCGCCTGAGCGCCGTTGACCACCAATACCCGAACGGTTGCCAACTTTTTGTGCGATGACCTGCTCTCTCATGTCGGCTCCTTTTCTTCCGCGACGTCAGCGGTCCGGTCTTTTTTGCCCTCATTCGCGCGCCAGAGTTCCACTTCATACTCAAGCTCAATCCCGTGCTCGCGCTTGACGCGTTCGCGCACCTCTTCGGCCAAGGCGAGCGTATCGGCGGCGTTCGCGCCTTCTTCAGTAACGATGAAATTTGCGTGGACTGGCGAAATTACCGCGCTTCCTTTGCGCGCACCTTTCATGCCCATCTCGTCAATCATCTTTCCGGTGCCAACGGTCGCTGACGGTGGGTTTTTGAAGAAACAACCGGCCGAGCGCGAACCATGCGGCTGCGTCGCCATGCGGCGGGACTTTGCATCTTCCATGCGCGCGCGAATTTTTTCCGGGTCGTCCGGCGTGAAACGCAAGGTCGCTCCCAACAACAATTCGCCTTCCTTGAACGAAGTGTGCCGGTAGTTCCATTGGACTTCGCTCCCAGGAACTTCAACCACTTTGCCTTCGCGCGCTACGCGAACGCTTTCCGTAACGGTACCTATTTCATGTCCGTAAGCGCCGGCATTCATCCAAAGCGCGCCGCCGACAGTGCCCGGAATGCCACCCAGCCCTTCGATTCCCGAAAGCCCGCGGCGCGAGACATCAACGCAAAGCCGCGGCAGCGAATAGCCGGCCGGCACCGACACGCGTTCGCCGTCAAACCCGAGCTCGCCTTTAAGTTCTTTAAGACTCAAAACCACATAACGATGATCGCCATCGTCGGCAAGAATGTTGCTGCCGGAACCGAGCGCCCGCCAACCAATTCCTGCCTGGTCCATCGCATGGACCACTGCCGCGGCCTGTGCTTCGTTTTCCGGCGACACGACCCAATCGATTGCACCGCCGACGCGCAGACTGGTTAACTCCGCAAAGCGTCGGCCGCGTTCGGCGCGCACACCAAGCTGCGCCACAATCGCTTCCAGCGACTGGTCACGCTGGTGGAAGTTGTTTTCGTCGTCGCTCATAATCTTTACGATCCACCCGCAACCGCAGGTGGTACGGAATTCTCACCGAGCAGCTCCAGCAATTGGTCGCTGACGCGGCTCACAGTTCCCGCTCCCAGAGTCAAAACTAAATCGCCAGGCTGCACGTAATCGCGCAAAGTGGCCGCGGCATTCTCAAGCGCGCCGATGTAGCGGACGTCTTTGTGGCCAAAACGTTTGATGGCCGCGGTCAGCGTTTCGGCGGTGGTTCCTGCAATCGGGTCTTCGCTTGCCGCATAGATATCAGTAATAAAAAGCGTGTCAGCGTTGTTAAAAGAACGCGCAAACTCTTCCATCAGATCGTGCGTGCGGCTGTAACGATGCGGTTGAAACAACACTACGATTCGCCGGCCACCAGAGCCGATCTTGGCCGCCGCCAGCGTCGCTTTCACTTCGGTTGGGTGATGGCCGTAGTCGTCCACCACCATGACGCCGTTGATTTCGCCCTTAGGTTGAAAACGCCTGCCTGCGCCCGCAAAACTCGCCAGCGCTTCGGCGATTTGATTGAAGGGGACATCCAATTCAAAGCCGACGGCGATTGCCGCGAGCGCGTTGTAGACGTTATGCAAGCCCGGCACGCGCAAGCTGATATCACCAACAACATCCGCGCCATGCCAGATAGTGAAAATCGAACCAAAGCTCTGGTCGTAACGAATGTTGTGCGCGGAAATGTCGGCCTGCGCGCTCAAGCCATATGTGATTCGCCGGCGTTCGATGTGCGGAATGATTGCCTGCACATTTGGATCGTCAAGACAAAGGATCGAAGCGCCATAAAACGGCACACTGTTGACGAACTTGGTGAAGCACGAACGCACGTCGTCCATGTCATGGTAGTAGTCCATGTGCTCACGATCAATGTTCGTCACCACTGCGATGGTTGGAATCAGCATCAAGAACGAGCGGTCACTCTCGTCGGCCTCAACCACCATCAGGTCGCTGGTACCAAGGTGCGCATTCGATCCGAAAGCGCCGACGACGCCGCCTACTACGATAGTCGGATCCATTCCTGCGTGGCCCAGCACAGTTGCAACCATTGAAGTTGTCGTCGTCTTTCCATGCGAGCCAGCCACTGCCACGGTATGCGGCTTCAGGCGCATCAGTTCTGCCAACATTTCCGCGCGCGGTATAACCGGAATAGAACGATGATGCGCTGCGATAATTTCCGGATTATCCTCGCGGACTGCCGTCGAACGAACGACGACATGCGCGTCCCCTACATTCTCTCCGTTATGACCTTCGGTAAAATCGATGCCAATTTGTTGCAGACGATCCGTCACGTTCGAACGTTTTGCGTCAGAACCTGAGACACGAAAGCCCAGATTGACCAGCACCTCGGCGATGCCGGACATGCCGATGCCGCCAATGCCGACGAAGTGAATGTGTTGAATGCGACGGAACATTTGTTTGGGTCAGTTGTCAGTTGTTAGACACTGGGTCTTTGTTCTTGGTTCTTTGTTCTTTGTTCTTCGTTCTTCGTTCTTCGTTCTTCGTTCTTCGTTCTTTGTTCTTCGTTCTTCGTTCTTCGTTCTTTGTTCTTTGTTCTTTGTTCTTTGGTCTTTGTCTTGGCCTTTGTTCTTTGGTCTTTGTCTTGGCCTTTAGTCTTTTGTCTTTGCTTCTTTACTTCCCTGTTTTCTCTTCTGGAATTTGGAATTTGGAATTTGGAATCCGGCTCCGGCCTCCGGCCTCCGCCTTCTGCCTTCTGCCTACTGCCTTCTTCCTTTCACCATTCCCTCAACCAGTTCAGCCACCTTCGCGGCCGCATCGCCGCGGCTCAATGCGCGGGCGGCGTGCTCCATGGCCGTTACCTTTTCCGGTTCGCGCACCAGCGTCTCAATTTCAGCCGCCAATCTCTGTGGCGACAAATCCTGCTGCAGAATCATTTTTCCGGCGCCCGCCGCCTCCAGTGCTTCAGCGTTCTTGCGCTGGTGATCATCGGCCGCAAAGGGAAACGGAATCATCAGCGAAGCTTTCCCTGCCGCAATCAACTCTGCGGTCGTGGTCGCGCCGGCCCGGCTAATCACTAAATCGGCAGCGGCAAATGCGGCAACCATGTTGTTGATGTACTTCTTAACGCTCGCTTGCTCGCTCCAGCCCGAGTTCGCATAAGCTGAGGCAACCTGCTCGTGGTCCGCTTCACCCGTTTGATGCGCAACTCGCAACCTCGCCTTTACTTCACCGAGCAGCGGCAAAGCTCCAACCATCGCCTGGTTGATTGCATGCGCGCCTTGCGAGCCGCCAAAAATCAATATTGACACCTGCGCCGGATCGCGCCGCTTCTGGTCTATCTCAAAGAACTCGCGTCGCACCGGGTTGCCGGTGACCACGCCCTTGCCGCGAAAGAAAGGCAGTGCGGTGTCAAACGAAACTGCTGCCTTATCAATAAAGCGCGCCAGCACTCGGTTGGTCCAACCCGGCAACGCGTTGGATTCCATCACCAACGTCGGCAGCTTGAGCAACGACGCGGTCAAAAGCACTGGACCCGAAACGTAACCGCCGGCGCCGATAACCACGTCCGGTCGAAACGCTTTAAGCAACGCCCGCGCTTGTCGCAAGCTTTTTGGTAACACTAAAAGTCCACGCGCGCGCGCTACGATACCAACGTTTTTCAAGCCGGTGCTGTCAATGAGCGAAAGTTCAAAACCTGCCTGTGGAACCAGCTTGTTTTCAAGTCCGCGCGCCGTGCCAACAAACTTCACTTCCGAGTCCGGATGGCGACGCACAATTTCTTTTGCCACCGCGATGCCGGGATAAATATGGCCGCCTGTGCCGCCGGCGGCGATTAGTACGCGCATCGCGCTATCCAAACCTCGACGAAGCCACGCGTCTCGCCGGCGCCACCCGCAACCTGGCCGGTTTTCTTTCGGCGACGGCGCCACGAGACTTCAGCGACGAGAAACTTACCGAGCCGCTCGCGTGTTGCGAGATGTTAAGCAGGATGCCCACCGCTGCCAGTGTCGGCACCAGCGACGAGCCGCCGTATGAAATGAATGGCAGCGGAATACCTTTCGTCGGCACCAGCGACAGCACCACGCTGATATTGAACATTGCCTGGGCCACAATCCCAGTCACCAAACCCATTGACAGGAGCTTGCCGAAACGATCAGGCGCCAACAACGACGTACGAATCCCACGCCACAAAAACAGAGCAAAGATCAACAGCACGGTTAACGTTCCAATCAGTCCCAGCTCTTCACCAATCACCGCAAAAATAAAATCAGAATGCGCAAAAGGCAGAAACATCATTTTCTGTTTGCCTTGCGCAAAGCCCAACCCATTTGGACCACCCGAGCCAATGGCTATCAAGGACTGCACAACTTGAAAACCGCTACCCTGCGCGTCGGCCCAGGGGTCGAGAAACATGATCATGCGCCGCATGCGAAACGGAACGAATATCAATAACCCTGCCACTCCAACCAACGCGGGCGCTGCGAACAATCCCAGGTGCAACAAGCGCGCGCCCGCCGTATAAATCAACACGCCGAAGATGACCGTCAACATCATTGCCGTTCCCAGGTCGGGCTCGGCCACCACCAGCACGGCAAGTAGTCCGGTGATGAAAGCGCACGGGACAAAAGTGCGCCAAAACGATTGCTCATCGCCGGCATGCTTCTCGAGGAAGTACGCCATAAAGAGAGCCAGCACGAGTTTGGACAGCTCGGAAGGCTGAATGGAAAACCCTTTGAACTTTATCCAGCGATGCGCGCCGTTGACTCTTCCAAAAGCAAAGACAGCCAGCAGCATCAGCACCGTCAGCAACAGCAGCCCATAAACAATGCGCCGATCGCGCAGCCGGTTGTAATCAAATTGCATGGCGGCGAGCATCACGACGAAACCGATCGAGGTCCAGATGGCCTGCTTGATTACGTAATAATATTGCGTGCCGTTTTCGCGTTGGGCTATCACCGCCGAAGCGCTGTAAACCATGACCACGCCAAACAGCGCCAAGCCGACGGTCGCCGCGAAAAGCCATTTGTCTGGATAGAGTTTCTTTGCCATAACTACTCGGGTTTCGAGTTGCCGCTTTGCGGTTCAGCGTTTTCGAAATTCGGCTGGTGTTCTGAACTCGAAACTCAAAACTCCAAACTCGAAACTTCTTTTTTAAAGACCCGGCCGCGATGTTCAAAACTATCGAACATGTCGAAACTCGCGCATGCCGGCGCGAGCAAAACGATATCGCCGGGTTGCGCTGACTCAAATGAAATCGTGACTGCTTCTTTCATGTCAGTTGCCAACTTCGTCGGTGCGAATTCTCCCAACTCACCGGCGATTGTTTGGGCGTCTTCGCCAATCAGGATCAGCTTGCGCGCCTTGTCGCGAACCAGCGACGCCAACGGTAAATAGGGCGCTTTCTTGCCGCGCCCGCCCAAAATCAGAATTATCTTTCCCGGCTCATCGCTGAATGCTTCCAACGCTTTCAGCGTCGCATCCACGCTCGTCGCCTTCGAGTCGTTATAAAACTGTACGCCGTTCAACTCAGAAACAAACTCAAGCCGGTGCTCAACTGGCTGAAAACTTTTCAGCGTTTCGCGCATCGAATCGGGCGCCGCGCCGCAAGCCAGGCCCGCAGCCAACGCCGCCAGTACATTCTCGACGTTGTGCAGGCCGCGCAGTTTCATCTCATCACGTTGCAGCAGAACTTTTTCTCCATCTTTCGTCCGCGAAACAATTTCACTGCCGTGCATGAACAGACCTTCATCCAGTTCCTGCTTAACGCTGAACCTGACCACCTGCGCGCGCAGACCGCTGGCCCAACTCGAAACAATCGCATCATCCGCATTCAAAATCGCGAGGTCGCCTACAGCTTGATTCATAAAAATCCGGTGCTTGGCGGCGGCGTAGTCAGTTAGTGATTCGTAACGGTCCATATGATTCGGCGTAACATTCAAAACTGCGGCCACGGCCGGATGAAAATCCTTGATCGTTTCCAACTGGAAACTCGACAACTCCGCGACTGTCCAGCCGTCTGCGCGCGAACTTTCAACCAGCGAAATCAACGGTGTGCCGATGTTGCCGCCCACCTGGGTCGGCACTCCCGCGTCTTTCAAAAACTCTCCGACGAGCGTCGTGGTCGTGGTCTTGCCGTTCGAACCCGTTATCGCGACGACGCGCCCTTGCAAAAATCGTGACGCCAGCTCAACCTCTCCAATCACTTCCGCGCCGGCCCGTTCGGCGTAGCGAATTGGAATCGATTTCGTTGGCACGCCCGGACTGACGATCACCAATTCGATCTGGTCCAACAACCAACCCGGCACATCGCCAGGCAACAATCCGACCGCTTCCGTTTTCAAGGCGAGTGCTTCTGCATTCCACTCTTCAATTGGCTTGGCGTCGTTGAGCGCGACCGTCGCTCCGCGCTTTGCCAAAAACTTCGCGCAAGCAATGCCACTGCGCGCCGCTCCCAGCACCAGAACTTTCTTACCGTTCAGTTCCAAACAATCTCACGTCCCATAAACAGTCGGCACACGGCAGCTAAGGCCTGGTCTTCCCCACAAACGTCTGGCTGCCGACTGCTCCTGCCTACCGCCAACTGATTAACGCAGCTTGAGGGTCGACAGACTCAACAGCGCAAACAGGATCGCCAGAATCAAAAAGCGAAAGACGATCTTCGATTCCTTCCAATCCTGCATTTCAAAGTGATGATGCAGCGGCGTCATCTTGAACATGCGCCGCCCGGTGCCCGTCGTGCGTTTAGTCATCTTGAAAACGCCGACTTGCAGCACCACCGAAAGCGCTTCAATCACAAACACGCCGCCAACCATCAACAGCATAAATTCCTGTTTGGTCAGCACCGCCACCGTGCCAATGGCGCCGCCGATAGCCAGGCTACCAACGTCGCCCATAAAAACTTCGGCGGGCGGCGCGTTGTACCAAAGAAAGCCCAGACTCGCGCCCGCCATAGCGCCGCAAAACACTGTCAACTCGGCCGCTTCAGGCCGGTGCGTCAATTCCAGGTAACGCGCCCAGCGCGCATCACTGGCGAGATAGGTAAAACCCGTCAACGCGGTCATCGCGATGAACGTCACGCTGATGGCCAAACCGTCCAGACCATCCGTCAGGTTCACCGCATTGGATGAGCCCAGCAACACCACGATGATCAGCACCAGGTAAACGTAAGGCCCGATAAAACTCTTGCCGTTAGGATCCGCGGTCCATTTCAGAAACGGTATGCTGACGTTCCAGGAATAATCGCTCGCAAAATATTTGGTCAGAATGAAAAGAACGATCCAGACTCCAACCGCGACGAGTAACTGGCCCAACAGCTTTTGCTTGCCGGTCAACCCCAGGCTGCGCTGCTTGGCCATCTTGTAGTAGTCGTCGGCAAAACCGATCGCGCCGAACAACAGCGTCGCGATCACGACGATCCAGACATACACGCTCGACAGCCGTGCCCATAACAAAGTCGAACCGATTACCGAACCGACAATCAGCACGCCGCCCATTGTTGGCGTACCGCGCTTGGCCATGTGTCCCTGCGGCCCTTCTTCGCGAATCTGTTGTCCAATGTTCCATTTCCGTAAACCTTCGATCAGCTTCCCGCCAAACAACAACGACAACAGGAGTGCCGTAATCGAGGCGTAAGCCGTGCGAAAAGTAACGTACTGAAAAACGTTGAGCGCCTTGACGACATACCAATCCTTGTCCTTGAAGTGACCATAAAACAGCTCGTATAAAACGTAATAGATCATCTGTTTTCGCTAAGGCCTGTTCCTAACCTGCAAGCGGAAATCGCTCTCGAATAGCGTGGACAATTTTGTCGGTTGCAACTCCCCGCGAACCCTTTATCAAAACCAGGTCGCCTGCTCGAATCTCCGCCACAATCGCCCGCGCCGCTTCGGTTGAATCGGCGAAGAACCTTGTTTCCTTCAAACCGGCTGCGTTGGCGCCGGCAACAATTTCAGAAGCCAGTCCGCGCACTCCCCACACGGCATCAATTCCGCTGCGCGCAATCTCGGCTCCAGTTTGACGATGAAGCGTCGCTGCTTCAGGCCCAAGCTCGAGCATTTCTCCCGCTATAACAATGCGCCGCGACGATCGCGTTCCGCCTTCAGCAATCGTCCGCACCATGTTGACCAGCGAGCGCGGATTTGAATTGTACGAATCATCAACTACGCGGAAGCCCGCGGCAAAATCGAGCACCTCGCCGCGCATCGGCGGCGGTTCGGCGCTGCTCAAGGCGCCGGCGATGTTTTCCGGCGTTATGCCGAACGAGGTTGCTACGGCCGCGGCCGCCAGCGCGTTCATCAGGTTATGCCGCCCGCTCATTGGCAACCTGGCCGGCGACTCGCCCAGCGGCGTTTGCAAACGAAAACCAATCCACCCCAAGTGACCAGCGTCGATATCCTTTGCCGTAACGTCTGCGGGACTTTCAATACCGAACGTGATCGCGCGGCCGGCATGTTTCTCGCGCATGTCCATGACCAACGGGTCGTCCGCATTCAGGACCGCCACGCCGTCGGGCTTTAATCCTTCAATCAGTTCCGCCTTGGCGGCCGCGATGTTTTCAATCGTGCCGAGGTATTCAAGATGCACCGGCGCCACCAGCAACTCAACAGCGACATCAGGTGGCGTAATCTCGGTCAAACGGCGTATCTCATGGGTCGGTGACGACATTCCCATTTCGAGTACCGCAACATCAAACTGATCCGGCGTGCGGCCTTCGCTCACAATTTGCAAAACTGACAGCGGCAAGCCCAGACCGTTGTTGTAGTTCTTCTCGCTCTTCAAAACGCGCCGCCCGCTCTGGCTCAAAAGATGGGCCGTCAATTCCTTCGCAGTGGTTTTTCCGGCGCTTCCGGTTATCGCGACCACCGGTTTCCCCCATTGCAGGTAAACGCGACGGGCCAGCGTCTGCAATGCCGCGATCGCATCGTCAACCAACAACAAACGATCTTTTAATGCTTGCAGGTTTGCGTCAGCGCGCACTCGATCCGTGCGAGCGACCGCCGCCACAGCTCCCTGCGCCAGCGCGGCGGCGATGTACTGATGCGCATCCGCGAAGGTGCCGTTAAAGCCGGCGCGGGCGTAATCTTCCTGCGACAGCGCAAAGAAAAGCTCGCCCGCGCCAACTGATCGCGAGTCAATCGAAAAGTCTTTAATTTCTTTGTCAAACAACTCAGCGCTTGCGCCCGTGGCGTTTGCGCCCATTAAAAGCGATGCTTCCCCAACCTTCACGTGATGCCAACCTCTTGTGCCGCTGAACTCAATTCAATTTTCGCTAGCGATTCTCTCATTGGCGACTCATCATCAAGAAACGTCGCGTGCGACACGCTGGCACCTTGATCGAATTCGCGTCTACCGCTCGGCTGCGTGAAACGGTTACGGCGCAATCGTTTGCGGCAGGCTGTTACTCTTTCTTTTAGTTCACTTCCAGCAAAACTGTGCCGCGGCGTTCGTTGGGGGATCATGTTGTTGGCTCCGTGAACCTTTGCGTTAGCTTCCCTGTTTCGTGCTTCAGTTAGGCCGGCCAAAATCGAGATAGATTGTTTGGCCCGATTGCAATTCAGTCCCAGGTTCAGGCGTTTGCTTGATGACACGCCCTTCACCGTGAGCTTCAAGTTGCAAACCAAGTTGCGCACAAGCCCGCGCCACATCGCGCACGCTGCGCCCGCGCAGGTCAGGCATCAACATTGACTTGTTGGTTGAGACCGCATAGACAACTTCACCGCTGCTGGATTTGGAAACAACTTTAGGCAAGGTTGCCGCGCTCGCTCGTTTCTCTTCTTCAATCTGATTCTGTACTTTCGCGTCGCGCGCCGGCGCTTCACGCACACTCGCCACCAACTCGTTTGCGTTTTTGAATTCGGTATCCGGCATCACGCCCATCTCGGGCAAAATCTGTTCGGCTATCTGGCGAAATACCGGCGCGGCAACGTCACCGCCGTGATAGGCGCCGGCCGGCTCATCGATGACTACAATGATGACTACTGCCGGGTTGTTGACGGGCGCGAAGCCAACAAACGAGGCAATGTATTTCGAATTCGAATAGCGCTTCGTCTGTGGATCGATCTTTTGCGCCGTGCCTGTTTTGCCGGCGGCTGAATAGCCGTCAAGTTGTGCCTTCTTCGCGGTGCCATTCAGCGTTACGCCCTCGAGCATTCCCCGCAACGCCCGCGCCGTTTCTTTGCTGATCACTCGATGCTGTTCCGGATTGGGCCGGTAGATGCTGGTGCCGGTTGCCGATCGAATCTCGCGAATGAGGTGGGGTGCGATGCGTACGCCATCGTTAGCTAGCGCGCTAAACGCAGCCGCCATCTGCAAGGGTGTCACCCCAACTTCCTGGCCGATCGCTATCGAACCAATGGACGAGGGCAGCCAACGACTAACCGGATGAATCATGCCCGCGGTTTCGCCAGGCAATTCAATTCCGGTCCGTGAACCAAAGCCAAAGCGCGTGATGTAGTCGTACATTGTCGGATCGCCCACGCGCAGTCCGAGTTTGATTGCCGCCACGTTGCTGGATTTGGCGAGCGCTTCGGTCAGCGTCAGGTTTCCGAAAGGGTGGTGATCGTGAATGACGCGCTTAGCCACGGTGATCGAACCCATCTGGCAATCGATATGATCGTCCGGCTTCGCCAACCCTTTCTCGATGGCAGCAGAGTAGGCAACGATTTTGAATGTCGAACCGGGTTCGTAAATATTTTGCAGCGCCCAATTGGCGCGCGCAGCAGGTGCCGCCGCCCCGACGTTATTGGGATCGAAAGTGGGAGCGTTGGCCAGCGCCAGAATCTCGCCGGTGTGCGGATCCATGACGATTGCAGTTCCCGACTTCGCATGCGACTCGGCGATGGCTGACGTCAACGCGGCCTCGGCTGTGTACTGAATGGATTGGTCAATCGTAAGAACGATCGTCTGACCGGGACGCCCGGGAATCTCACTGCTCTCGTAAGCGAGTCCACGAGAGTCTTTTTCAATAAACAGCTTTCCCGGCTCGCCAACTATCTTTTCGTTGAAAGCTTGTTCAATTCCGGCCAGCCCATTTCCATCAAGGCCAACAAAGCCAAGTACGTTGGCGGCGAGTGGTCCGTTGGGATAAAAGCGTTTCGGTTCCTTGCGTGTGTGCACGCCGGGAAGGTTCAGCGTCTCCAACGCCAGCGCCTGATCTGGATCGATGCGGCGGGCGATCCAAAGAAAGCCGCGGCCGTTTTTTCTCGCTTCGGTGATTTGCCCGAGAAGTTCTTTCTGGTTCAAACCCAGCACGGACGAAAGACTGTTCGCGGTGCAGTCGATCTCTGCCAGCGTCTGCGCTTCGGTTTCTTTCTTCTCAGTCCTGAATTCGTCAGGCGCGACAAACACCGAGGTCGTGTCGATTGTGCGCGCCAGCTCACGCTCACGACGATCGAGGAGCGGACCGCGCTGTGGCGCAGTTTCAATCGCATCCTGCTGTTGCCGGTGTGCCCGCTCGACCAGCCGGTCGTGACTGGAAACTTGCAAATAGACCAGACGCGCGCTGATGCCGAGCATCCAGAAAACCACGAACGCCGCAACAAACAGCGTGCGGCGAATCGAAACGTCGGATTGTGCTTCTGATTGAGCGGAAGAGCGCGCCAACATTCCCTGGGTCCCCTTCTAACAAACTGATGAGGGAGAGCAACTCCACCGCAATTTCCCGGCGAGCTGCGAATCGCTAACGATTACTAGCGCTGAAAAGAGGCGGAAGGATTTATCAAAGCCGGCGCGATTGGAATCTGGCTGCTTCTGCCGGCCTTCTGGGTTCCCACCTGACTGGCCAACAAAGGCTTAAGGCCCAGCCCGCGCGCTTCAGATTCAAGTCGGGCCGGCGCGAAGGCTTGCTCCTTCTTCAACATCAACTGTTGTTGTTCTGAAAGCAACCTATCTCGTTCGCGGCGCAGGCCTTCACTCTTGTAGCCATATTGAATGGCCGTGAAATATTGCTGCGCGGCAAAAACGAAGCCGCCGGCCAGGACCAAGCCACAACAAAGCAAGAGCGCAAGACGAGACAAGGCCCGTACGTCTCGGTCGCGGCGGATGTTAGCGTTGCGTTGCTTCGAGGGAACTCTGTTCATTGCGGGGAACTCCGGGTCAGTTTCAAGGGATCAAGTTTCGAGTTTCGAGTTTTCAACCGGCTGTTTACTGTTTACTGTTTGCTGTTACAGCTTGCGACAGGCTCGCAGCTTGGCGCTGCGGGCTCGGGGATTCGCTTCGATTTCAAACTCGTCCGGTGTCACCGGACGTTTCGTCAACAACTCAACGTCCCGTCGGGCGCCGCAGTTGCAAACTCCAGTTCGGTGCTGACACTGGCACCGCCCCGAAAGCCGCCTCAGCTCGTGCTTCATGATCCGGTCTTCAAGGGAATGAAAACTGATAACAACAAAGCGGCCGTCGGTTTCTAAAAGATCTATTACTGCTTCAACGAATGGGGCTAAACCTTCCAACTCGCGGTTTACTGCGATGCGTAGTGCCTGGAATGTGCGCGTTGCCGGATGAATGCGCTGGTGTTTCTGTTTGCCGGCTGCGCGGGCCACCAAATCGGCTAGTTCTTTGGTGGTGGATATCGGCGTCCCTTGCTCGCGATGTTCAACTATCCATTTGGCAATGCGGCGCGAGTTCCGCTCTTCACCATACTCAAAAATTATTCGCGCGATTTCTTCTTCCGGAAGTCGCCTCAAGAGTTCGGCGGCTGTATCTTCATCGCCGGCTGCGTCCATGCGCATGTCAAGTGGCGCAGCAAAGCGAAAACTGAACCCGCGCGTTTCGGAATCGAACTGGAGCGACGAGACACCCAGGTCGACGAGCACGCCCGCCACTCGCTCTTCGCCGCGCTCTTTCACGACGCGACTGACGTCACGAAAGTCGGCGTGAACGGCTTGGAAGCGATCGCCAAAGCGGAGCAACCGTTGCGTTGCCGCAGCCAATGCTTCACCATCGCGATCGAATCCGATCACGCGAGTTGCTTCCGAAGTTTCAAGGATCGCCTCGCTGTGTCCGCCAAGTCCCACCGTGCAGTCGAGAAACAGTCCTCCTCGCTCAGGCCTGAGGAATTCAATCGTTTCTCGAAGCAGCACGGGGCGATGGGGCGCGTCCCTGCCCCCCAAGGACGCAGCCATCACCACCGCCCCGTGATCTCGTGCAAAGATCGTCGTGAAGAGTGAAAAGTGAAGCGTGAAAAGTTACCTGACCGTCCGACTCTTGTCTTTGTGCTTTTCACTTTTCACTTGTTACTTTTCACTGTTCTAAATTCCCAATTTCGCGATTGCCGCTTCGTCGTCTTCCGTATAAGGGTCCGCGAGCAAGCGCGCTTTGAAAACATCCAACTCCCAAACTTCCAAATAGGTCAGATAACCCAGCACCGCAACGTCGCCCATCACACCGGCCGCTTTTCGTAGCAGCGGATGAATCAACAGACGCCCCTGGCCATCAATCGTGGCTTGCTGACCGTAGTAGTTCGTTCTATCAAGGAACTTGCGCCGGGCCGGATCCATTGTCGGCAAGAGCGAAAGCCGCTGCTCTATCGATTCCCACTCCGGCAAGGGGTAAATCCGAACGTTGTCACCCGTAAGACTAGTTATGTAGAATTCGCCGCCGTGCTTTTCGTCGATTAGGCGGCGAAACGGCGTCGGCACCTTTAGCCGACCCTTGGCGTCTATCCGGGCCGTGTAGTTTCCCCGCAACATAGAGTTGATCAATCAATAGTTTGGCGGGTGGCCGTTTCAGGAAAAGTGACTAATGATCGGTTCGCTACGAGGTTGGACCCACTTCCGACCACTTCTGACCACCCAGCGCCGGATACTACGCTCCATCATTTTCGCTGTCAATACCAAAATCCGCGAAAAGGCACTGCATTCGCACCCGCGCTTCGCACCCGCCCGACGCATGCAATGTGCGGCTTTGGGGTTGCTTGGCGATGTCGTCGGTGCCCGAAAAGCGGCTGATGCACTGCTTGTGATCGCGCCCGATTTCAGTGTGGACGCCTTTACCGCTTGGTATCCGCTGATTGAACC
>JANMKA010000159.1:0-9315 GCA_031371765.1 Blastocatellia bacterium
CTGTTGACGACCTCAACCACGCCCGGTCATGCCATGAAGGCTAGCGATCCGTTGCGGGCCTTCGGGTCAGTCATTGGCAAAGCGTTAGGAGCTCTGAAAGAAGGACAAGGATTAATCCCGATATTGATTGCTCTTCAGTAAGGCATTGAATAACTCGATCCGTGTGGGTATGGCTGGTATTGGAGGTGAGATCAAATGAGCTTCTACGAGTTCCGCTTTGAAAACTTTCATGCGTTTCACAAACGCGGCAATATCCCGGACTCTGACCTGGTGACCTTTACGATCATCATTAACCATATTGACCGCGGGCACGGGTCGGCCCTGTTTAATGTGGTGACTACGAATTCGATTTACTCAACTGATGATCTATCTGCCGCTACGCCTATGTACCTGGCCTATCCTGCCCGGAACCGTTTGAATATGGATGTAGGTTGGAGCACCGGGCCCTTTGAAACAGCGCCGACCGACGAGGTGGTGGTAATTTATTCCGGTACTAACACCAGCGATTCCTCACTCGCAAGCCTGCCTAACCAGGATCAGGATGAACTTGAACTGAAGATTCTTAACGCAATCGCTAAGAAAGGGGTGGCCGTCGTTTTAGGAGCCGGGATCGGTGAGGAGCTTGGCAACGCCTTTTCCGAGGCCTTTAAAGAAATCTTTGAGGATCCAATAGGAGATTTAATCGGTTATTCGCGCCAGGGACCATGCAATGGCCCGGTATTTTCGGATGCAAGACGGTTCACAGGGGCCGAGCTGGATAATCTTAACGTGGGGCCGCTGGCGTCCGGCAGTGGATTTTATAGCTTTCCCGGTGTGCGATTTACTAATCACTATACGGACGAGGCAACTCATGACTCATCCGTATGCGGTCACGTCGCAGAAACAGATGTTACCTTCTCGCTGCTCCGCTTGCCGTACGTTTCAGTTAAGGACTTAATGAGCAGACGCTTTGAGGGCCGGAGTTCTCTGAGAAGTATTCGTCCAACGGAAAGCGCGTTCAGCGTTAAGCAAGCGCTCGGCATATCGCCGCCGTAGTGAGGCGCAATCGCGCCCTATGGCCCACCGCGAGTTCGCCCTTACGCCGAGACGGGCCGAAGAAATAAGTTCCTACTTACCTACTTAAGTGCTTTCGCTGCTTCGAGAATTTCTTCCGGCCGGGCGCGCACCCAGTAATTTTCAGTGAGGTTGAGCCAGCGCACGATGCCGGAGGAGTCCAGCAGAAATTCCGCCGGACGCGCTATGTCCTGACCATTGATTCCGGCGCCGGCGTGGACCAGGTCGTAACGGCGTATAGCCTCAGCCTTCGGGTCGGAAAGAAAAGCGAATGTGTATCCGGCTTTCTGGCATAGGTCGCGGCTGATTTCTGGACTGTCGGCGCTGATCGCGACCGGCCGAATTCCCGCCTGATTGAACTTGTCCAGACTTGCTTGAATGCTCCGCAACTCGGAGTTGCAAGATGGTCACCAATAACCCCGGTAGAAAATCAGCAACACGCCTTTGGGAGCGTGGCCGTTGATTGGCGCAGCAAGTAACGATGCCAGCGTGACGGGTTTGTTATTTGTGTCGGCCAGGCTGAAGTCAGGTGCCTTCTGCCCCACCTGAGGAGCGCCGTGAGCGGCAGGCAGCCAGCGGGCCATGATGAACGTCGAGAAAACAAAGAGGGCCAGGACGAGTGCGCTAAGGGTTGCGAGCAGCGACGCCGCTATCTTCGATCGTCTTGGATGACTGGGTCCGGGCGCGAACGCCCGGCGGAAACCGATTACCAAAAGGATTGCCGCGATTGCGAACAACAGTAAGTTGGCCCAGGGGAAATCGCGCGTTATGGGCCAGCGGGAAAAAATAAAAGGATAGCTGACCAACGCTATCACGCTCAGCAGAAACCCTGCCCACGCCGACCAGTTAAACCTTCGCATGATTAAGAATCTCTATTTTTCACCGCCGCATCTGTCCAATCCCACGCGCCAGTTGATAGTTTTTTGAGTGACACAGACTTTAGGCTGTGGCTGCTAATTGAAGACACAGACTGAAGTCTATGCCACTCAGTTCAGGCGCTACCGAAACTGATTGTCGTCGGCGGATGGTCCATAAATCGCCGGGACCTTCGCGCCCAGCAGCCGTAGGTAGACGGTCATCTGGCCGCGGTGATGCGCCCAATGATTGAAGGTGTCCTGAATCATCTGATATCGCGGCGCTTCCATTACCACTTGCCCGCGAGCGAGCAGACGCCAATTAGTCAGCAAATGCTCATCGCTGGTTTTATCAAGAGCCGAACGCGCGGCGGCGGCCGATTTGTCCAGAGCGGCGATCAACTCGGCGCTTGTGTCCAGGCGTTTGTGTTCCAGCTTTGACTCACCTGGGGCAGGTGCAACATCCAACTCGGCATCCGTAATTTGCAGCCCAATCCAGGTTGGAATGGTTGCCACCATATTTGCCAGATAACCGAGGATCATCGATTTCTCGTGCGGCTTCCAGTCGTACTTGCCTTCGGGCATTTGTTCCAGCGCGAAGCGAGAACGTTCCACCTCACGATCCAATTGTGCTTGCAGGTATTCTGTTAGTTTCATGTCACACATCGTAAATCGTAAAGCGTGAATCGTAAACCGGAGCCGCTACAGATGACCGGTAAATGACTTGTGCGTTACGATTCTGGTCATGTTCAGGAGAGCGATAGTCCGTCCTCCGGCGTCAAACTTTTCTCAAGGCTTGACTACCGCCGGTCTTGGCGCTCCCGATTACGAACGGGCGCTGCGACAGCATCGAGAGTATTGCGCCGCGTTGGTGGAATGCGGCTTGAGAGTAATCACGCTGGCCGCCGATGAAGACTATTCAGACGCAACCTTCGTAGAAGACACAGCAGTTCTGACTGATCGTTGTGCCGTGCTTACGCGGCCTGGAGCGCCAAGCCGCGCAGGCGAAGTTGCAAGCATGCGAATGGCGCTTGCTCAATTCTTTCCTAATCTATCCGCGATTGAAGCGCCTGGAACCGTCGACGGTGGCGACGTCTGTGAAGCCGGCAATCATTTCTTCATCGGACTGTCGGAAAGAACAAACGAAGCGGGCGCGCGGCAGCTAGTCGAGTTGCTGGCGCGATTTGGTTACACATCCAGTTCGATGGACATTAGAAACGAAAGCAGCCTGCTGCATTTGAAAAGCGGAATCGCCTACTTGGGTGACAACAACCACCACCCCACGCGCGCTGCCCACGCGGGGACCCCGGATCGTTTGGTGGTGAGTGAAACATTCGCGGGCCGCGCCGAGTGTGCTGGTTACGAATTAATCGTCGTGAATGATACTGAGGCGTATGCAGCCAATTGCGTCAGAGTAAACGATTACGTGCTGGTAGCTGCCGGATTTCCCGTGTTCACGCGAAAATTGCAAGCGTTGGGTTATCAAACGATCGCGCTGGAGATGAGCGAGTTTGAAAAAATGGATGGCGGCTTGAGCTGTTTGTCCCTGCGCTTTTGATTCGTTGCCAGCGAAAAGCCAGTGCCGGCTCTGGTGTATTATGTTGCCCTAACATTTTGGCAAGCAAAAAATCCTTTCGACGATATTAGTTTCTTGTCTAAATCCGATCAGGTGAAATGCTGATTCAACAGAACATCGCTCAGTCTTTCCATTCGCCGCTTGTGTTGCTGGCGCTGGGCGCGATCGCCTGCGGGCTGCTTTACGTGCTGTGGCGCGAAGTGCGAAAGATTCCCGCCAAACTTTTCACGCTGATGGCCACGGCGTTCGTCGACATGCTCGGCCTGTTGATGATCATTCCGCTGCTTCCGTTTTATGTGAAGACGCTGGGCGGGTCGGGCGTCGATGTGCTCGGAATACATCTGGGCATTGGCATGATCATTGGCTTTATCGTCGCGTCCTTCACGCTCGCACAATTGTTGAGCGCGCCGTTGTGGGGTCATTTTTCCGATCGCGTAGGGCGCCGTCCAACTTTGCTGATCGCCTTGGGCGCAGCCGGAATTGCCTACCTCATTTTTGGTTTTGCTCATTCGCTACTTTTGCTGTTCCTGTCGCGCGTGGTGCAGGGCGCCGGCGGCGGAACGGTCGGCGTGATTCAGGCATACGTCGCTGACTCGACTGATCCGAAGGATCGCGCGCGCGCCCTGGGATGGCTCTCGGCGACAACAAATCTTGGCGTGGCGTTGGGGCCGGTGCTCGGTTCTTTTGCGCTTGCCCTGGGCAAACGCGATCTGATGCCGGGAGCGAGCTCGCTGCAGATGGGCCATGCGGCGCCGGGCATCATGGCGGCGGCGCTTTGTTTCCTCAACATGATCTTTGTGGCGCGCTATCTAAAAGAGTCGCGTGATTTCACTGAAAAGCCGCAGGCTGGCGAAATTGTTCAAACTTCGCGTCAGGCCATTTGGCGCGTCGTCTCACACGCGCGCGAGCCTGCTTCACGACTCATCTGGATCTACGCGATCGCCATCGGCGCTTTTCAGGGAAGTTTTTCGGTGCTCGCGTTGTTTTTGAATGCGCGCTTTCAGGTTACCGAACAAACCATTGGCTACTTCTTTATGTACGTCGGTTCCATTTCAGTTTTCGCGCGGGTGCTGCTTTTGGGACGAGCTGTCGACTGGCTGGGTGAAGCCAATCTCTCGCGCCTGGGCCTGGCGCTGTTGGCAGCGGGCGTATTGGGCATGCCCCTGGCGCGAAATTTGGGAATGCTGGCAATCGCGGTGGCCTTGATTCCGTTGGGCACTGCCTTCACTTTTCCGTGTGTCACCGCACTGCTGTCGCGCGTGATTAGCCAAAGAGAACGCGGGCTCTACATGGGAATGCAGCAGACGTACGGCGGAATCTCACGCATCATCGCGCCGCTGTTTTTTGGTTGGTCGTTTGATAGGCTGGGCGTCTCGTCGCCTTACTTCTTCTCAGCCGCATTCATTGTGGCTACGATTTTTCTCGGCTTTGGCCTGGATAAATATGCCAGGCCGGCTCGCGCGGCGGAGCGAGAGACGACTGCGGCTCAAAAGCAGGAAGCGTAGTAAAGCAAACTGTTGTGTGCGTTGGTTGCCTCCACTCAAGTTTGAGTATCAACAACCGGCCGCACTAACAGTTGCTTTACAAGCACTGCTGCTTACTTAGGCAACAGGCTGCAGGGAACCGGTGAAAAGTTGCCCTCGAAGTTGGTGCCAACGGCCACTGGCTGGTCGGAAACTACTCTAACGGTTGTAGACACCTTGGTTTGATCTAGGCCTGGTGGGTTCGTATAACTCTGCGGCGTCTGCCAGGTTACGATCAGCGTATTCGAGGGCGCGACTGGCACCGTGGCGGCGCCCGTCTGACCCGGGTAGTTCGCCGGCGGTGCGGTTCCAGGGATGACTTGGCCAGACAGGTTGACGCCATCCTTGTTCAAAATGTGCACAGCGACATTGGCGGCAGCGGTACTTCCGTTGAAGACGTACAGGTCCGCTCGACTATTACTGCCCATGTTAGGCCAGTGCGCCGGCGTGCAAACCCAGACATACGGTGGACCACCTCCTGACCCAGCGGGTCCTGGCGGGCCAGCGGGTCCCGGAGGGCCAACACACGCAACCAGCGATAGCGAAAAAGTGAGCGCGAGAAACGAAAAGCAAGCGCGTACTGAGTGAATGCTCATTGGGTCTCCTTATGCGGCGATGGCCGCCGGGTGAGTAGGATGGTGTTGCGGGTGGAATCTATTGGCTGGTGGCGAGGGTGTCAAGATCGAGAAGTATAGTTCGAGGTCCGCTAAGCTTGAGCTTGTAGTAACGGCGACAAATTAAAATTCTCGGGAAAGCTCGACGTTTGCAAGAGTTCACTTTGGCGAAGGCTGGAAAAACAAAATGAAAAAACTAGTCAGGCTGTGTGTGATTGGATTGTTGGCAATTGTCCTCACTTCGATTTGTGCCAGCGCACAGACGCTTTCGCCTGAGGAACAAAAGATCGCGAGCTACATCGACGCGCACCAGGGAGAACAAATTGCGCTGATCGAAAAGGTAGTTAACCTGCAAAGTCCGACGGAAAACATCGCCGGCGTGAAACAGGTTGGCATGGTCTTCAAGACTCAGCTCGAAGCGCTTGGCTTTACTGCTAAATGGATCGACATGCCGGTCGAGATGAAACGCGCCGGCCATCTATTGGCGGAACGAAAAGGCACAAAAGGGAAGCGGCTGCTTTTGCTTGGCCACATCGATACCGTCTTGAGCGGAGAAAAGTTCAAGCGGGAAGGGAATCGAGCGGTTGGCACTGGCACGGTGGATATGAAGGCCGGCGCTGTCGTACTGGTTTATGCGCTGAAGGCGCTCGACGCTGCGGGCGTCTTGAAGGACACGCGCATCGTTGTCATGCTGACCGGCGATGAAGAGACTGCCGGTCGCCCCTTGGAAATCAGCCGCGGCGACATGATTGCCGCAGCAAAGAACGCGGATCTGGCATTGAGTTTTGAATCTGCCGCCGGCAATCGCGCCACGGTTGGCCGCCGCGGCTCGAGCAATTGGACCTTGGAGGTGACCGGGCAGACGGGCCATTCAGCCGGCATCTTTCGCAACGAAGCCGGCGCGGGCGCGATTTTTGAAGCGGCCCGCATTCTCGATCAGTTTTACGAAACGTTGCACGAGGAAAAGTACTTAACATTCAACCCAAGCGTAATTGTTGGTGGTACCCAAGCTACGCTTGAGGTCACGGATGGGACTGCGAGTGGCAAAACGAATGTCATTCCGGCAAAGGTGATGGTGACGGGCGACTTGCGTTTCATCAGCGAAGCACAGAAGGAAGCCGCGCGCGCGACGATGCGTGACATCGTGGCCCATAACCGGCCGCGCACCGGCGCCAAAATCACTTTCGAAGATCGGTATCCGGCGATGACGCCAAATGAGGGAAATTATCAACTGCTAAAACAGTTGGACCAGGTCAGCCAGGACCTGGGCGCAGGGAAGATGGAAGCGCTCGACCCGGGTGAGCGCGGCGCCGGCGACATCGCTTTTGTTTCTCACCTGATTCCGGGGCTGGATGGTATTGGCGCGAGCGGTGGTGGCGCGCATGCGCCGGGGGAGTTTATGGAGTTGGATTCGTTACCGTTGCTGACGAAGCGTGCTGCGATTTTGATTTACCGGCTGACTCGATAAATGTCAGTAGTCAGTAGTCAGTTGGAATGACAGGAAGACAGCTTTACTTCATGCGGAATTAACTATCGAAGCGCCAGGCATTTCTTTTTGACTACTGACTACTGACCAAGCGAACAGATCAGCATTTCTAGTTGCAGCCTCGAGCCTTTCGGTCCACCGCCCGCCAGCGAAGTCTTCAGGGCCAAATCCGCGTCCGCGATCAGTTTGAGATCGCGCGCAATGCCGGCCGCGTCGCGCCGTTGCAGCGTATTGAAGAACGCATCTTTCTTTTCGAACGATCCATAAACCAGCCGGCTTGCTTCGTCTCTGCGGCCTTGTCTCATTAATTCTTTGGCCAATGCCAGCCGGTGATAGTTGCTGGCAATCAAGCCGATCAGCATTACCGGCGCCACGTTGTCCTCGATCAAGTGATGCAGCGTCATTAGCGCGCGCCGGCGATCACCGGCAATCAACTGGTCCCCGAGGTCAAAGTTCGACAGTTCGCGCGAATGACCAATCAATTCATCCACCATCTGCATGGTGATGGTGCGCGTCTCCAGTGCCGCAGCAGCGAGTTTTTCAAGTTCAGAGTTAAGCGTCTGCAAATCAGTGCCGCCTAGCCGAACGATTTCGCCGAGCACGCGATCATCTGCCGCAGTCTTTAGATCCTGCAAACGCTTCCGCGCCCACGCTTTCGCTTCCGCATCCTTTACCGCGGAAAAATCAATCACCGTACAGACGCTGAGCAATGTCTTCGTCAGTTTTTTACGCTTGTCTAGATCGTCGGCGATGAAAATCACCACGCTGGAAGGAGAAGGCCTGTTCAGATAACGAATGATCAATTCTTCGTCCGCCTCGCGCAGTTTGCCAAAGTCCCTGATTCGCACGACGACACGCTCGGACATCATCGGCAGTTGTTGGGCCACCGCGATGGCTGCGCTCGCACTTTCGGAAAGCAAACTGAAAGAGGATTCGTTGAACTCGCGCAGCAGCGTTCCGGCCAGCGCTGTTTCCGTGATCGCGCGCGCAGCCGCCTCGCGCAGATAGGTTTCGCAGCCCGTTAACAAATAGAGGGACGCCACACGTCCAGCCTTAAGCGAGGCCTCGAGTTGCGGGCGCGTGAGCGAAGTCATTTTTTGATTTGGATTGCGTTGGTCAAGGTCGAGACAATGCTTTCGGCGAAGTTGCGGGCCATGCGCTCCACCGCCGGGTCTTCTTCGTTAAAGAAATTGCGCGGGTCGTTCGCAAATTCGTACTCGCCGCGAAACACGAAGTTTTGATTGTCGTAGAGCACTTTATTTTCCGTCTGGTCGCGAACGGTGACGGCGGCTTCGATGGTTACCTCAAAGATTCGCGCGCGCCCTTTATCGTCCAGCAGCACGCCGCCGTAATTAAAACTCTTGATATAGCCTTCGATTACCGCGTCGGCGCCTTCGCGTTCACCCTGCACGCGCAGCCCGCGCCCGCGATGAATCAGTTCATTAACCACCGCGTTGGTAAAGCGCGAGGCGATCTTGTACCGCAACGCCTGCGGCCCCATTTGAAAGGCAGGCACGGCTACGGCTTTGATGCGCGCCGGCAACTGATTTTTCGTTATCGGCTTGTAACACTCAGCAAAGCCGGAGACGAACAGCAGCGTTATGAACAATGCTGACAGGCGAAGAAGTTTTGGCATTAGATTCTATAACTAAGAGTTGAATAGTTCAGTCCGAGTGATGAGTGATTCTCTCGCAGTAGTTAGGCTGGAAGCAAGTACGACATGACCGGGACTACGGTTGTAAGAAAGGTTTGCATCAGATCGTGTCGGCTTGGATTGACATTGGAAGTCATCAGACGGCAAAGCCGAACGCTTCGTGGACCTCGTTTGGGGCAGATCGTCCTCGGAGTGTTTATGACTTTCTTACCTCATCGGCAACGCGCACGGTTTCCATCGCTGCTTTCACATCATGGACGCGGATGATGTGCGCGCCTTTTAAGATCGCGGCAGTGATGGTGGCGAGCGATGCGTGCAGACGTCCGCTTGCGGGCGCAGGCGTGCCATCCTCAGCAGCGAGGATGCGGCCGAGAAAGGATTTTCGCGAAGTGCCAATCAAAAGAGGGAAGTCAGGGAAGGCGGCGATAAGCTGATCGAGTTTCGCGATCAATTCGATGTTCTGTTCCTGGCTCTTGCCAAAACCGATGCCGGGATCGATGACGATCGATTCACGCTTCACGCCGCGGCGTTCGGCCATCGCAATGCTGCTGCGCA
>JANMKA010000171.1:0-88600 GCA_031371765.1 Blastocatellia bacterium
ATTCAATTCGCAAACGCATGATGTCGGATGTCCCCTTTGGCGTGTTTCTTTCCGGCGGCGTCGACTCTTCGGCAAACGTAGCGTTGATGTCGGAGCTGATGTCGCAGCCCGTACGCACCTACACCGTAGGCTTTGAAGACAATGACGAACTAAACGAGCTTGAGAGCGCGCGGTCTGTGTCGCAACGCTTCAAAACGGACCATCACGAAGTAATCATCAACCAGGGCGACATGCAGCAGTTTCTGCCGGAGTTGATATTTCATCAGGACGAACCGCTGGCCGATCCGGTCTGCGTGCCGCTTTACTACGTGTCCAAACTGGCGCGCGAAACAGGCACGATCGTCGTGCAAGTCGGCGAAGGCGCTGACGAAATATTTGCGGGCTACGATTGGTTCAGAAAGTATGTGCGAATCTATGAACAGTTTTGGCGCCGCGCGGAACAACTCCCCGTTTCGCTGCGCCACACATTGACGACGCTGGCAAAACCGCTGCTGGAGACGTCGTTCAATAAACGCACGGCGATAGAGTTGGTGCGTAGGCTTGGTGCTGACGAAGCGCTCTTCTGGGGCGGCGCGATAGTTTTTGATGAGGAGTTTAAGCGCCGAGTTTTATCGACCGAACTAAGTCAGCGCGTTGACGGCCTCTCGTCGTACCAGGCAGTCGAGAAACACCTTGAGCATGTTGCTGCGGCCAGGCCGGAAGCAGATTTTGCCGCGCGCATGTCCTATCTCGAGTTGAAACTGCGTTTGCCCGAGTTGCTGCTGATGCGCGTAGACAAAATGACGATGGCTACGTCGGTTGAGGCGCGCGTGCCGTTTCTCGATCACCATTTGGTGGAATACGCGATGAGTCTGCCGGTGGCTTTGAAAATCAAGGGCGGAAACGGGAAATACATCTTGAAGCGCGCGCTGGAAAAAGTTTTGCCGGCCGATTTGTTGTACCGGCCGAAACGCGGCTTTGGCGCGCCGATACGCGAATGGTTTCGCGGCGACGGTGGTGCGGCGCTTGCCGGGATGATCATGAACTCTTCAATGCGCAGTCGAAATCTGTTTGACTACGACTTTATCGCGCGCTTGATTGATGAGCACCGGCAGGGAAAACACGATTGGAGTTTTCATCTCTGGGCGCTGCTCAATGTTAGCCTTTGGTATGAGCGCTGGATCGCATGAATACCAGCCGACTTGATTAAGAGAAAATGAATACTCTACTGATAACAGGCGGCAGCGGATTTGTAGGCAGGAATCTGGTTAACCTGTTTGCCAAACGCTTTTCGGTTATTAGCACATTTTTTCAGCATCCGGCGCCGTTCGATTCAGCCGTACAGTCGTTTCGGCTCGACATACGGGATGCCGAAGCCGTTTACTCAGCCATCGTGCGCCTGAGGCCGGACGCGGTGATCCATGTGGCCGGCAACAAGAATGTCAGGTTTTGCGAAGACAATCCCGACGAGGCTCACCGAACAAACGCGCTTGGAACTTATAACGTAGCGCGCGCGTGCCGCGATTCCGGGGCGCAGATGATTTACCTCTCAACAGATTTGGTTTTTAGCTCCGTGCGTGGAAACTATAAAGAAGACGAAGTGCCGCAGCCGACGCTGGCTTACGGCCGGAGCAAACTCAAGGGCGAAAAACTTGCCCTCGAAGAGTTAAAAAATGTTGCCGTCTGTCGCAGTGGTGGAATCTACGGCAGCGGATCCCCTTTGTTAAGCTGGTTGTCGACCGAGATTAATGAGGGTCGAGCAGTTGATTGTTTTGTAGATGTTTTTAACACGCCAACCTATTTGGGGAATCTAGCTGAGATGATCGAGGCGATCCTACGCCAGCAGCTTTCGGGAGTTTTTCACACTGTAGGGAGAGAACGCGTCAGCCGGTTTGAGTTTTTTCGCTCTTATGCCGACACATTCGGACTCGACGCGAGTTTGTTATCTCCAATTTCAATTACCGGCATGAAAGACCAACTCTTTTTACAGCCGGATTCCTCTTTATGTGCGGAGCAAACTTCAAAGCGATTAGGCGTCACATTCAATTCCATAAGCGAAGGTTTCGCCCGGTTGAAAACGAGCGGAGGGATCTAATGCAAAAACTCACTCCCTACTTTAGCAGGTTGGATGAACGCGGCGGGTTTCTTGGAATTACCCAGGAGAGTTGGGCCGAGGTGAACTTTATTGAAACCGGGGCTAATCAAGTCCGAGGAAATCACTATCACAAAGAAACACGGGAGCTGTTCTTTATTGTCTCAGGAGAGATTGAGGTGGTGATTGATGATCTAAACTCGGGTGAGCATGCGGAATTCTCATTCAGCAAGGGAGATGTTTTCATCATCGAGCCGTATGAGGTGCATACTTTTCGCACCAGGACCGACGCCCAGTGGATAAATATGCTTTCTAAAGCGATGGACCCGGCAAATCCGGATTTCCACCAGGTCGCTCAAGAGTAAAACTGGATTGAGATAAGAACCAGAACAATTCATGCGGCTGCTTTTAGTAATTAGCAGTCAATTTCTTCGAGGCTGCGAGTCGTTTCGTGTGACTGTTTCTCTCACCGATTCGTTAATGATTTGCTCTATTATTTCAGGCGTGAAATTTTCGGCAATATGACGGTAGCCATTGTCAGAAAGTCTTTGCCACAGCTCGGCGTCACCATAGAGCCGCAGGACGGCAGCAGCGAAATCCTCAGGGCTGTCAGCTATTAAAACTTGTATGTCGTTGGTAAACCCCCACCCTTCCGCTCCGATCGTATTAGTAACAACTGGTAGACCGTGTGACAGCGCCTCGCCAATCTTACCATTAACGCCGGACCCAAACCGGATGGGAGCGACAAAAACGCGGCAGCCAGCGATGATCGGATTGAGGTCCGGCACGTAGCCCAGCAGCCGGACGCCGTTTGCAGCATACCCGGCAAACTCAGGCGGCGCGTTGTCGCCAACTACGAGCAGCTTGATGTCAGGAAGAGATTTCCGGATGAGCGGCATGATTTCGCGAGCCAGGAAGTGCACCGCGTCCGCGTTCGGACGATGACTGAAGTTGCCGACGAATAAAAGCTGCTTGCGCTCGTCGAAATTTGATTCACGCTCATGCAATTCGTGGACGGTGGGAACAACCACTGAAGGGGTTTCTGGCGCTATGCGCGCCATTAATTTTTGGTCGGGAGACGAGCCGCACCAGATAAGGTCCGCGCCCTTAGCCAGGCGGGTTTCCAGCCTGCGAAGTCTGTCAGACTCACGTGCAGCGCGCGAATCTCCGGTCAACGCGGCCTCACGAGCTGATCGTAAGTGGTGCACGTCCAACATGTCGTAAATGATCTTTAGTTTCGGGTCGGCCCGTCGGATGGGGCCCAGCATCGCGCCGGCGATTGCCGGACGACTAAGAACTGCAGCCGCAAACTTCCTTTGCTTTATTAAGCGTCGGTAGTCGACAGCGTCCCCTGTTTCAATCCCTATTTTCCAAAGCGCCTGTTCGTACTCAATTCCGTGCGGGCGATTGAAAACAAGAAATGCAACCCGGTTGGATTTCGCTAGCGCCTTGAGGATCAAAAACATGCGGGCGCTACCCGCATCGCGGTCGGGACTCGGGATGCGCTCATCGCAAACCAGGATCGCAGGTTGTTCTTTGCGCAATGAAGGTGTGCCCCGCGTCAACTCCGTGTTGGACCCATCGCGCCTCGTAATCGCCAGCCGGTCTTTTAGAAACAGTTTTGCGGACAGCGGCAGGTTTTTTTGCAAAAACGTTTTTAGGAACGACAACATGCTGGTTGATTAGGAATTATTCGAAACGTTTTCCCGTGGCTGCTCTATTGCGGTCGACCAATTCAGCAGCGGGCGAATGACGCCGGGCATTGGGCCAAGGTAGTCGCCGCGAGCTGAATCGCCCGCTGGACTGTCGACAACCTGGAAGGCCACAGCATTGCGTTCCTGAGCGTGAAGCACGGTCGCGGGAAAATGCGACATGATTGAGACATGGCCCACCAGGCTTCCTTCAGCAAGCAGGTTGCCTGGGATCTGAACGGTGCTGGTATAAGTTCCCGCCGGCCGTTGCTGTCGTCGCCAGTTGGACGACGTGTCGTGGGTGCTGAAAATTTCGGTGCCTTCTTCGTTGTAGAACTCGATGACTGGCACCAGCGCATGGCCCTCAGCCAAAACATCGTAGGTGATTTCAATCCCGAATGGCTGCCGGATATCTACAACTGCGGTTGTCACCCCATCGTTGGTGCGAACGCGCACCCTCCTCAGCCGGGCGACCTGATCACCCGGCGCTTCATGCTGATTGGTCCATTCCCTGATAGCGCCTGTTTTCAAACTGGAACTGAGGTAGTGCTTGACGACCTCGCGCGGCTCGCCGTCGAAACTAACCACGCCGTTTTCGAGTAAGACTACCCGTTTGCACAATCGTGTTATCGCCGCCATATCATGCGAGACGAACAGAATCGTGCGGCCCTGTTGACGAATGGCGTTCATCTTATCGAGACATTTGTGTTGGAAAGCCGCGTCTCCTACCGCCAACACTTCATCCATCATCAGTATCTCCGGCTCGAGATGCGCGGCGACGGAAAATGCCAACCGCACGTACATTCCCGAGGAGTACCACTTGACCGAAGTCTCAATAAACTTTTCCAATTCCGAAAACGCCACGATTTCGTCAAACTTGCGCTCTATTTCTTTGCGGCGCATTCCCAGAATTGCGCCGCTGAGAAAAATGTTTTCCCGGCCCGTAAGGTCTGGATGAAACCCGGTGCCGACTTCCAACAGACTGCCGATGCGTCCGAATAGTTCGACCTCGCCGGTCGTTGGTTTGGTGACGCGCGAAAGTATTTTCAGCAGTGTCGATTTGCCTGCACCGTTGTGACCAATAATTCCGACCAGTTCACCCTGTCCAATCTCGAGGTTGATGTCGCTCAGCGCCCACAGCGTTTGCGAATCGTTGGCGCTTTTCAGTTTTCTGAACGGCGCTGTTACCAGGCCGCCGAGCATTTCGCGAAAAGTCATGTAGCCCGGGTGCAGTCCGCCAATCCGGTAACGTTTGCTGACCTGATTGATTTTGATTGCGGTGTTCATGTTTGCAAACTCAAACAACGTCAGCGAACGTGTCTTCCAAGCGCCGAAAAACATAAATCGCGCTTACCAGAACTGCCAAAGTAATTGCGAGCGAAATGGAAATATGAATCCAAGCGAAAGGTTGTCCCGTAATTGCCGCACGGAACCCTTCAATGATGCCGGCGACCGGATTAATGACCACCAACCACTTCCATTTTTGCGGCACGACGCTGGTCGGATAAATAACCGGCGAGGCAAACATCCAAAGCTGAATGATGAAGGGCAGCGCATGACGCAAGTCGCGGTATTTGACGGTCACTGCCGCCGCGAACAAGCCGACACCCAGCGCCAGCAAAGCCATCAGCAAAACGAAAATCGGGAGCAGCACGATTTGCATACTCAGGGCGACGCCATAGTAAAAGCACAACGCAACCAGCAACAGAAAAGCTACGCTCAGATCGACCAATCCGGCGCCGACTGAAGCTGCCGGAATAAACATACGCGGAAAATATACTTTGGTGATCAGGTTGGCATTGCTTACCAGGCTATGAGTGCTGTTGGTGACGGCGTTGGCGAAAAACAGCCAGAGCAGCAAACCGGAAAGCGCGAAGAGCGGATAGGGGAGCGAGCCGGTATCAAGACGAACAAAGCGGTTGAAGACCAGGGTAAAGATCAAAACCGTCAGCAAGGGTTGAATAATGACCCAGGCCACGCCCATCAGTGTTTGCTTGTAACGTACCTTGATGTCGCGGAGCGTGAGGAAGTACAGCAACTCGCGAAAGTGCCATAGCTCGCCGAGATTGAGTTGAACGCCGGCTGCCTCCGACTTTATGAGCGCGTGCCTTTCCGCAACCGGAGCCGCGGATTGATGCAAATTTGCTTCAGAATGTGGGGGCACCTGATCGAGGGTTGTGTGTGGCAGCTTTGGACCCGCGGCTTTGCTCGTTTCTAAATCCATCAAGCTCTATCTTAACTCGCGCCGGCCAAACCGCGCGCGTAGTTCTTCATTTGCATCCGAGAGTATAGGCGGCTTATGTTGCTTCCAATAAAGGTCCGCAGTCTAAAGACCCGGAAACATTGCCGTCAAGGAACACGGATAATGGGTAGTGATGCAGTTTGAATCAAAGGCTTTGCAGTGGCAATGAGGTCAGTACCGTCCGCGGTAGCGGATGGGTTCCGACATTGCCAATCGGCAATCAATACACCCATCCGCTACCGCGGACGGTACTGACCTCATTGGCACTCGGTGGCCGCAAATAAAACTGCATCAGTGCTGGATAGTGGACGCCTAATGCAGATTGAGGCTAGCAGTTCAGAGTCCAGCCTTTAGGCTGCCGGATTGACTCGCAACCGACGACGCGAGCTAACTTGATAAATGACTTGCGGATGAACCTTAACCAAATCAAGCGTGTCGTTCCTCATTCCTTGCGCCCTTATCTTGGCGCGCTGCGTCATTGGGTAAGGTCGCTGCCGCCGCGTCCGCTTCTACAGAAGAAGCGCCTACTTTCAGATCCTGCGCTCACCGAATCCGAACGAGAGCTGCTCGGTAAAGTCAGCGGCAAGATCTATTTCAACGACACGATGTATGACGGCGACGGTGCGCATTACTTCAAGGTTGGCCTGTCGGCGATTCGCTGCATTGATTCCGCGCTGGCCCAGGCAAAGGTAACCAACGTGCGTACGATTCTGGATTTGCCTTGCGGCAGTGGGCGAGTGTTGCGCTTCCTGGCCCAGCGCTTTCCTGAGGCTGAGATTACGGCTGGTGAAATTCAAACCGGACCGGTGCAGTTTTGCGTGCGTACCTTCGGCGCTCAGCCCGCTCATTCTTCAGTCAACCTCGACGAAGTACAACTCGCAAAAAAGTTTGAGTTGATTTGGTGTGGATCGCTGGCGACACACCTGAACGAACGTGACATCCTCGCCCTGATTCGCTTATTCGCGCGGCACCTGGCGCCAGGGGGACTCGCTATGTTCACGACTCATGGAGACTACGCGGCGCAAAGGGTAGCGCGGCGGGAGTTTGATTATTCAATTCCCGAGGATCAGATTGACCGACTTGTCCACGACTACAAGCAGGCTGGCTACGGGTTTGCGGATTACGCGGGCGAGCGAAACTGGGGAGTGTCGCTGACATCACCCGATTGGGTTCGTGCGCGCGTACGGGAGTTGGGCGACTTGCGCGAGGTGTACTTCAAAGAGCATGGCTGGGATAACCACCAGGATGTTTTTGGGTTCGTGCTGGAGTAAAGCAAGCCATCAGTTTGCTTTAAAGGTTTCCGTACCGCTCGTGTGCCTTGCGCTGTCGAGCGCGGGTGCGCCGGCGAAGTATCGAATTCGGCAGCAGTAGCCGCATTAGCATTCGCGCAGTCGCCCGTGACGAGTTCGCGCCACGCAGGTTCTTCATTATTAATCCCAGCGCCTCGGATTTCTGACCGACCCGCAAAAAATCTTCCGCCCGTGCAAATCGCGTCGTCCTTTGCAACCGATCAACCTGTTCGTTGGTGAAACCAAATCCCAGGGCCGCTTCGCGTTGCGCCCGCAACTGCTCCTCGAGCATCAGTGTCTGATCCCAACTGACATTTGCACGATGCCGCCGCCAAGCTGACAAAATTTGCGGATCGAAAGCGAACTCGCCCGCCGCGCTCAGGCGCAGATACAGTTCGTAGTCTTCCAGTCTTGACTCTTCATTCCAGCGCTCGCGTTCAAGGGCGTTGCGGCGATACAAGACAGTCGGGCTCATCGGCGCCGTTGTTTGCAGCAGCATCTCGCGCGCATCGCCATCAGCGTAATCGGCCCAGTCGGCCGTGGAATCGATGATCGCATTCTGCTCATCGACAAAATAAGTATGACCATAAGCGAGCACAGCCGCGGGTCGCGCCTCGAGCAAATCCACCCGCGCCTTGAGAAAATCGGGCAGCCATAAATCGTCCGAACCGAGGTAGGCGAAATAGTCGCCGTGAGTTCGCCGAAAGCCTTCGTTCAAAGTTGCCGACAAGCCACGATTTTCCCGCGCGATGAGTTCCGCAGGAAACGGACAATCGTTGAGCGCGCGTTCGATTACCAGCGGCGAGTCGTCAACCGAACCGTCGTCGATCACCAGCAACTTTGCCGGGAGCAGCGTCTGCTTCATGATCGAGCGCAACGTGGCCGCGACAAACGGCGCATGATTGTGGGAAGGCACGACCACTGAAACTGAGGCGCGCTCGCTGTCGAAAGTCGGTTCAGTCTCTTCCTGTATCTCGGTTGCTATCATTTTTTAGTTATCTTACAGTCATTGCCTTCAAGCGATAATGAGCAGGCGAATTATACTCTTTGGACCATTGCCGCCGCCCTATGGTGGCGTCGCCATTTACATGAAGGCATTGGTGGCGCGCCTGCGCGGGCCGAACGTGCGGGTGTGGACTTACGGCGGCGCAAAGCCTGATGACAAAAGTATTCGCTTCATCGCTCACCGGAGGCTAGGCACGTTTCGGGCTCTGCTTGCCGAAGGACGAGACGCGCGCATTCTCGACGCGTCTCATTTTCATCTGGAATACCCGAATCGACTTTTGCTGCCCATTTGGCTGTTGCTCAAACGCGTGCTGGGTTTTGAATGGTTCAAGAATATTCTCGACGGTTCGTTGCCGAAGCGTTATCCCGAGTTTGGACTGCTCGAGCGCCGGCGCTTTCACCGCGCGGTCAACGCGGTCGATCATTTTATCGTTGTCAGCGAGGACCTGCGGAGTTGGCTGCAGGACGAGATTAAGGTGCAGCAACCGGTCACAGTCATACCTTGTCTGGTGCCAACGCCGCCTGGCGACGCCCGCGTGAAGCTGTCAAGCGCGACCGAGGGCCTCCTTAAACCTTATCTCGCGCATGAAAATCGCGTGTGTTCAATTGGCGTCTTCTTTCCCAGCTATGGTTTTAAGGATGTGGCTGCGGCGGTTGAAGAACTGCGCGAGAGGACTCGGAATGACATCGGGTTGCTGTTGCTGGATGGGGGCTTCGTTTGCGATGAGACTTATCGTGAGGAAGTTTTGTGGCAGCGCGATTGGATCACGGTGCTTAAAGAAGTGCCCAACCCTGAGATTTACGAAATCCTGAAACGCAGCAAAGTGTTTGTGCGCGGCTTTGCCGATGAAAGCTACGGGATCTCGCGAGTTGAGGCGCTCTGGGCTGGGCTGCCGGTGATTGCAACGCGAGCCGGTGAAACGCGCGGGATGCTGCTTTATGATTTTGGCGACGTGGACCAGTTAGTCAATCAGTTGCAGGCCGTGTTGTTGTACCCAATTTGGGAAGAGCCGAATCCGTGGGCGGCGCAGTACCGGCGCGAGGCGGAAGAGAATTTACAGGCGGTTGCAAGGGTGTTGGGGATCGCGACGAGCTCGGGCATAAACCAGGCCTAAGCCAGAGCCGAATCCCGGCTAGCCTGATGCACTGTTCGGAGCGCTCAAGGATGATCGGGACCAGGCGGTCTGGCAGTCTGTTGCACGATCTTGCCGGCGATTGAATACATCGCAACAGCCGCCAGGAGAAAAAGAAAATATTGAATAACCAGCACGTAGCGATATTCAGTATGCAAGGCAGACTGCGTACAAAAGTAATAACAGGGAACTACCAAGATGATGGCGAGCCTTTGAAACTGGCGCTGATAGACCAGAATGCTGGTTCCAATTAAGCACAGCGGGAGGAAGATCGCGGTGATAAAGATCTTTTGCAAGGCCCGCAACGGCCATTGAATCAGCTGCCACATTCCGAAGTTGGTTGGTGACAGTCGCAGCGGCGTTCGCTCGAGCCGCAACATCGACGCTGCTCTTCGTATCATGACTCCGGCGAACCAGATCGGATGGACTCGGATAACCGCAAAGCCGCGTGCCAGCCGCGCGCGATCGCGTTCAATGCCGTCCGGCGTGAAAAGAGAATTGGCATATTCGGGTTGGTGCGCGGTTTCAGCTTCGCCGCGAATGAGTTCCATGTCAGTTTGCGGCAAGCCAAGACTGCCATCGCTGTTGTAATCTGCAATGCCCTCGATCAGCGTTTGTCCGGCTCCCAGCGATACGGGAATGAACTTGCCATACACAATCGCATTCCGAATTGTGATCGGGGCAATGATTAGCACGGCGCCGCAGAGCAACATGACAGCCGGACCCAATCGCGCGCCGCGTTTGCGGACCAGGAGAAACAGCAACGCCAGGAAAGGCGCGAGCAGGAACGAGTTTGCCCGCAGCCAAACTGAAACGCCGATCAGTGCGCCTGCTGCGAAGATTGAAACCATTAGAGATCGATTGGTTGCAGGATTTGTGCGCCGCAGAGTTTTGGTAATCAGTAGCAGCGCCAGCAGGATTGGCCATGCGGCCAGCGAGTCCGGCAAAAGCAGGATCGAATTCCAGCTAAACTGTGGCGCCAGCGCCGCCAAAAACCCGGCAATGATGCCGACCGCCGCAGGAAAGAGTTCGAAAGCAAGCAGCACGATGATGATTACCGACAGTGAGTCGAGAATCATCTGCAGAAATTGGGTCGCTGTATCGGAACCCGGAGCGACTCGATTAGTGAACGACAGCAGAATTGGATAGCCGGGCGGGTGTCCCAGTAGGTCCGGATTGCTGGTTGCAGACGAAGCATCGTAAAGCGAACTAAGACCATTCGCGCTAATCAACCCGGCCAGATGTTTGTAGTTGAGAACAACACTGGATTGCACCGCCGAAGCTTCGTGGCGCGCGGCCTGCCAATTGAGCAACCTGACGCTCAGCGCCGTGCAAAAGATCAGGGAAAGAATTAGAAAATTTCGCCGCGCCAGGGAACGCTGAGAAGCCTTACTCGTCCCGAGTTTTGCGGCGTCGCTGTTTTCGTGGTTCATTACGCGGCGGATTATACAGACCCAAAGTGATTCAAGGACATTCGATTATTTGTTTTGGTGGCGAAGACTGGTGGTATCACCATCCGCACTCGAAGTACCACTTGATGCGGCGGTTTGCCAAAGCCGGCAATCGGGTGCTGTTTGTGAACTCGATTTCGATGGGCCTGCCGGGCCTGGCAAACAAAGACCTGCTGCCGCGGATTGCGCGAAAGCTTCGTTCGTATGCTCGGTTGGCGCGCTCCACTCCGGAAGGTGTCACCGTTGTTTCGCCGGCGGTCATACCTTTCTTTGGAACTCGCGCGGCACGCGCTGTAAATCGTAGATTGCTGGCCCTGCAAATCGGCCGGCTCGCGCGCCGGGGTGGTCTCACGCACCCTATTCTTTGGCTAGCGATTCCGACGGCCGCGGATATGATCGGCGAGTTTGCTGAACAACTAGTGATCTATCAGGTGTCAGACAAGTATGATGCGAACCTGATGGACCATGCGACTGACCTCGCAACGATTAAGAAGTTGCACGAACGAGCAATCGACAATGCCGACATTGTGCTTTATTCGGGCCAAAAATTGTTAGCGGAAGCCGAGCGCGGCCGTGAACGATCGTATCTTCTGGAACAAGCCGTCGATTTTGATCATTGGTCACCGGTCGGCGCCGGCAAACTTGAAATCGCGGAGGCAGTAGCGCGCATTCCCCGTCCGCGGCTGGGATACTTTGGGGCGGTTGAGCCGTGGTTGATCGATGAGAAGTTGATCAAACGCGCAGCACGCGAGCGGCCTGACTGGCAATGGATCTTCATCGGCAACAAGTCACGCGGTGTCGCGGTTGAAGCTTTGCCGAACACGCATTTTCTAGCGCCCGTGCCTTATCAGCAGTTGCCCCATTATGCCGCCGGTTTTGATGTCTGCGTGTTGCCGTGGGACACTGCGCACTCGTTTACTAGTTACGGCTCGGCAATCAAGGTGCGCGAGTATCTGGCAACCGGATTGCCGGTAGTTATATCGCCGTTGCCTGAATACGAAGCGATGAGCGACGTGTTGCGCATTGCGCGCAGCCATGACGAGTGGTTTCGTTTGTTGGCAGAGGCTTTAGAAGAGAACAATCCCGCGGCCGCGAAAGCGAGGCAAGCCGCAGTTTCAAAGGGAACCTGGGACGCCCGCGCCGAGTGGGTTTCTGGTTTGATCGAAACCACTTTGGCAAAGAAACAAAAATCCGCAGATTACACAGATTTCACAGATTTAGAAAAAGACTGATAAGACCGTTTTCTGCCGCCCTACCGTCTTGTCTTTTATCTGCGTAATCTGCGTAATCTGTGGATAGTGAATTAGAGACTAGATGAAGCAGCTCCTGCAAAACTTGCGAACCGGCGAAGCAACCGTTGCCGACGTGCCGGTGCCTATTGTTCAACCCGGCCGCGTTCTGGTGCGCACAGCAGCGTCCCTGATCAGCGCCGGCACTGAGCGCGCGCTGACTGAGTTGGGGCAAAAAAACCTATTAGGCAAAGCGCGAGAGCGGCCCGAGCTAATCGGCAAAGTTTGGGAGAAGGTTAAGACGGAAGGCATCTCGCAGGCGCTTGAAGGCGTGCGTGACAAACTGGATCAATCGCATGCTGTTGGTTATAGCGCTGCCGGCGTAGTCATTGAAACATCGCCCGACGTGACAGAGTTTCGCGCCGGTGACCGTGTGGCTTGCGCCGGCACCGACTACGCGTCGCACGCGGAAATAATTTCTGTACCGCGTAACCTATGCGTTCGTTTGCCCGATGCGTTGAGTTTTGAAGCAGCGGCGTTCGGCACCGTTGGCGCAATTGCCTTGCAAGGTGTACGGCTCGCCGAACCGACGCTCGGCGAATCAGTCGTAGTTATCGGGCTCGGGCTTGTGGGCCAGCTTACCGTGCAACTCTTGAAAGCGAACGGCTGTCGCGTTTTTGGAGTCGACATCGATGAGGCACGCAATCAACTCGCGCGCGACTTAGGGGCCGAGGGTGGCTGCGTTCCCGCGTCTGCTAAAGAACAAATCCTGGCCTGGTCCAAAGGACGCGGCGCTGATGCCTGCATCATTACCGCCGCGACCACGACTAACGAGCCAATTGAACTCGCCGGCGAAATTTCGCGCTTGAAGGGTCGAGTGGTGGCGGTTGGTTTGGTGGGAATGAATGTGCCGCGCAACGTTTATTATCAGCGCGAACTCACTCTTAAAGTTTCGCTATCGTATGGGCCGGGCCGGCACGATCCCGAATATGAAGAACACGGCCGTGATTATCCGCTGGCCTATGTGCGTTGGACCGAAGGGCGAAACATCGAAGCGTTCCTCGATCTAATCGCCTCGGGACGAATTAATGTTAAGCAGCTCGTGACGCACCGCTTTCCAATCGAGGATGCGCCCAGCGCTTACAAATTGATCTCGGGAAACACAAACGAGAAATATCTGGCGGTACTGCTGACCTACGATGTTGACGGGGAAGTTGGGCGGCAGGTTGAAAATCCAGTCGTAACTAAAAAAGCCGCAACCGTGGCGGGGCGCGTGGGGATCGGTTTGATCGGCGCCGGTGGCTACGCGCAAAAGGTGCTGTTGCCAAACTTCAAGGCAGCAGGCGTGGAGTTCTGTTCAATCGCTTCGGCGTCCGGCGTTTCAGCGCGCGACGTGGGCACGAAATACGGCTTCGCGCATTTTGTGTCAGATGCGCAGAGCGTGATTGCTGACGAGCGGGCGAACCTGATCGTTATTGCGACGCGGCACGGCTCGCATGCTGCGTTGACGGCGCAAGCACTCGATCGCGGGAAACATGTTTTTGTCGAGAAGCCATTGGCGCTCAATGATGCGGAACTTGATCGCGTGATTGCTGCGGCCGAGCGCTCTGCTGGCCAGTTGCTAGTTGGTTTCAACCGGCGTTTTTCACCGCTGGCAGTCAGGGCGAAAGAGATTTTTGCCGGCCGCCAAGCCCCGCTCTCAATTGTTTACCGAGTGAACGCCGGTCGTATTCCGCGCGAGCACTGGACGCAGGACCCGAACGAGGGTGGCGGGCGAATAATCGGCGAAGTTTGTCATTTCATCGATCTCATGCATTTTCTCACCGGTGCTGCTCCCACGAGCGTGTTCGCGCAGCCGGTGGGCGGCGGCCAGGGCAATGTCATTAGCGAGGACTCGGTTTTTATTAACCTGCAATTCGCAGATGGCTCAAACGGCGTGATTGCCTATCTCGCCGAAGGCGACGCGAGCTTGCAGAAAGAGCACATCGAAATTTTCGGTGAAGGAAAAACTTTCGTCATTGAAGATTTTAGCAGCGCCAGACTTTATGCCGGTGGTCGCGAGAAAAAAGAAAGTCTACGCCAGCAGGATAAAGGCCAGCCAGAAGAAACACGTCTGGCCTGCGCCGTCGTTGCCGAAGGCAAGCCCGTTCCGATTACGCTTGCGGAACTTGAAGCTACGACGCGAGCCACTTTTCGCATCAGCGATTCGTTAAGAACGGGCCAACCGATGGAAGTGAAAAGTGAAAAGTGAAACATGATGAGTGATGAATGATGAGTGATGAATGATGAATGATGAATGATGAATGGTGAGCGTCAAGAAGTTCAGAGTCCAAGCTTTAGCTTGTGTTGTTCCAGCGCAAGAGCAACCTGAAGGTTGGACTCTGAACTTCTTGACGCTCATCTGCGCGAGCTTGGACTCTGAACTTCTTGGCGCTCAGCACTCATTACTTTTCACTCTTCACTGTTTTTCCTATGTGCGGCATTGCCGGATTAATTAGTCTCGAGCCGGAACAACGCGTGGCGGCGATGCTCAGAACAATTGAGCATCGCGGCCGCGACGATGAGGGTGTTTGGGCTTCGGAAGCGATCGATGACACCGGCCGGCGCGCGTGCCTGGGTCATCGCCGTCTGGCAATCATCGATACCAGCAGCGCGGGTCATCAGCCGATGCTTTCAGCAGATGGCCGTTACGTGCTCACTTTTGGCGGCGAGATTTATAACTATCGCGAGCTGCGCGCTGAACTCAAAACTAAAGGCCACCTTTTTCAAACCGAGACCGACACGGAAGTTCTGCTAACCGCCTTTTCGGAGTGGGGCAAGGAATGCCTGCCGCGCCTCAATGGCATGTTCCACTTCGGGGTTTGGGACAACCAGGAACGCACGCTGACACTCGCGCGCGATCACGTCGGCATCAAGCCGCTTTATTATTTTTACGAACCGGCAGCAGGAACCCGACCCGCTTTGTTAATTTTTGCGTCGGAGGTGAAAGCCCTGCTTGCGACCGGGCTGGTGGAACGCGCGCTCGATCCCGAGGCTCTGCATCAGTTTCTGACCTTCCTTTGGGCGCCCGATCCGAACACCTTGTTTCGCGGAATCAAAACCTTGCCGCCCGCCCACGCGCTTACGTTCCATCAGAACAAAATTAAGATCAACGAATGGTGGGACGTCTCGTTTGGCCAAATTGACGAAGGACGAAGTGACGCGTGGTGGCAGGAACGCGTGCTGGAAACGCTCGACGAAGTAGTCAACCTGGAGATGGTTGCGGACGTGCCGCTCGGATCTTTTCTGTCAGGCGGCATCGATTCGTCGGGAATCGTCGCGATGATGAAACGTCATAGCCACGGACGCCGCGTTTCAACCTACACGGTCGGCATCGAATCCGAAGATCTGCGCTACGACATCATCCCTGACGACGTGGAATGGGCGCGGCGCGTTAATAAGCATTTGGACACCGACTATCACGAGATCATGCTGCAACCCGCGGTCGCCGAGTTGCTGCCGAAACTGGTCTATCACATGGACGAGCCGGCGATAGACATGGCCATTCCCAGTTACTTGGTTTCGCAGGCGGCGCGCGAAACGCTGCGTGTCATGTTGTCGGGCATGGGCGGCGATGAAGTGTTCGCCGGCTACCCGCGCCAGCTCGCGATGAAGATTGCCGGCGCGTTTGATCCGGTGCCCGGAATGTTGCGGCGCCCGCTAATGAAGACGCTGGAGCGAACGTTGCCGGGAGGACTGCCGGGACGTTTGACGGCGCCGTTGCGTAACGCCAAAAAGTTTGCGCGCAGTGCGGGTCTCGATTTTGAAGAACGATATCTGGGTTACGGAACTTACTTTACGGATGAGGCGAAACAGCGCCTCTATTCCGACGAGCTGCGGTCTACTACGCGCGGCCTCGATGCATATGCCGCGCATCGTGGTTATTTTGCGCGCGTTGAAAACGCCGCGCCATTGAACCGTTTGCTTTACGTCGATTTGAAAACTTTTCTACCTTGTTTGAACTTGATAACTACCGACAAAACTTCGATGGCGGCGAATCTGGAGGTGCGCGTGCCTTTCCTCAACCGCAAGCTGATTGAGCTGACTGCGCGCATGCCCCCGGAATTGAAACTGCGCGGCTTTAAGCGGAAATACATTCTGAAGCGCGCGCTGGAAAAATTTCTGCCGCACGATGTCGTGTGGCGCAAGAAAGCGGGCTTTGGCGCGCCAATACGTTCCTGGCTGCGCGGGCCGCTCCGTCCACTGGTTGACGATCTGTTGTCAGCAGAAACGATCAGCCGGCGCGGATTGTTTCGACCTGCCGAAGTGCGTCGCATCATCGACGCGAATCTCTCCGGACGCGAGGATTACAACCTCCAGGTATTTCAGTTGTTGACACTCGAGCTTTGGCAGCGGCAGTTTTTGGATTAACCGAGCAGCGGGCCGGGGACGCGAAGCGAGTCTATTAGCACCGCGGCTTCAGCCCGGTGATAGCAAGCCAGAATTGAGAGGGAACCGGTTTCTAACGGTTTTTGTTGGCAGGGCTCAGGTGAAACCGTTAGAAACGGTTCAAAGAATTATTTTGTAGAACTTGACCACCGGGCTGAAGCCACGGTGCTAATGAGATCGCTTCGCGTTCCCCAACGCAGTTCCCATAAGAGAGTCGATATAACAATTCAAAGCTTAAATTTGAAAACGTTGACAACGCGCGCAACGCGGTCTTATTCTGAATTTCGTTGCGCGCTAGCGTGAAGCGTTCGAAATCCTTACCTCCCTCGAAGTTTCCAAGTTAGATAGATGGCCCAGAAGAAGATTGCAGTAACAGAATCAAGCAGCGTCCCGCGACCGGTGCGAACACCCGGTGCGCGCGTGTTGCTTGCTGAAGATGACCGCGCCTTGCGTCGCTTTCTACAAGTCATACTTGAGCGCGCGGGATACACCGTCGTGCCGGCTGCTGATGGTTTGGAAGCAATGAAGATAGCGCTCTCGTCACCGGTTGATGTCGTGGTGACCGACGCGATGATGCCGAACCTCAGCGGCCACGAGCTTTGTCGTTTTATTCGCAACAGCCAGACGCTGGCGCACCTGCCGGTAATTTTGTTGAGCGCTCTGGAACAGAAAGAGTCGAACGACGGGGAGCAGGTTGACGCGTTTCTGTCGAAACCAGTCGCCGGTGAAGATCTCGTTAACTGTATCGAGAAGTTATTAGCGCGAAGAACAGGCAAGCCATAATCGAACTGCTTTGCGGCTTTGACGCGTTCCGTGCGGAAAGGCTCTCCCTCTCCGCCGCCACTTTCACTGAAACTTTTCGCGAGGCTGAGCCTCGCGAAGCTATTTGGACTAGACACAGACGGTAAGGCAGAGCCGCAACTCTGAAAAGAAAAGGCGACCTCCAATATTGGGTCGCCTCTCTTATTTGAAACTGCAATCCTCTCTCAAGCAGTAGTGGCGCTGGTAACTTCGATTAGCGCGTCCAGTCCGGTATAGGGTATCTGTTGCGCCTGCGCCACCGCTTCGTAAGTGCAATGACCGGCATAAGTGTTCACACCCGCCTTTAATCCTGCGTCGCTGCGAATGGCGTCGAGGAAGCCAAGATTCGCCAGCTTCACAGCATAGGGCAGCGTCGCATTCGTCAGCGCGAACGTTGAGGTGCGCGGCACGGCGCCGGGCATGTTGGCCACGCAGTAGTGCAGCACGCCTTCAACGTAATAGGTGGGATTCGAGTGCGTAGTCGGATGCGTCGTTTCGATGCAGCCGCCCTGGTCCACCGCCACATCAACTATAACGGCGCCGTTCGGCACGTCCTTAAGCATGTTTCTGGTAACCAGTCGCGGCGCGGACGCACCCGGCACCAGCACCGCGCCAACAATTAAATCAGCGTTTGAGATAGCGTCGTGAATCATGTAGGCGCTGGAAGCGAGCGTGGAAATCTTCGACAGAAAAATATCGTCCAGCTCGCGCAGCCGGTCGAGATTGTTATCGATCATGGTCACATGCGCGCCCATGCCGACCGCAATCTTCGCTGCGTTTGTTCCAACTACGCCGCCGCCTATGATTACGACTCGAGCAGCCGGCACACCGGGGACGCCGCCCAACAAAATGCCGCGGCCGCCGGCCATCTTTTCCAGATAATGCGCACCAACCTGAATTGCCATGCGGCCCGCGACTTCAGACATGGGCGTCAGCAGCGGCAACCCACCACGGCGATCGGTGATTGTCTCGTAAGCAATGCCGGTGACTTTGCGCTCGATAAGTTGTTCAGTCAGTTTTCGATCCGGAGCAAGGTGCAGGTAGGTAAATAGCAACTGGCCTTCGCGCATGCGCGGGTATTCGGGCTCGATCGGTTCCTTGACTTTGACGATCATGTCGGCCTGAGACCAGACGTCATCGGCGGAATCAATAATTTGCGCACCGGCCCGCTGGTAGAGGGCGTCGTCAAATCCCGAGCCTTCACCGGCGCTACGTTCGACGATGACCTGATGATTGCCGTCGCTTAGGGCGCGCACGCCTGCTGGCGTCAAACCAACGCGGTATTCGTTGTCCTTAATTTCTTTCGGCAAGCCGACAATCACGGTGTTCCTCCAGATGTCCGATGTCAGTGTTAGATGTCAGAGATCAGAGGTCAGAAGTCAGAGGTCAGTAGTCACGATCAGAATCGAAACAATGCACCGTTTTTCTGACCTCTGATCTCTGACTTCTGACCTTTGCTTCCTATCCCATGCCGTCAATCATGTCGATCTGCGCGCGTTGCAGTTTGCCGCTATAGTCGACGTAGATCGATTTCCATTCAGAAAAAATGTCCAGCACCTGCGTGCCAGCTTCGCGATGGCCGTTGCCGGTGGCTTTGGTGCCGCCAAACGGCAAATGCACTTCAGCGCCAATCGTCGAAGCGTTCACATAAAAGATGCCGGTGTACATGTTGTTCATGGCGCGAAAAGCGCGATTGACGTCAGTAGTGTAGATCGCAGCGGACAAGCCATAACGAACACCGTTCGCGATCTCGACGGCCTCGTCGAGCGATTTAGTTGGAATGACGGTCGTAACTGGACCGAAGATCTCTTCCTGCGCGATGCGCATATCCGGCGCGACGTCGGTAAAGACGGTGGGCTCGATGAAAAAACCGCGCGCATACTCGCCTCGCGTCAGCCGTTTGCCGCCGCACGCCAGCTTAGCGCCGTCTTCCTTTTGGCCGATATCGATGTAGCCCATGATTTTTTTGACTGCGTCAGCGTTGATTACCGGCCCCATATCTGTTTTCGCATCAGCACCGTTGCCGACACGCAAACGCTTGGCATGATCGACTAGTTTTTTGCAAAACTGCTTATAGATCTTTTTATGGACCACCAGCCGCGACGACGCGGTGCAACGTTGTCCTGAAGTTCCAAACGCGCCCCAGACCGCGCCTTCAATGGCGAGGTCGATGTCGGCATCATCCATGACGATGATGACGTTCTTGCCGCCCATCTCAAGCGAACAAATCGCATTGCGTTCCGCACACGCCGACGCCACCGTTCGTCCGGTTTCGGTTGAGCCAGTAAAAGAAATGAGCCGCAGGGCTGTATGGTTCGTAATGGCTGCGCCCGCGTTTTCACCGTAGCCGGTTACCAGATTGACGACTCCCGGCGGAATGCCTGCCTGCTCGCAAGCCTCGACCAGGTTGTAAGTTGAAAGCGGCGTGTCCTCGGCAGGTTTCAGCACCACTGTGTTGCCGCAGACCAACGCCGGAATCAGCTTCCAGGAAGGAATCGCCATCGGAAAATTCCAGGGCGTGATCAGTCCGCACAGTCCCACCGGCTGCCGCACGCACATCGCAAACTTGTCAGGCATTTCCGCGGGCGTCGTAAAGCCATGTAGGCGGCGGCCTTCGCCAGCGGTGTAGTAAGTGCAGTCAATTGCTTCCTGTACGTCGCCGCCCGCTTCCTGCAAAACTTTTCCCATCTCGCGCGTCATGTCGGCGGTGAAGCGCGGTTTGTTTCCCAGCAGGATTTCGCCCAGCCGAAAAAGAATTTCCGCGCGACGTGGCGCGGGTGTGTTGCGCCAGCCGTCGAAAGCTTCACGCGCGGCATTCACCGCGGTGTTCACATCCTTGCTGGTCGACAGCGCGAAGCGCCCGATGACGTCATTGGTGTCAGCCGGGTTGATGTTTTCGAAGTGTTCGCCCGATTCGCTCGGTACCCACTTGCCACCGATGTAATTGTGATAGGTCTTAACCGATCCACGAACGCGTGGCGCGGTTTGTTTGGAACTGGTTTTTGCGAGAGCTTTTTTTGCCTGGGCCATTTTTCGAGTTTTGAGTTGCGAGTTTCGAGTTTCGGGTCTTCAACTAACTCGGAACCCGGAACTCGAAACCCGAAACGGCTATTGGTAAGTAAACTGTACGATCTTAGTGGTTAGACTATCCAAGTCCCGAGAGTAGCGCGACACCTGCATCACCACCGGATCGCCGGGTTTCAAAGAGTTAATGACCCTTTGGAAATCGGCCAGCGCGGTTACCGGAACGCGATTGATTCGCGTGATGACATCGCCTTCGATGAGCGTCGGCTGTCCGTTGAGGCCTCGTACTTCGGCCGCCAGGCCGCTGGGGTCAACTTCCTTAACATAGAGACCACGCACGCCGGCCAGATGCTTGTCAGCGATCAGCGCTTGCGTTAGTTCGGCGAGCGTAATGCCGAGATGCAAGCCGTTGCCTTTAGGATCAGCGTCCTTGCGCTTCGGCGGCGCTGCATCCGCCGGGTCGCGCAGTTGTGCTCGCGCCGGACGCTCGCCCAGAACTATGTCTGCGCTGCGCTTCTCAAACTTATTGTCGCGTTCGCGAAGATAGGTCAACGCCACTGATTGACCGATCGGGCTGCCGGCGACTTTTTGAATCAAGTCCTGGGCGGTCGCAATCGGTTGACCGTTGAATTCAACGATGACGTCACTTGACTGCAAGCCGGCCTTAGCGGCCGGCGTCGGCTGGCCATCTTTTGTTTGTTGCACGTCGAGAATGATTGCGCCCTTTGCTTCAGGCAAACCATACACGCGCGCGAATTCGTCTTTGACTGAATCAAGAGTTACGCCCAGGTAACCGCGGCGCACCTTGCCCTGATCCACAATCTGCCGGTAAACGAAGTTTGCTTCCGAAGCGGGCAGCGCAAAGCCGATGCCGTTGTAGTCTCCGGTGGAGGTTGCGATCTGGGAATTAATGCCGATGACTTCGCCGCGCATGTTAACCAAGGGCCCACCGCTGTTGCCGCGATTGATGGCCGCGTCGGTCTGGATGAAACGCTGAAAATTTGAAGTAGCGGAGGGGGTTTCTCTTTCCTTCTTCGAGATGATGCCAGCCGTAACCGTTTGGTCCAGTCCAAAGGGCGAACCAACAGCCAGCACCCAATCGCCTACTTGCGCGGCATTCGAGTCCCCCAGGGTTACTGTCGGCAGATCCTGCGGCGCATCAATTTTGATGACGGCTACGTCGGTTTCTTCGTCGATGCCTACGACCTTCCCTGGATAGGTTTGACCGTTTTGCAGTCCTACGATGATTCGTGTTGACCCCTCGACCACATGCTCATTCGTCAGGATGTAGCCCTTGGGACTAACGATGAAGCCGCTGCCGACGCCGTGCGAGGGTCGCCGCGATTGCCGTCGAAACATATCAAGCAACGGATTATTCGAGGGCATATCTTCCTGATCGCCGTTGTCTTTCTCGGCAACTTCCGGCGCGGCAGTGATGGTATCGATATTGACTACAGCAGGCTCGACCCGCCGGGCAATTTCCGCAAACGAAGCAGACAAGGCTTCGGGCGCGCGCGCGATTTGCATTTCGTTCTGCGCCACCGTCGGTTTACCGGAAAGCATTGCGCCGATTCCCATACCGGCCAACAGGCAGGCGCTCGCCAACGCCACAATCCACACGCGAAGCTTTCGCAGGATGGTCCGTTCGTTCACGGTCGTTTGCTTGTTATTAGATTCGAGCATAAAGCACCGCCTTCAAGAAAAGCTGCACGTCGCGACCCTTTGAAACGCCAGTCACCCGGTAATCTTCAGGTCGCAGAAGGGAAGGGCTGAAGTATAGCTAAACGGGAATCAGGGAGCAAAGAAACGAGCGAAGCGAGCAAAGCGTGCGGAGAAGGATAATCAAGATTTACCATTTATAATTTGCCATTTGCCATTTTCCATTGAAACCAGTGCCTTGTTTCCAGCCGCCCGCCATTTGACGGACCACTCCTGACCTGCAATGGCAAATGAAAAACGGTAAATGATAAATGGAAAATCATCTTCCGAGGCCCTTGGGTCATGTATCTCAGGGCCGGAGGAATACCTTAAGCGCGCCCTTCTTCCCAGCGCGTTCCATCGCATAAACGCCGCGTGTCAACGGATACTCTTCACTTATCAAACTGTCGATATCGAGCGCGCCTTTCTTGAGTAGATCGAGCGCTGGTTGAAAACGGCCGCAGCGCGAGCCAACGATGCTTATCTCGTCGACAACCAGCGGCGCTTGTGCGAACTCAGCCTTGCCTTCAAAGGTTGATTTCAAAACGAGCACACCGCGCGGACGCAGCAACTGAAGCGCACCGGCAAATCCGGATGGCGAGCCTGACGCTTCGACCACCACGTCAAATTCGCGTTTGCGCCTGGCTGCGCTCTTTGCGGTAACAGTTTCAATACCGCGACGTTCGGCAATTTTTAACTTCTCGGCGTGCTTGCCAATCAAGACAACGTGCGCGCCGGTCAGCGCGAGTACCTGCGCGCAAAGTAGTCCGAGCTTGCCGTCACCGATCACGGCCACGCGGTCGGTTGGCTTGGTTTCGACGCACTCCAAAACTCCGCAAGCCGCCGCTAGTGGTTCAGTGAAAACCGCGTGCTCGTCAAGCACGATATCCGGAACTTTGAAAAGATTTTTTTGCGGCAGCTTGAGAAATTCCGCGTGGGCGCCGTCGCGTGCGACGATGCCCAGCACCGTTCGCGCGGCGCAATGACGTGGGTCACCGGCGCTGCATAGCTCACATTCTCCGCAGCCGGCGTTGATTTCACCGACCACGCGCTGGCCAATGAGCGTTGTGTCGGCGGTTTCTTCAACGACGCCTACGAACTCGTGCCCGATCGTTCCTTTAAAGCCGGCATAACCGCGCGCGATTTCCAGATCTGTATTGCAGATTCCCGAAAGCAGCACGCGCACCAACGCTTCTTCTTCGCGCGCAGGTTTTTCAACCTCGCGCACGGCGAGCTTTTTCTTTTCTACGCGAAGGGCTTTCATAAAACAGAGGTCAGAGGCCAGAGAGCAGAGGTCAGAGAGCAGAGGTCAGAAAGCAGAGGTATCAAAAGAATCTGGTAGCATTTTGGCAACTTGAGTTCCATCTGACCTCTGACTTCTGACCTCTGTTCTTCAAAAACTCTTTGTGCGCGTGTAAACGTTTTGTGAGGTCAGCTCCACAATCTGTTTGCTGCCGGCAACATTAATCGGCAGGCGCCACTCCAAATCTTCTTCGCCGGGTAAGACAGCGTTGAGCCACCAACTGCCGCCAGTGACAACTATTGTTCCCTGACCATCCTTATCAAGTTTGGTATTGACTGGTCGCCGACCCTGCATGCGCTCGTTCAGAAAATCATCAAAACGTTTGCCGGCGCGCCGTTCAGTAAAGTATTCGTGTTGCACCGCGACAATGTCGACCGGATAGAGTTCAACCGGAATGTCCAGAGCTGCAGCATTAATGCCAACGGGCCGCAACATGATCTGCAGCGCGGTTTCATTGCGCGCAGGGCGAGCGTCGGTGGTTGAATGGTGCGGAAGTTTTGAGTAGATCAGCCAACCCGAAAACAGCAATGCCGCAACCAGCATCGCCCGCAGCAGCGAAACAGTTAGGCGCCGCAATGTGTTGGGAGTTTTCACTGATGAAATCCAAAAGGCTTCAGCCGCTGTTGCTGGAACGAAAGACTTGCGCAAACATAAACGCTATCTCTTAAAAGCGCGAACGTAAGTGACGAGTGCCTCGATCTGTTCCTGAGAGAGTTTTTTCCCATAGGCCGGCATCTTTTCCTTGCCGTTGTTGATGGAATTGAAGATGCGCTCGTCGCTGACTCTTTCCTGCCACTCGGCGTCCGCCAGGTTTCGCGCGTGTTTTAGTTTACCCTTGATCGTTTTTGCGCGGCCATCCTTGCCATGACAAGAGGCGCATTGTTTTGCGTATAGTTGCGCAGAGTTTACCGCCGGAGAGGTCCCGGCATTCGCCGTCAAAGATCGTGTCGCGAGGATACCTGGATAAGTTAGGGCTAATGTTGCCAGCAAAACAACGAAAAAAACATGTTTCATTAAGCTTGGCCCCTCGCTTCGGCTCTAGTTTTAGCGTCAGAAATTTGACGCGTAACTTCAGATTCGAAACTTATGATACCCAACTGAGAATGTTTTGTGTATCTGCGGATCGCGTACGCGAGTTGAATCGCGCGGTAATGCAAAGTAAGCTCGCGTTTCGGAAAGAATCAGATTCTCAGCTAAAGGGAAAACGGTGCAGTTCGAATTGACGGACGACAAGTTTAAAGATGAGTGTGGCGTATTCGGAATCTACGGGCACGCCGATGCTGCGCGACTAACTTATCTGGGGCTGTACGCGCTGCAACATCGTGGTCAGGAGTCGTGCGGCATCACGGCGTCCAATGGCGCCGAGCTGAGACTTGAGCGCGCGATGGGCCACGTGGCCGAGGCGTTTGATCAGTCAACGCTCGATCGTTTGCCGGGCGCCAGTGCTATTGGTCATGTTCGTTATTCGACTGCGGGCGAAGTTTCGATCCGCGAAGCGCAACCATTCCTGGTGACCTGCCAGCACGGCCAGATCGCCATCTGTCATAACGGCAACTTGCCGTTCGCGCGTGAAGAGCGACGCAAACTGGAAAAGGAAGGCGCGATCTTTTCTGCGACTTCGGACACTGAAGTCATTCTGCACGGCGTGGCGCGATCAAAAGCGTCGTCCGTGCGCGAAGCGATCCCCGAAGTCTTGCGGGACACTGAAGGCGCATTCTCGATGTTGTTTCTGACACCGAATGAACTGATCGCGATTCGTGATCCGCGCGGCTTTCGCCCGCTCGCCCTGGGCCGTTTGGGCGATGCCTGGGTGGTTGCCTCCGAAACCTGTGCCTTTGATTTAATCGATGCGCAGTATGTTCGCGACGTCGAGCCCGGAGAGATGTTGGTCATCGATCAGGATGGTTTGCGGTCTTCGCATCCATTGCCGGTGCAAAAGCCATCGATGTGTTTGTTTGAGCACGTCTATTTTGCGCGACCCGATTCACTTATCTATGGCCAGTCAGTGAACGAGTCGCGACACCGCATGGGCGCGCAGCTCGCCATCGAACAACCGGCGGATGCGGATGTAGTGGTGCCGGTGCCGGATTCGGGAACAGTTGCGGCGATTGGCTATTCAGCGCAGAGCGGGGTTAGTTTTCGTTTTGGCTTGGTAAGGAATCATTACGTTGGCCGTACCTTCATTGAACCGCGCCAGTCGATTCGTTCGTTTGGCGTGCGCATCAAGTTGAATCCGGTGCGCGAATTGATTGCCGGCAAGCGCGTTGTGCTAATAGACGATTCGATTGTCCGCGGCACGACTTCCAAGAAAATTGTGCGGATGGTGCGCGAGGCGGGAGCCAGCGAAGTGCACATGCGCATCAGTTGTCCGCCGACGATTAGTCCGTGTTACTACGGCATCGACACGCCGAATAAAGCGGATTTGATCGCCGCGCAAATGTCGATTGAAGAGATTCGCAAGTTTATTGAAGCCGACTCGCTTGGTTATCTTTCGCTCGAGGGTATGGTTGAAGCGATTGGCATCAGCCGCGATTCGTCGTGCGTGGCCTGTTGGAACGAGCAGTACCCGACGCGCATTACCAGTGAAGCGGAGACGATGTGGGAGCGGGATCACGAAGCCATTGCCGCCGACAACTAAGACGTGGCACGGGCTTTAGCCGGCGCCTGGACACTGGGCTAAGAGTCCTGGCTTCATCGCGGCGAGACGGCTTATCTCCATTCTGATTACAAGGAACAATCAGTGAGTCGAGCAACAAAGGGATGTGGATGTGCGGGCGCAGTCTTAGTTCTGCTGCTGATTCCCGCCGGTTACATCGGCTGGAAATATGTAGTGCCCTGGTGGAAGACGAAGCCACCGACGCCATCCGGCAAAGAACTTCAGGTGCACATTCTCGATGTTGGCCCGGTTGAAGGCGAGTCCGTTCTGATTATCTCGCCTACCGGTACGTCTGTATTGATTGATGCCGGCGACACCAACAAGGGCAAAGTTGTCCTGGAAGCGTTGAAGCGTTACAAGGTGCAACAACTCGACTTCTTCATCGCCACTCATCCGCATCCCGATCACATTGGCGGAGCCGACGAAGTAATTAGAGGCGCCAAAGTCTTGCGCGTGATCGATAACGGCACTGAGCCGGACGTTCCCGAGTCACTGGCCGTGAAGCCGAAAGCAGTGCAAAAGAAATCTGCGCAAGATAAAAAACCAGCAACCCCTGCCAAGTCGAACTCCATCACCAAGTTTTACGATGAGTACAAAGACGCGGTGACGCAAAGCGGCGCGAGCCATGAGAAAGCGCAAGCCGGCACGAAATACGATATTGGTGGCGGAGCGTTGCTGACTGTGCTCGCGCCCACCGAACCATTGTTTACGAAAGATCAGATGAAAACGGGCGGCAACCTGCCCAACGCGAATTCGCTTGTTATCAGGCTCGACTACGGCGATTTCTCGCTGCTCTTGACCGGCGATGCGGAAGAGCAAAGCGAACACCGCATGCTGACGAAAGACGTAAACCTGCGCTCGACGATCTTGAAAGTCAGTCATCACGGTTCCAGGTACGCAACGGCCCAGGACTTTGTCGATCGCGTAAAGCCGGAAGTGGCGGTCATCTCTTGCGGCGAATGGAATCGTTATGGACATCCGGCGCAGGCGGTGTTGGACAGATTGAAAGCGGCGAACGCGAAGTTGTTCCGGACTGACCTGCAAGGCGAGATAACGATTACGACCCGCGGCAAAGAGAAAGACTACGTGATTAAGACTGCGAAAGAAGGCGCGGTTGACGTTTGGGCTGGGCGAGTTGGTCAAAAGGACGACTCGACGCGTTCCGGATTCATTGCCTATGGCGACTTTGGACCACCCCCGAAAAAGAGCGGTAAATAGTGAATCGTAAATCCTAAATGGTGAAGACACTTATGTCCCATGTTGAGACTCGCCATTAAGTTGAGGTTTGGGTTAGTTAGTCGGATTTTTCTATTTACGATTCACGATTTACGAACCAATGACAAAGCCAATTTCATATGCAGCTGCGGGCGTTGACATTGACGCCGCCACGCGCGCTACCGACCGGATCAAGCAACTCGCAAAACAGACCTTCAACGCGCAGACGCTTTCCGAGATCGGCAGCTTTGGCGGAATGTTTGATGGCGCGTTTCCCAAGTTGAAACAACCGGTGCTGGTGGCGTCGGCTGATGGCGTCGGTACAAAACTGAAGATTGCATTCCTCGCCGGCATTCACAACACCGTCGGCCGCGACCTGGTCAACCACTGCGTTAACGACATTCTGGTCCAGGGCGCGCGCCCGCTGTTTTTTCTCGACTACATCGCCACCGGAAAACTGTTGCCCGACCTGGTTGCCGCGATTGTTGAAGGCATCGCCCGAGGCTGTCGCGAAAACGGTTCTGTCCTGCTCGGTGGTGAAACTGCCGAGATGCCGGATTTTTATGCTGCGGGTGAATATGATGTTGCCGGCTTCATCGTAGGAGTTGTGGATAAAGAAAAAATTATTGACGGGAAACAAATTTCGGCGGGAGATGTTTTGCTTGCACTGCCATCAGTCGGGCTGCATACGAACGGTTACTCGCTGGCGCGCAAATTGTTTTTCGAAGTAGCAGGCCATAACGTGAACACGCGCATTGCTGACCTGAACATGACGATTGGTGAGGCGCTGTTGCAGCCGCACCTTAGTTATTTGAAACCGCTCGATGGTTTGCTTGATTCGGGAATGATCAAGGGTCTCGCCCACATCACCGGTGGCGGGCTAACAGATAATATTCCGCGCATCCTGCCCGAGGGCGCTGCCGTCGAAATCAAAAAGGACAGTTGGCCCGTGCTGCCGGTTTTTCAACTCATGCAGAAACTTGGCAATGTTTCCGACGCAGAGATGTATCGCACTTTCAATATGGGCGTCGGTATGGTCATTGTTACTTCGCCTGCAGATGCCGGCGTCGTTAAATCGCATTTCCAGGACGGCGGCGATCAGGTTTACGAAATCGGTCGAGTGATCGAAGGGAAACGCTTCGTGCAGTTCCTCTAGTCTCGGGTAGTAGCCTGGTTTGAATTGCCTCTGTGCGTCCTCCGTGTTCTCCGTGTCTCTGTGGTGATTCATTCCTAATTAAGATTCACCACGGAGGCACAGAAAACACAGAGGACGCACAGAGAGAAATGAGAATGAATCCAAGTAAAGCCACGCGAAGTGAAAACCAAAATCGCTATTCTTGTTTCGGGGCGCGGTTCGAACATGCTGGCACTTGCCGAGGCGGTTCGCGAGGGACGTGTTCCGGAAGCCGAAATTGCGTTGGTCATCAGCGACCAGCCAAACGCCGCTGGTCTTGCGCCTGCCCAGTCGCAAAACCTGCCGACAGTGGTTGTCGAAAGAAGAGGCCGGCCGCGTGACGAACACGATCGCGAAATAGTAACTGTGCTGCAGGAATACCAGGTTGACTTTGTTTGTCTTGCGGGTTACATGCGGCTCTTGTCCTCGCACTTTCTTTCGGCTTACCACAACCGCATTTTGAATATCCACCCCAGTCTCTTGCCGGCCTTTCCCGGACTCGACGCCCAACGGCAGGCGCTCGAGCATGGCGCAAAGTTCAGCGGCTGCACGGTACACTTCGTTGACCAGACGCTCGATGGCGGTCCAATCATCGTGCAACGAGTTGTTCCCGTTCTCGACGAGGACACCGAAGCGACGCTTTCCGCGCGGATACTGGAGGAAGAGCACAAGCTGTATGCAGCAGCGCTTGCTATTGTCGCCAGTGGCGCTTACGAGATTGTTGGCCGGCGAGTGGTGCTCAAGTAAGGGCGGGGGCGCAAGAGATGCGCGCTCTTATTCTATTTACGATTCACGACTGACGCTTTACGATTAAGCCAATGACGATTGAGGAACAGCTCGACTACCTACGCAAAGGGACCACGGAGATAATCCGCAAGGAAGAGTTGCGCGCCAAGCTTGAGCAGTCTGCGAAGACCGGCAAACCGTTGCGCGTGAAACTCGGTGTCGATCCAACGGCGCCCGATATTCATCTCGGACACACAGTTGTCATTCGCAAGTTGCGCGCGTTTCAGGAATTGGGCCACACAGTTATATTTCTAATCGGAGATTTCACCGGGCTCATCGGCGACCCTTCCGGCAACTCAGCGACGCGGCCACAGCTCACCCGCGACGAAATCAACGCCAACGCTGAAACTTACAAGCAACAAATATTCAAGTTGCTCGATCCGGAAAAGACCGAGATCCGTTTTAACTCGGAATGGATGGATAAGCTTGGTTCCGCTGGCTTCATACGTTTGGCTGCGCACGTTACCGTCAAACAAATTCTGGAACGCGACGATTTTGCCAAGCGGTTGGTTGATGAAAAACCAATTGCGTTGCACGAGTTGCTGTATCCGTTAACGCAGGCCTACGACTCGGTTGCGCTTGCTGCTGATGTCGAGCTTGGCGGCACCGATCAAAAATTTAATCTGCTGATGGGTCGCAATTTACAGCGCGAATACCAGCAGGAAGCGCAGGTCTGCGTCATCATGCCGTTGCTGGAGGGGACGGACGGCGTGCAAAAGATGTCCAAGTCGTTGGGCAACTACATTGGCATCAATGAAACGCCCGCGGAGATCTTCGGCAAAGTGATGTCGATTTCGGATGAGCTGATGTGGCGTTATTACGAACTGCTGACGGATTTAACTACTGAACAAATTGCCGCTCTGAAGAGTGCAGCCGCCAACGGCGAACGGAATCCACGGGATATTAAGGCTGAGCTTGCGAAGTCAATCATTGCTGATTTCCATTCGACCGATGATGCGCAAAAAGCCGAAGCGGAATTCGTTCGCAGGTTCCGCAACAAGGAGACTCCGGATGAAGTTGAGGTGCGCGTTCTTCCGTCCAATGATCCGAAGGGCTGGGATCTGGCCCACCTGTTAGTGACGGTAGGCCTGGCGGAATCCAAGGCTGAGGCCCGTAGACTGATTCAACAGGGTGGCGTCTCGGTTGATGGCGAAAAACAAACGGTCGTGAACTCGGTAACGTTATGGAAACCGGGAATGTCGGCCTTGTTTAAGGTTGGTAAGCGACGTTTTGTTCGAGTCCAATTTGACGGTTAGCTTCTTTTGCGTCGGGTTCTGTTTGTCAATGTCCGCTGTACTCGCCACTGAAGACGTTCTGATAATTGAAACGCCGGAGCGCGTGCCGCTTCACTTTGCGCTCGCTTCGATCGGCAATCGTTTTCTGGCCTGCGCGATTGATCATGCGTTGCAAGTACTCGCTCTCATCCTCATGGTGATCGCGTTCACGCTGGTTTCAAACTATTCAGGCTTTGGCGAGAAACTTACCACCGCGCCAAAATGGGTGCTCGCCGCTCTTGTCGTAATTGTCTTCCTGATTCTCTCCGGGTACTTCGCTTTCTTTGAATGGATTTGGAATGGGCAAACACCCGGCAAGCGCTGGATGAAGCTGCGCGTTATTCGCGAGGACGGCCGGCCCGTCACTTTTTGGGAAGCGGCAGTCAGAAATTTGCTGCGTACTTTCGACATGATGCCAGCGCCTTTTTATTCGATTGGCCTCATCTCGGTTTTTGTTAGTTCGTCGGACCAGCGCGTAGGTGACATGATCGCGGGCACCGTGGTGGTGCGCGAACGCGAAGCCGAAGCGCCGGCATTTACGCAGGTGTTTGAATCGTCAGTAAGCGACGTGGCGTTACGCAGATCGTTCAAGCCGGTGGAGTTTTCTGGCGAACTGAACAGACTCACCGAGCGCGAAATCGAAGTTGTGGAAACCTTTCTGCGGCGCCGCTGGGATTTGTCGGATGTTCCGCGACAGTGGATGGCTTGGCGGGTTTCGCTGCCACTCATGTACAAGATTCGTCCGACCTATGATCTCGGCACCTTTACCTACGAAGGCTTTCTCGAAGAACTATTGCACCGCTATCGGGCCCATCATAGATTCTTGGAATAGGGAACACCTCTCCTAATCGCTGTCCAAACAATCCTTTTGGTTATTAGGTTCAAACTTTCTCTGTGCGTCCTGGGTGTTCTCTGTGTCTCAGTCATGAATCTTTGTCAGCGACGGCTCACCACAGAGATACAAAGAACACAAAGGAGGCACAGTGGACTGGTTCAAACTATGACACCACGCCTGCAATTGATCCGGCGTTCCATTCTTTGTTAACCTTTCCGTTTCTGATGTGCGCGAAATTCGAAACCATGGAAGGGTTGGTCTATTGAGATGAGCACAAACGTTTTCATATTGGGTGGCAAGCGAACGCCGATGGGCGAATATGTCGGCGCGCTGAAAGACATTTCGGCAATCGATCTTGGTGCGACGGCGGCAAAAGCTGCTTTGGAGACTACCGGTGTCGCCGCGGATGAGATCGATCACACGGTTTTTGGAAATGCGTTGCAGACATCCGGCGATGCGATCTATGGCGCGCGTCATGTTGCGCTCAAAGCAGGGGTGCCTTTCGATCGTCCGGCGCTTACGGTCAACCGTTTATGCGGCAGCGGAATTCAGTCGATTGTTTCGGGCGCGCAGATGATTCAGCTTGGTGAAGCGCAGACGGTGTTAGTCGGCGGCATGGAGTCTATGTCACAGGCGCCGCATGTCATTCGCGGTGCGCGCTCGGGCTTTGCGTTGGGCGGAGGCAAACTGGAAGACAGTCTGATGGTGGCCCTGCTCGATACGTACTGCAACACGCCGATGGCCGGCACCGCCGAGAATTTGGCGCGCAAGTTTTCCATTTCACGCGAAGAGCAGGACCAGTACGCGCTGCGTTCGCAGCAGGAAGCCAAGCGGGCCAGCGACGCTGGCTACTTCGCCGACGAGATCGTTCCGGTTGAAGTTAAGTCGCGCAAATCGAGTTTTGTTTTTGATCGCGACGACCACCTGCGACCAGAAACGACGATGGAGGTCCTGGCCAAGTTACGACCGGCGTTCGCCAAAGATGGTTTTGTAACTGCTGGGAATGCTTCCGGCATTGTCGATGGTGCGGCAGCTCTCGTCATCTGTGGCGAAGAATATCTGAAGCAGGGTGAAAAGAAACCAATGGGTCGCATCGTTAGTTGGGCTTACGCCGGCGTCGAGCCTGAAATCATGGGCATTGGCCCAGTGCCTGCAACGCGCCAGGCCTTGCAGAAAGCCGGACTCGAGCTCTCCGACATCGACCTGATTGAGGTGAATGAAGCTTTTGCTGGTCAGTATCTCGCCGTCGAAAAGGAATTAGGGTTGGATCGATCGCGCACTAACGTCAATGGCGGCGCGATTGCGCTGGGACATCCATTAGGGGCAACGGGAACGCGTCTGGTGCTCACGCTGCTTCATGAATTGCAGCGCCGTTCCGGGCGCTACGGTCTTGCGACCGCCTGCATCGGTGGGGGCCAGGGCATTGCCATGATCGTCGAGCGCTTCTCTGGGTAGGCGTTCGGCGCCAGCCGCAATTTCCTGATTTTCCAATATTGATCCAAATTCTCGGCCAAGTTTGAGACTGCCGCATAGCCCCGCTTTCAGATACGGCTTGAAAAGTGAGGAGTTCTGTCGAGCCTGCCCTTAGCCTCAATTCGGCATGCATTTTGCGAACAGGAACGCGATCAAGACATGCCCGGGCGGGTCGTCTCAGAATACGAAATTTCGGTGATGTATCTTAACGCGACTTTAACGCGTATTAAGCTTGCGAAAGTTGCTTGAGGCATGTTAAAAGCTTGCCTCTAATCGAGTGCTACTAATCTTTTCCTTCTTGTTTTGCATAACTTCAATTTGCTCTCTATCTTCAAGATATCAACCTGCGCCCACATCGGCTGCGCACATTCTTCAACGTCAACTCATGCTTAAGGAGTTCCCCATGTCGAAATTTGTACGACTACCCCTAATTATTTTCTCGATACTCGCGTTCAGCACGATCGCGTTTGCACAGTCAACCTTGACTGGTGGCATCAGCGGTAAGGTCAACGACCCGCAAGGCGCTTCGATTCCTAATGCTGCAGTGACGGCGACTAATGCCGGCACCAACAAAGAGGCTACGGCCACCACAGATTCCGACGGCGGCTTTCGCGTTATTAACCTGGATCCGGGAACCTATACCGTCAAGGTTTCCGTGGCGGGCTTCGCTGATTTCGTCCAGGAAAAAGTTGTAGTTGAAGTGGGACAGATAACCGCGCTGAACGTGCCGCTGGGTGTTGCTGGAACCACGGCGAGCGTCGAGATTACCGCTGAAGCGCCGGTAATCAATACTAACTCGCAGGAGTTCTCCACCAACGTCAACCAGACATCCATTAACGAACTTCCGGTGAACGGTCGTCGCGTTACCGACTTTGTGCTCTTAACGCCGGCTTCGGTTCCCGATGGTCCCTTTGGGCTGATCAGTTTCCGCGGTGTCTCAGGTTTGCTGAACAACAGCACGGTTGACGGTGGCGACAACAATCAGTCATTTCAATCAGAAGAACGTGGCCGCACCCGCATCCCATATGTGGTCAGCCAGTCTGCGGTTCGCGAATTTCAGGTTAACTCCTCGAACTACTCCGCCGAATACGGACGTTCGGCCGGCGCCGTCGTCAATTCAGTTACCAAGAGCGGCACGAACGAGTTTCATGGCGATCTTTTTGAGTACTATCGCAACAACAAATTTGGCGCCCGAAACCCGCGTGCTGTTAAGAGTGTCCTAATCGATGGCATTTCGACGCCCGTGGGAATCAAGCCGTTGGATATTCGCCATCAATTCGGCGGCAATATCGGCGGCCCCATCGTCAAAAACAAAGCCTTCTTCTTCTTCAGCTACGACCAGCAGAAACGCAACTTCCCGGGTCTGGCTGTTTTCTTTGCTCCCGGTTATCTCAATACGCTGGCGGCGGGAACGACTGGTCGAACCGCTTTGGTGGCGAAGGGCCTGACTAACACACAAATTGACAACACCCTCGCTTTTCTTACCTCTTTGACTGGCACCACTCCTCGTCGTGGCGACCAGAAAATCATTTTTCCGAAGTTTGACTGGCAGGTTAACAGCAACAACCTGTTTACCGTGTCCTATAACCGGTTGCGCTGGGCCTCTCCCGCAGGCTTGCAAACGCAAGCCACCAACACGAACGCGCGACATAGCTTCGGCGATGATTTTGTTCAAGTCGACACTATTAATTCACGCTTTCAGTCGACAATAACCCCGAACCTGCTGAACGAGGCGCGGTTTCAGTACTCTAAGGATTTGGAATTTGCTACGAGCCAGGAACCACTTGCAGGCGAGCCCCAGACCGCAACAACGGCACTGGGTGCACGTTCACCCCAAGTATTTTTGACGAATGGTTTAACCTTCGGCACCACCACCAACTTTGAACGCATCAAGTACCCCGATGAGCGACGCATCCAAGTCGCTGATACGGTGACTTGGACCAAAGGTGTTCACACCTTGAAGTTTGGCGCCGACTTCAACCATGTCACCGACGAAATTCTCAACCGTGGTTCCGAAGCCGGCTCTTACTCTTACAACAACATCAGCGATTTCGTGATTGACTACGTCAACTTTGTAACGCCATTGGCGGCTGGAACTACTTGCGCTACCAGCACCCGCCTGCGAGGCCGTTGCTATACGAGCAACTATGTTCAAGGTCTCGGAATTCAGGGAATAAAGTTCAGCGAAGATGAATACAGCTTCTTTGCTCAGCTTGACACTCGCGTCACGCCGCGGTTCACCTTGAATTCCGGCATCCGTTACGAATATCAAAAACTGCCTGCAGCCATTCTTCCTAATACGGGCATGACCTTTAACAACACTTCGGTTCCCGGCACCACCGTTATCCCGGGTGATGGAAGAACGCTGACCCAGGCAACCTCAACGATGCCGAGTGACAAAAACAACTTTGGGCCGCGAGTGGGTTTTGCATACGACATCAACGGCGATGGTAAAACGTCTGTCCGCGGCGGCTTTGGTGTTTATTACGGTCGCATACTCGGAGGACATATTTGGAATAACCTCCTGCAGACTGGTAATCCCGGCGGACAGGGAACTGTCAGCCTCTCGAGTGCAACAATTACGAATTGCTTCCCAGTCGACCCCACTCGTACCGCGCCTTGTGCGCCAGTTTTCCCGAACGTCTTGCCGACCACGACTTCGCCTTCGGCTGGTACCATTTTCTTTTTCCAGAGAAATTTCCAGACACCGAAGATCGTTCAATACGATTTGATTCTTGAGCGGGAAATTGCCAAAAACACAGTCGCATCAGCCTCGTTCGTAGGGGCGAGAGGTTATGACTTGCCGACCTTTGTCGACGTCAACTTTGCGCCAACCGGCGGAACCAGGACCTTCAACGTTTATGGCGGGCCCTTAAACGGACGATCGTTTACGATACCGTTATATGCCAAGGCGAATACAAATCTGCCTTCGATGCTTCGAGAAGAGAGTTCCGTCAAGTCGGAATATAGCGCGCTGGTTCTCCAAGTTAACCGTCGCTTTACCCGCGGACTGCAGTTCCAGTCGAGTTATACCTTTTCGAAAGCGACAGATACTGGACAAAACTCGCTGATTACCACGAGCATCTTTAATCAGCCGGTGGATATCTTCCAGCGCAAAGCTTACGACTTCGGGCCAAGCAACTTCGACACGCGCCATAAATTCGTATTCAGTGCTGTGTATGCCCCGCACCTCTACAAAGGTACGGAGAATTCGTTTGGAGATTATGTGCTGAACGGGTGGTCGTTTGCTCCCATCTATGTCATCTACAGCGGCCAGCCATACAATGCGACTGGTCCGGCGAACCTAAACGGGCAGAATGGCAGCAATCGTGTTTTCGTTTTACCGCGTAACGCTTTTCGACTACCAGCAATCAAGAATATGGATTTGCGCATTTCAAAGAGGATCAATTTCTCTGAAAGATACAATCTTGAACTTCTTGGAGAGGCGTTTAACCTATTCAATCGCACGCAGGTATTTGGTCAAACCGGCACTTATTTTGCGTCGCCGTCGTCATCCACAAGTACCCCGCCAAACAGTTGCGTAGTCACTAACGGAATAGCTACAAACGATGCTAACGGATTATGTTATTCGCCAGCGTTTGGCGCCGTCTCGAGCACGGATAGCAACAAGTATCGCGAACGACAGATTCAGTTCGCGGTGCGTTTCCACTTCTAGTTCTTAAACTGGAACCAAAAAGAAACCGGGTGTGCCTCTAAGGCCCTCCCGGTTTTTCTTTTGCCAATCGTTTTACGCGGCACTAAATCAAACGATCGCCCTCAACTGCAACTGAATCCTGCCGGTAATGACAACCGCGACTCTGCCGATTGTGCAGCGCGGCCTGCGCCACAATCAATGCAACCTCCACCGCGTTGCGTAGTCCAATCAAACCGTCGTCAAGCTTAGTCGTCCGGTAAAAAGTTTCGATCTCATTCCACAGGTGGCGTAGTTCGCGAATGGCTCGTGAGATTCGTTCTGCACTCCGCACCAATCCCACGTAGTGCCACATGATGTTTTGAATTGTTTGCATGTCGCCCTGAATCAGCGCCGGGTCAGCGTCTGCAACCAGCCCGCTTTCATCCCAGGGAGGCACGTTATCAAACTCGGCCGGCACCAGGTTCTTCTGGTCCAGCAATTGTTCGATATGTTGTGCGGCACGATTTCCCCAGACCAAACCTTCCAACAGCGAAGTCGAAGCCAAACGGTTGGCGCCGTGCACGCCCGTACAGCTGACTTCGCCAATACCGTATAGCCGCGCGACGCTGGAGCGACCCCATTCATCCACCAGCACGCCGCCGCAAAAGTAATGAGCGGCGGGAACAACTGGAATAGGCTCCTTCGTGATGTCGAGTCCGGCTTTTAGACAGCGGCTATAAATGTTTGGAAAGCGCTCGCGGATACTGTCTGCCGGCATTTTCGATGCAATGTCGAGCAGCACGTAGGAGTAGCCATGACTTTCCATCTCGTGATGAATAGCGCGCGCTACGACATCGCGTGGCGCGAGGTCGCCCCACTCGGGCGCATAACTCACCATGAATTGTTGGCCTTCAGGCGTAATCAAAACGCCGCCTTCACCGCGAACGGCTTCACTGATTAGGAAACCTTCAGCGCCCGGTACAGCCAGCGCGGTCGGATGAAACTGGACGTATTCAGCGTTAGTGATCCGCGCGCCCGCCCGGTTGGCCATGGCCAGACCATCGCCGCGTGCGCCTAGCGGATTCGTAGTGTTGCGATAGATACGCCCGAGGCCACCAGTAGCCAGTATCGTCGTGGTGGCGAGACAGCGATGCACCGTTCGTTCCTGGCGGTCGAACATGTAAGCGCCGTGACAGGTTATGCCTTCGTAGTTATCCAGCGGATTGCGCGAGTGATGTGGGAAAGTGATCAGATCAACCGCGGTCATCTGCGATTCGATGGTTACATTTGGACAGAGACCCAGCGCCGTAATAAGGCCGTTCATGATGGCTCTGCCCGTGCCGTCGCCAACGTGAAGGATTCGCCGTCGTGAATGGGCCGCTTCCTGAGTAAAGAGCGGCTGGCCACTCGCGTCTTGATCAAACTGAACCTGCGCCAGCTCTTCCAACACCTCATGTAGCAGCGTCGGGCCTTCTTCGGAAAGAATGCGTGCCGCCTTTGGTGAACTAACGCCGGCGCCTGCCTGCAGGATATCAGCAAGCAGCAGCTCGGAATTATCGCCGACGCCACGACCAATGATGCCACCCTGCGCGTAGAGCGTATTTGATTCGTGAGCATCCCGCGCACGAGTAACAATGGTGACGAGACGGTTGGGATTGCGCGCCAGTCGCAGCGCGGCGGTTGCGCCGGCGATGCCGCAACCGATGACTAAAACATCGGTCCTGTTCAAAAGGATTCTTCCTTCATGATTGACTCAGCCGATGGCGATCATTCTTTCAACCGATCGGGCGGCCTTTTGCAGAATATCTGCAGGCAGATCGATCACATACTGATTTTTTCGCAGCGACTCGAGCGTATCTTCAAGCGTGATCTGATTCATGTGCGGACATCTAACACTGCAAAGGCGCAGCATGTCTTTCTCAGGATTGGCGGCGGCGATGTTGTCGCCCATGGCGCACTCCGTGAGGAGCAGATAATGAGGCGCAGAACTATTTTCGACGAACCTAATCATCGCACCGGTGCTTCCGGAAAAATCTGATGCGGCGACTACCTCGGGACTGCATTCAGGATGCGCGAGAATCGTGACGTCTGGAAACTGCTTCCGGACGTTCTCAATGTCCGCGACAGTAAACTTGTCGTGCACTTCACACCTGCCCAGCCAGCCGATCATTTGGTAGTCCAACTCTGCGTCAGACTTCTGCCGCGGATCCATCGTCGGAAAGATGATGTGTTTGCCAGTTTCCTTTGCGACATTTTTAGCGAGGTACTCGTCGGGAATGAAGATTACAGTTTCCGTATTTAGCGATTCTACAACCGCGACCGCGTTGCCAGACGTGCAACAGATGTCCGATTCAGCTTTCACATCGGCATAAGTATTGACGTACGTAACAACCGGAACACCTGGAAACTTTCGTTTCAGTTCGCGCACGTCTTCGGCCGTGATGCTGGCCGCCAGCGAACAGCCGGCCTTTTCGGAAGGCAATAATACGGTCTTGCTCGGGTTGAGGATCTTCGCCGTCTCAGCCATAAACTTCACCCCACAAAAGACAATTATGTCCTTGTCGGTTTGCGCCGCCTTGCGCGCCAGCTCAAGCGAGTCGCCAACAAAGTCCGGGACCGAGTTGAAGAGCGCCGCTTCCATGTAGTTGTGCCCGAGAATGACCGCATTCTTCTCGACCTTCAAGCGATTGATTTCTGCCGCCAGTTCCGACTTGATCTTTAGTTCAAAGTCCGGCACGACGTTGGCGAGCTTCGCCTTCATTGCCTGATACATCTTTTCGGGGTTTGTCTCAGCGATCATTTGTTTGGTTGTGCAACGGGCCCGGCGTTGCTTCAATCTGGTCAAATTTCAAACTGACATCAAAAACTTTCGCCGAGTGCGTCAGCGCCCCAACCGAAATGTAGTCAACTCCTGTCTCGGCGATCGTGGCGACCGTCTCGAGTGTTACATTTCCTGACGCCTCCAGTTGTGCGCGCTTGGCTGTTAGTCTCACAGCCTCCTTCATCATTGCAGGCGACATATTGTCGAGTAAGATGCGCTGAACGCCTAATGCGATAGCCGCCTCCACGTCCTGCAGGTTGGCCGCCTCAATCTCAATCTCGAGATTCGTGCCCGAATTCCTGACGCGACTGACCGCTTGGGCCAGCGAGCCGGCCGCGGCGATGTGATTATCTTTAATTAGGATCATGTCGAACAAACCCTGACGATGATTGCAACCACCGCCACGCAATACTGCCAGCTTATCGACAACCCGCAGCCCGGGCGCAGTTTTGCGCGTGTCCAGAATCTTCGCCGACGTGCCGGCAACCTTATCTACAAACTGTTTCGTAAGCGTGGCTATTCCCGACATCCGACCAAGAAAATTCAGTGCGGTGCGCTCGGCGGTTAATAAAGCGCGCGCTGGTCCGTAGAGTTTGGCAACGACGGTTCCCGCGGCAACATGCTCGCCTTCGCGTACATTAGTTTCGAACACAACAGTCTCGTCGAATGTGAAAAATACTTTGGCAGCGACGTCGAGACCCGCGATGATCCCAGCCTGTTTTGCGATTATTTCTCCGTGAATCTTCAGGCTCGGTGAAACTATGGCGTTTGTGGTCGCATCACCCGCGCCCAGATCTTCGGCGAGGGCGCGCTGAATGCACTCTTCTATTTCCGGTGACACGTCGGGAATCAGCTGGGACTCAATAACCATGGTTATGGAATTATCAAGATGATACTGGGTGAATCGACCCGCATCAACAGGCCAGCCAGTTGCCCTCCTTTTGCGCAAACGTGGCCAATTCGCTGAGAAACAGCCCGATTTGCCATTCTTCCTCTGCGCACTTCCCAACTGGAGGCGATTATTCTGGCCGGTTTACAAAGGTTTTTGCTAATATGTTGATTGCCTGTTCAGGCCTACCTCGAGTTTTTCATCTCCTCCCGTAAGAAATAATGCCACATCGACATTCGATTAGTTTGGTTGAAGCTTTGTCCGAAGACTCTCCGCTGGTGAGTCGGCGGACGAGCGATGAAATGCTGGACCACGCTTTCAATGTTTTGCCCGACGGGGCCTTTCTTTTTGGAAGCGACCGCCGCTTGCTTAAGGGGAACGCTAATGCGGCACAACTGCAAAGCGGCGAGCTTTATCCTGGCCGGCCCTGCTGCGAAATGTTTTGGCGGGTTGAGGGCGCGGATGGCTGCGTCGTTGATCGCGCGATTGAGAGCGGCGAGAGAGTCGAAGTAGAAATCCAATCGGGAGCGGAAAAGAGCCTCTCGATCTCGATCATTGTTGAGCCACTTGCTACTGATGACGGTGGACCAGGCGCTCTGGTGATTGCTCGAGATATTTCGGACCTGCGCCGTGCCGAGGCGGAAGCGATAGCTCACAAGTCGTTTATCGCGAGCGTCGCGGATCGCACGCCAGATGAAATCTATGCACTGGACGTCGAAGGTTGTATCACCTGGATGAACGAGCGCGCCGAAGCGCTTAAGCCGGTGACAATCGCCGGCGGACGATTCGTTGACATCATCTCTCCTGAATCGAGAGAGACTGCCGAACAAAATCTGCGACGCACCCTGGCCGGCAACGACACCGAATGTGAAGTGCGAGTCCTGCACGCAGAAGGCCTGGTCCGTTACGCCGAAGCCCATGCATCCCCGCTTTGGAAAGACGGCGAAATCGGTGGCGTGCTGGTTTTTCTGCGCGACGTAACTGATCGCAAGCGCGAGCACGAGTTGATGGCCCAGTCTGATAAGTTGCGAGCAGTTGGCGAACTGGCGGCTGGCGTTGCTCATAATCTGAATAATTCATTAACGGTAATTCAGGGCCGCGCCCAACTGCTCTTGCGCAACGCCAGCGATGAGGCGTCTGCCAAGAGTCTGCAAGTGATTACTAACGCCGTTGAGGACGGCACCAAGACGCTACGCCGGATTCTGGAATTTGCGCGTCGTGACTCTGACAGCGAATTTGCTCCAGTTGAGTTGGGTTACCTGCTCACTTCCAGCGTCGACATCGCCCGGCCTAAGTGGCAAAGCAAGTCCCGCAAAGGCACGATCGACTTGAAGATCGAAAGCAATTCCCCTGTTTATGTCATGGGTGAGCAGGCCGAGTTGCGCGAAGTGGTGCTCAATCTCCTGTTCAACGCCGTCGATGCGATGCCTGAAGGTGGCACCATCGAAATCGGCGTGCGCGGTGAGATCGAATGCGGTTGTTTCTGGGTAGCGGATAACGGTTGCGGCATGCCGCAAGAGACAGCGTCACGAATTTTTGAACCCTTCTTCACCACCAAAGGAAAACTCGGTAGCGGCCTCGGACTTTCAGCGTCGCACGGAATCGTCACCCGCCACAAAGGCGACATATTTGTCGTAAGCGAGCCGGGTGAAGGCACACGCTTCGAAGTGAGGCTGCCCATCTGCGACAAGGCTGATCGGTTTATTAAGAAGAGCGATGCGAGCGATGAAGCAACTGAGCCTGCGTAAGACGGCACTAATAAGCGCCCAAAAGCAATTGTCCTAAGATCACGCATCAGGCCTGCGAAAACATACAGATTTCGCAGGCTCTTTGTTTAAGGTTTTTAGCTTCCAGCCAAAAATTCCCACGAAAAGCCAACAAATGCGGCCCTGACATTCTGGGAACACTCGTTGCAATCGGGAGGGTGTCGGATAACCAGGCTTTCAACAAAGGAGACTGCAATATGGGTTTGCCAAATCGAGACGAGATAAAAGGAAAGTTTGATCAGGCGAAGGGTCAAGCGAAAGAAACCGTAGGTCACGCCCTGGATGATCGAGAACTCGAAAATGAGGGCCGTGGCGATCAGGCCGGCGGCGAGATTCGCGAGGGATTCGGAACCGCCAAACGAAAGGTTGGAGAAGCCATCGAAGATATCGGCGATTCAATCAGTAAATAAGTTTTCACCTCAGCAAACAAAATGGCTTACGACAACAGTGTCGTAAGCCTGTTTTGTTTATTGAAAACCGCAAGCATTAGAACTACTCGGTGCGCACGTGCTCACCGCCGATCGCTTCCAGCAGTTCCTCAAGTTTATCAACCTCTTCGTCCGTCTTCGCTTCGACCCCTAAAAGAATACCGCCGCCGCGTAGTCCGGCTTCGTAGACTTTAGCGCGATACTCGGGAATGCCGGCGCCAATCAACGCACCGATGACCCCGCCAGTGGCGCCCCCCGCGCCGGCGCCGGCAAGCGCCGCAGCGATTGGACCAGCGATTACCAGGTTGATACCGGGAAGCAAAATGGTGCTCCCGACGGCAACGATGGCTGCGAGTACGGCTCCGACAACGCCGCCCACAGCGCCGCCAATGCCTGCGCCATCAGCCGCATGCGTCCGTGTTTGCAGCGCAAACTCTTTGTTCTGCGTCGCGTCGGACATCATTACACTGATGTCGTCACGCGTGTATCCGCGTTTCATGATTGCATCAACGGCCGCTTCCGCAGCCAATCTGTTCTTGAAAAGTCCTGTTACCAATTTGTGTTTTGCCATAAACGTCCTCCTTCAGATTCCGCCCCCCAAAATAGATTTACTGCCCGGGAGAAATGTTTCTAAGGGGCAACGCGTGTGCCGAATTCCGTGACCCCGCTTTACTGGCGTTTTGATTGAAAAACCGCCAACGCCCGGCGGTAAGCAAACAGCGACGAAGGTTTCCTGTTTCGCTTCGGTACGCGGCTGGCAGCACTATTATCTGACCTGATTGGTTGCAAACCAGGTTTTGCTATGGCTGCCGCGCCCTTTCTTGTGTAAATTCCAAATCGCTTTCGAATTAAGCCTGACTGTCCACAAACTGCTCTTGAGAATTCTCCAGATAAGTTCAGCGCAATCGCTCGGCGGGGGCGAGCGCCATTTGGCGGATCTTGCCAATGGTTTCGCCGGACGCGGCCATGAGGTCTGCATCGCCTTGCGGCCGCATTCTGCTTTGAACAATCAACTAAGCAAGGTTGCAAAAGAGAATATTACGACGCTACCCCTGCGTAATTCGCTTGATGTAAACAGCGCACGTGCGCTCGCGTCACTGGTGCGCAAAAACAATATCCAAATAATTCATGCGCACATGGCGCGTGATTATCCACTCGCCGCTTACGCCGCGCGCCGGAATCCGGGCGCGCGGTTGATACTCACGCGGCACGTTCTTTTTCCGTTGAACCGGCTGCACCGCCTTACCTTTTCCGGGGCGTCGCGGATTATTGCTGTTTCGCAGGCTGTGGCTTCGCAACTTCGTGCCGACAAAGTGGCGCCCGCAGAGAAGATAGCCGTGGTGCTGAATGGAATTGACACGGGCCGCTTTGCATGCGCCCGAGAACAGTTTAATCGCCAGGAATTTCTGGAGAGTTGGAAACTGCCTGAATCCGCTCGGCTGGTGGGAACGGTCGGCGAGTTAACGCCATTGAAAGGCCATCAGGAGTTTTTGCGCGCCGCGGCGCAGATTTCAAAACACGTTGCCGGCTGCAATTTCATCATCGCCGGCATCGATCACTCGCCGGAGGGAAGATATGAAGCGCAAATCGAACTGCTAATTGACGAACTGAACCTGACAGCGCAGGTGCGCCGCGTAAAATGGCTGGACGATCTAGCCCAACTCTATTGCGCCCTGGACGTTCTTGTTTCCGCATCGCACACCGAATCGTTCGGCCTCGCAATAGTTGAAGCCATGGCCAGCCGCACGGCTGTAGTGGCAACCGAAACCGAGGGCGCGCGCGAGATTGTTCGAGCTGGAGAAACTGGACTGCTGACTCCGATTAGCAATCCAAATGAAATGGCAGTCGCGGTTCAAGCCCTGTTGAGTGACGAGGCCACCAGACTGCGGATTGCCGCAGCCGCCCAAAAAGATGTAGCCGACAGGTTCAGCGTCCAGCGTATGGTTGATGAAACTGAAAAGATTTATCAAGCGAGTCTTGCGTAACTTCAAAGAGCATCGATCTTCGCTGCCAGGATGAAGTCGCTTTCTGTCAGGCCAGCGATCTTGTGGGTCCAGATGGTTACTTCTGCGCGGCCCCAACCGAAACAGAGGTCCGGATGATGCCATTGCTCTTCTGCCAATTGGCCCACGCGGTTCACGAACTCAAGCGTCTTGGCAAAATCGCCAAACTTGTATTCCTTGCGCAGGTGGTGCTCGTTTACAACTTCCCAGCCTGCAATTTCGCTTTGCAGTCTAGTAAGCTCGGCGCCTTTTAATGGCGGCACACCGCCGCGGCAGGGAACGCAATCCCGACTTGCCAGGTCGCTCATTTGTTTTTCTCCTGAATCAGTTTCGATAAACATTCTACACGCTGCATCGGCTGAGCGGCAGCGCTAACTCGCTAAGCCGATTTCGCGACTTGCTAATAACCGCAGGCAACGGATAGTCTTAGGAACGCCTTCAGCAATTAACAAAAACTTTCGTTTGCGAGCAGCGATTTTTGCGCCTTTGCAAATCTGCTGCGCCGGGAGGATTCGTGGCAATCATCCGTTCATTTCGAGCTTTGCGCCCGCTATCTGAGCGAGCAAAGCAAGTAGCGAGCGTGCCCTATGACGTCGTTAGCACCGCCGAGGCCCGCTTGCTCGCGGCTGACAATCCACTGAGCTTTTTGCACGTTTCGCGGCCGGAAATTGATTTACCCGACGGCACCGATCTTTATTCAGACCAGGTGTATCGCAAGGCTCTGGAGAATTACGAACTGCTTAAAAAGGAATGCCCGTTGGAAACCGAAGATGTGCCGAGCATCTATCTCTATCGCCAGATTATGGGCGAGCACGAACAGATTGGAGTCGTCGCTTGCTGTTCGATTGATGATTACGACCAGGAAATAATCCGCAAGCACGAGCGAACCCGGCGCGATAAAGAGGATGACCGAACGCGGCACATGCTTGTGTTGCGGGCGCAAACTGGACCAGTATTCCTAACCTACCGGGCCAGCCGCGAAATTGACACGATGGTGATGGAAACGACGATGGCAAATGCCATTTTCGATTTCACCGCCGCCGATGGTATTCAGCATACGGTTTGGCGCGTGCCTGATCCGGTTCGCTTTGTTCATGCGTTCCGCGAGATTCCTTATCTCTACATTGCCGATGGCCACCATCGCGCAGCTAGCGCGGCGCGCGCGCGAGCGGAACTTAAGGAACAGAGCTTTGGTCACACCGGCGACGAAGATTACAACTTTTTTCTGGCTGTAATGTTTCCGGATGATCAATTGCAGATACTGCCGTACAACCGCGTGGTGCGCGATCTAAACGGATTGTCCCCGGAACAATTTCTCGAAGCAGTGCGCCAGAGTTTCGACGTTAGTGAAGGCGGGAGTGCAACGCCCGAGAGTCGCGGCAAATGGAGCATGTACCTGGGCGGGCAGTGGTACACGCTAACTCTCGCTGGCGGTTCGCCCGCGCCGCAGGGAACTGTGGCTGCGCTCGACGTGAGCATCCTTCAGGATCGTTTGTTGGATCCGATTCTGGGAATCAAGGATGTGCGCACTGATAAGCGCATCGATTTCATTGGCGGCAGCCGCGGCACGAAGGAATTGGAAAAGCTGGTAGATGAGGGCAAGGCGGCGGCGGCTTTTTCGTTGCATCCGACGACGATTGACGAACTACTGCGCGTGTCGGACGCAAGCGAAATCATGCCGCCGAAGTCAACCTGGTTTGAGCCCAAGCTGCGCGACGGCTTGTTGATTCATACGATCTAAGTCAGTGGACCTTGGGCCTTGGACAGATTATGCACGTTCTAATCGCTGACAAATTCGAACAATCAGGGCGCGAGGGACTGGAAGCGCTTGGTTGCGAGATCACGTTCGAGCCGGACCTAAAAGATGATGCGCTCGTCGCCGCGATCGAAAGGCTCTCGCCTGACGTGCTGGTAGTTCGCGGCACCAAGGTGAGCGAGAAAATGCTGGCGGCCGGTTCCATCAAGTTAGTAGTCAGGGCCGGCGCCGGTTTCAACACCATCGATGTTGCGGCTGCGTCGCGGCGCGGGATTTATGTTTCCAACTGCCCCGGCAAAAACTCAATCGCTGTAGCCGAACTGGCCTTTGCGCTCATACTTGCGCTTGATCGACGTGTTGCCGATAACGTAATCGCGTTGCGTCGTGGCGAATGGAACAAAAAAGAGTTTTCCCAGGCGCGTGGTTTGTTCGGCCGCACGCTCGGCCTGGTTGGCGTCGGGAAAATTGGCCAGGAAATGATTCCGCGCGCGCAAGCTTTCGGCATGCCTGTAATTGCCTGGAGCCGCAGCCTGACGCCGGAACGTGCCGCTGAGCTTGGCGTTGAATTCAAAAGCACACCCGCGGAGGTCGCGCGCGCTGCCGACGTTGTCAGCGCTCATATGGCGCTCAATGCAGAAACTAAAGGAATGCTCAATGCCGGATTTTTCGGGGCGATGAGACGGGGCGCATATTTTATTAACACTGCGCGCGGTGAGGTAGTCGATCACGCAGCGCTGGTGGAAGCAATGCATTCGCGTGGCCTTCGTGCCGGGCTGGATGTTTATGCTGGTGAGCCGACTTCGGCGACGGCAGAATTCACGGATCCGATCGCGCAGGAGCCGAACCTTTACGGCACGCATCATATTGGCGCTTCAACCGATCAGGCGCAGGAAGCGATTGCCGCAGAAACGGTGCGCATCGTGCGTGAGTTTAAGGAAACGGGACGAGTGCCCAACGTCGTCAATCTGGCGCGCCAAACTCCAGCGACGCATCGACTGGTTGTGCGCCATCTGGATCGTCCCGGCGTTCTGGCTGTCGTTTTCGACGCGATTAAAGGCGAACACATCAACGTGCAGGAGATGGAGAACATCGTGTTTGATGGCGCGGAAGCGGCGGTGGCGCGCATCAATCTGGATAATGCACCGTCGAGCGTGATGCTTGATCGGTTACAAAAGGAAAACACCGATATCATCCAACTTGATTTGCTTCAGTTGAACGAGAAATGAACGCGACCCTCATCACCGGCGCCTCGAGCGGCATTGGCGAAGTCTTTGCCCGCCGGCTGGCGGCGCGTGGCCGCAACGTTTTATTGGTAGCGCGGTCGGAAGACAAACTCATCACGCTTTGTAATGAGCTGGGCCGGTCGAACAGCATCCGCGCGCAATACGTCGCGCTAGATCTCAGCCTACCGGAATCTCCGGCGCGGCTTTTCGCCGAAGCCGAGAAGAGAGGTTTGACGATAGACCTGCTCGTTAACAATGCCGGCTTTGGATCGTTCGGCGACTTTGCCAAGGCGGACCTGGCGCGCGAGTTGAACATGATCGATCTCAATGTGAAATCGCTGGTTGAATTAACTTATCGATTTTTGCAACCGATGCGTGAACGCAAACAGGGCGCGATCATCAACGTCGCTTCCACCGCCGCCTTTCAGGGCGTGCCCTTCATGACAACCTATGCCGCGACCAAAGCGTTCGTGCTTTCGTTTTCCGAAGCATTGTGGGAAGAGAATCGGACATTTGGAATAAAAGTCATGGCGCTGTGCCCTGGCGTTACTGATACAAATTTTTTCGAGGCGGCACGCGGCGAAAAGCCACCCGCGCGCGCGTCGCAAACTCCGGAAGAAGTGGTCGACACTGCATTGCGTGGACTAGCGCGCGGCAAGAGTCACATCATTTCCGGATGGATCAACCGGGTGATGACCGAATCGGAACGGCTGGCGCCGCGCGCGCTGGTGACGCGCATGGCCGGCCGCATGATGCGCGGTCGTTACGACGAATAATAGTTCGGAGACGCTTAATGGACGAGCGAATTTTTAACTTCAGTGCTGGACCAGCCGTGTTGCCGGTTCCCGTTTTGGAAATAGCCCAGCGCGATCTGTTGGCGCTGCCCGGCGTCGGCATGTCGGTGATGGAAATTAGCCATCGCTCAAAAACATTCGACCAGATCTTTGCCAATGCAGAGTCCGGGTTGCGCGAGTTGCTCGGCATTCCGGCTAACTACCACGTACTCTTTTTGCAGGGCGGAGCGAGCCTGCAGTTTTCCATGGTGCCGATGAATTTTCTGCCGGCGGATGCCAGCGCGGATTACGTGATCACCGGAAGCTGGGGTAAGAAAGCGCTGAAAGAAGCAAAACGTTCCGGCGGTGTGAACGTCGCGGCGACGACGGCGGACGGTGGCTTTACGCGCGTGCCGGGAAACGAAGAGTTGAAGCTGGATCCGCGAGCTGCGTACGTCCACATAACGACCAACGAAACGATCGAAGGTGTCGAATGGAAACGGGAGCCCGAGGTTGGTGATGTGCCGCTGGTGGCCGATGCCTCGTCGGACATTTTGTCGCACCCGATCCCGATTGAGAAATATGGGATTATCTATGCCGGCGCACAAAAAAATATGGGGCCGAGCGGAGTCACGCTGGTCATTCTGCGTGATGACCTGCTGAAGAAAATTCCGGACGGCATGCACACGATGCTCGACTATCGCACGCACGTCGAGAACAAGTCGCTTTACAACACGCCGAACACCTGGGGCATTTACATTATTAGCCTGATCTGTGATTGGCTGAAAGAAAAAGGCGGACTGGCCGGCATGCATCGTGAGAACGAAGCGAAATCGCAACTGATCTATAACACTATCGACGCCACGGATTTCTATCGCGGACATGCCGATCACGATTCACGCTCAATCATGAATGTCACGTTTCGCTTGCCCAACGAAGAACTGGAAAAGAAGTTTACCGCCGAAGCGACCGCGCAGGGTTTGGATGGCTTGAAGGGGCACCGGTCGGTCGGCGGCATTCGCGCGTCAATCTACAACGCGTTCCCGCTGGCCGGCGTCAAGGCGCTGGTTTCCTTCATGAAAGAGTTTGAAAAGAACAACGGCTAAAGCTTTATCCAATCTCGAGACTCTCAATCTTCAAGTTAGCGAATCAAATATTGATACGCGGCTCGACTCTTTCCTTGCGGCCCAAATCGATGGCTGGAGTCGTGCGCGATTGCAGCGGTTGATTGAGGACGAAGATGTACTCGTCAACGGCAAGCCCGCAAAAGCTTCGTACAAGCTGCGTGCTGGGGACGAAATTGAAGTTGAACTGACGACGCCGCCCGCAGCTACGTTTACTCCTGAAGACATTCCGCTTGAGATCATTTTTGAGGACGACTCGCTGATCGTAGTTAACAAACCAGCCGGCCTGGTGGTCCATCCGGCTGCCGGCATCCATTCGGGAACGCTGGCCAACGCACTCGCTTATCACTTCCAAAAACTGTCGACGCGCGCCGGCGCCGTTCGTCCCGGCATAGTGCACCGTTTGGACAAAGATACGTCCGGACTGATGGTTGTGGCCAAGAACGAAACAACGCACGAGAACCTGGCAGATCAGTTTCGCGCGCGCGAAGTTTTCAAAAGTTATGTTGCCTTGGTCCACGGTGTGGTCAAGCAGCAATCAGGGCGAATTGAACAACCAATCGCGCGCGATCCGCGAACCCGAATTCGCATGGCCGTGGTGCGTGCCGGACGCGGCGCGTTATCACTCTACAAAGTTCGCCGGAGCTTCAAATCGTTTACGCTGCTTGATGTCGAATTGAAGACTGGCCGCACGCATCAGATTCGCGTGCATCTCTCCTGGCTCAAGCATCCGGTTGTTGGCGACGAAGTTTATGGCGGCGGCCGCGACAAAACCGTTCAGGACGTCAGGCTGCGAGCGGCGATCCGCAAAATGCACCGGCAGTTTCTGCATGCTGAACGGCTCGGGTTCCGCCATCCTACGACCGGCGAATCGCTGCAGTTTGTTGCTCCGTTGCCGGAAGAGCTAGCCCGGTTGCTGGCTGAATTGGACGCCGCCGCCGGTACGAATTAGGATGAAAAGGCTGGTTTGCGCGGCGAGTCGTTTCTTTGCTTGCTTAGTGGTTGTTGAGGGCAACTAGCGCCGACAGGCAGGGCATCAAAGCGCCGTCTCCAACCGGTCGAACGTCATTGATTATCCCTAAAACACATAACATGACACTGTTTCGTTTTTCATTTGTTGGGCGGCTCGCGCTGCTTGTTTCATTCTTACTGGTTTCAGGGTTGGCACAGGCGCAAAAGCCTAAGCCGACCCCGACGCCGCCGCGAGATGATGACCAGGAAGCACCAATCACCACGTTCATTCGACGCGTGCGTTTGCCGATTACGGTGATGGACAAGAAGGGTCAATTCGTTCCCGGACTCACCAGGGACGACTTTTTGATCCTGGAGGATAAGGTGCCGCAGCAAGTCGAGACGTTCTCGGATGATCTTGGCGAAGCGCTGCCGCTTTACGTCGTGGTATTGATGGATACATCACCCTCCACTGCCGGGAAGTTAAAGTTTGAGCAGGAATCCGCGATGAATTTTATCCATACCGTCGTCAGGCCGCGCCGCGACCGGGTGTTGTTTGCGACCTTTGATCACGAGATTAATTTGCGCCAGGACTTTACCGACAAACTCGATCTATTGGACAAGGCTGTCGACGGTGTTAAGGGCCTGGGAAATCAAACAGCGTTGTTTGATGCTATCTGGCAGTTTTGTGATGAAAAACTGAGATCCGTTGCGGGCCGGCGCGTGATGGTAGTTGTCACCGACGGCGAGGACACTTTCAGCCGCGCCAACATTCGCGACGCGGTCGACATTGCGCAGCGCACCGAAACCACAATTTACACAATCTCAACCAAGGCGGGATTTCTTTCAACTGTACCGGGAGTCGAAGCCGGCCAGGTGAAAGATCGCAAGGACCGCGACCTGGCCACGTTGGCCGAGGAAACCGGCGGTGTCGCTTTTTTTACCGGCGACATGATTTCGCTCGAACGCTCGTTCACGAAAATATCGAAAGAGTTGCGCGCACAATACCTGCTGACTTACAAACCGCAGAATGACCGTTACGACGGCAGCTTTCGAAAGATTCAAGTCAAACTTGCCGCCGGGCGCGGTGATTTAAAAGTCAGAACTAAACAGGGCTACAAGGCTATCGCCGATAGCGTCAGGCCTTAAGAAAGCATGAAGATGTTTAATCAAGGATTGGGAAAATCAAGTTTGACGTTGGCGTTTCTGCTTACCTTGTCGGCGGCTGCGATGGTTGCTAATCGATCATTCGCCCAGACGCCCAGCGGCGCCGACGCGGAGAAGTCGAGAAGCAGGCGTGCGTCCGCGCTAGCCTCGCCTACGCCGCCCGCAAATCCAAAGGAAGACCTGCCGGGGGAAACGGACGACGTTGTGCGCGTCGAGACGAATCTGACGAACATCTTTTTTACCGCCGCTGACAGCAACAAACGATTCGTCAACACGCTGAAAAAGGAAAACATCCGCATCACGGAAGATGGCCAGCCGCAGGAAATTTTCACTTTTCAAACGAATGTCGACTTGCCGCTCTCGATCGGCATTCTCATCGACACGAGTAGTTCGGAAGAACGTACGCTGCCGGATGAAAAAGAGGCCGCTCGCTCATTTCTGGAAGCAGTCATGCGTCCCGACAAAGACGAAGCAGCAGTTGTTTCTTTCACCGGCGACGTGACGCTGGAACAGGGCTTCACCGGCAACGTCGATCGCTTGCGCAAGGCGATTGATCGCGTGGAGTTCATACCGCCATCCGGTTACATCGGCGGCGGGGTGGTCGTCGGTGGTACTCCTCCCATCTCAGGCTCGAATCAAATGCTGGCCGGCTCAACCGCCATCTGGGATGCGGTTTGGGCCACCTCCAACGAACTGCTGTCCGATTCGGCGGCGGAAAACACGCGTCGCACGATCATTCTGCTTACCGATGGTTACGACACCATCAGCCAGATGAAGATGAGCCAGGCGATTGAGCGCGCGCAAAAAGCTGATGCGCTCATTTATGCCATCGGGATTGGGGATATGTATCAGGGTGGAGTGGATACAGGCTCGTTGAAGAAGATTGCCGAGCAAACCGGCGGCCGCGCTTACTTCCCCCGCAACGAACGAGAGCTTCGCGGCGCTTTTGCGCAGATTCAGACCGATCTGCGCGAACAATATCTCGTCGCTTACTCCCCTACAAATAAAACGCGTGACGGCGCTTATCGCCGAATTCAGATTGAAGTTATTGATCCGGAAGTACGCAAGCAGAATTTGAAACTCAACTACCGGCCCGGCTACTTTGCGAAGACGAATGACGGCTCGCTTCCGACCCGCAAGCGCACCCAACCCGACTGAGCCCGCCGACACGACTGTTCATCTTATTGGCCCGGTTTTTTCTTGCGGGCCTTGATGTCGGTCATAATGATGGTGATGATGAGTCCGATGCCGGCGATAGCCGCGAGTAAGAAGAAAATCATTGCGAAGCCGGGATAGCCTAGGATGTGAAACGAAGTCTCGATGCGCATCAACATTGAGGCTCCCACGATCAGCGCTGCGAGGACGAGACCAAGGCTGATCCGGTTCGCTACTTTCTGAAGTCCCTCGACCACGACCTTCTCGTCAATTGCGTCTACATTAATCTTCAACTCGTTATTGCCGATCGTGTCCAGGATTTTGTTTACGCGGCCCGGAAACTTTTCCACAAATTCCTTGAGTTCGACAACGCTGCCAATGAGGTTACCCGGCGCGATGCTTTGCATCAAACTGCGCTGTAGCACTTCCGTCGCCCGCTGCCTGATTACGGCGGAAGGTTCGAAATTGGGATCCAATGTAAAGACCACGCGGTCCAGGTTGAGCAGCGCTTTCGCGACCATCGTGAATTCCGAAGGCACCCGGAACCAGCAGTCGGCTGAGATTTTTGTTATCTCCAGCGCGACTTGGCCGGAATTTAGCCGGCTTAAATTTGAATCTGCATGCTCGGCAACCAGCTCAGCAACTCGACTCGTGAACTCGGACTTATTAAAGCCGGGTTTGGCTTCACCCATCCTGATTGCTGTTTCGGCCGCCTCTTCGCCGCGTCCCTCACTTATGGCCAGCAGCAAGCGCAACAGGTTGTCGCGAAAGCCCGGTAATAATCGAGTCACCATTCCGAGATCCAGCAGCGCGATGCGATCGTCCTCGGTAAGCATGACGTTGCCGGGATGAGGATCGGCGTGGACCAGTCCATCGAGCAGAATCTGCTTGAGATAGGCGCGAAATAGTTCGCGCGCCAACCCGGGGCCGTCAATTTCCATCAGGCGCAGCGGACTGATGTCGGTAATTTTTTTGCCCGGAATGTATTCCATCGTGAGGATGCGAGCAGTTGAGAAGTTTTCAATCGGATCCGGAATAACTATTCGGTCAAACTCGCGAAGATTCTCAGCAAAGGTAATTAAGTTATTGGCTTCAACCTTAAAGTCCAGCTCGCGCAGCAGACTGCGGCGGAAACCTAGCAACATGTTTTCAAACTCGTAACGCTTGCCCATTTCGGTGTGCGAATCAAGGAACTGGGCCATCTGGCCGAGGGCCTCGAGGTCTTCAATAATCTGTTCACGAATATTTGGCCGTTGCACTTTGACGACCACCGCGCGGCCATCGCGCATATGCGCTCGATGGACCTGGGCCAGCGATGCAGCGGCCAGCGGTTCGGGATCAAAGTCTGCGAACGCTTTGGAAATGCGGACTCCCAGTTCGCCAGAAACGATCTCGTCCACTTTTTCGTAGGGGAACGGCTCAATGTGATCCTGCAGACGCGATAGTGCTTCCAGGTAGGGGGTGGGCAATAAATCCGCGCGCGTCGATAGCAGTTGGCCCAGCTTGATGAACGTCGGACCAAGTTTTTCCAGGTCCGCGGCGAGTTCTTCGGCCTGTGGCCGTGTCTCGGCCAATTGCATTTCGTCCAACTCGATGCTGTCTTCCAGACCAGCCTGTTGGACTAGATCAGAGCGCCCATATTTGACGAACAATAAGGCGACGTCTTTGTATCGTTTCAGGCGTTCGGGTTTAAGCGAAACCATTCGTATGCAGTCCTTTTGCGGGTGATTGTATTAAAAATGTGCTTTCAGGCTCTAAGCGTGGGAAGCCAGCAATTTGTGGGCCAACTATTATTGCTGGAGGCGCAAATGAGCAGTTGCTTTAAGAAGCTGAGTCGGAAGCCTAGTTACCGGGGACCTTTGGGCCACTCGCAGCGAGAGCTTTATCGATTGCCGCTCGCAAACCTTCAGTGCTCAGCACTGTCAGTGCCGTGCCGTTGATGAAAATGGTAGGCGTGCTATCGATGCCATACTTTTCCCCGTCGTCAATATCATGACGGACTTCGGCGGCATACTTGCCGCTGTCCAGGGCCGCATCAAACACCGCGCGATTCAAACCGAGGTCGCTTGCGTATTTCTTTAGTGACGGAACCTCCAGCGCGTTCTGATGTTTGAAGAGTATCAAGGCATATTCCCAAAACTTTCCCTGGGCATTGGCGGCATTAGCGGCCTCAGCAGCCTTACGCGCGTTCGCATGGGCCAGCAAAGGAAAATCGCGAACCACGAATCTGGCTTTATTCCCGTAGCTCTTCAACACCTCATCAAGAATGGGTTGCATGGCCGCGCATGAAGGACATTGGAAATCTGTAAACTCCACTATCGTGACCGGGGCGTTTGCTTCGCCGCGCGCCGGATCATCGTCAACACTAATCGATTGCACCAGCGCCGGTGGCTCAGAAATTAACATGCGAATGTTGGCTTGCTTCCTCAGCTTGTCTGCCAACGTGCTTTCCAGTTTTTGCTGCTCCTGATTCTGTAGGTAGCTCACAATCTGACTACGAACCGCATCCAGGCCACCCTGAATGCTGCTCTTGTTTTCGTTGTAGAACTTTGAGATTTCGGTTTCAGTTGGCTGATGCGTCTTTTCGCTGATCTCGGTCCGCACCAGCTCTTCGGGCGCGACATTGCGGCGGTTTGCTTCAGCCAGCAACAACAAGTTGTAGATCGCCTGGTCGAGTGCCTCTTTTTCAATTAGATAAGTGTTCAAACGAAGCTTATAAATTACTGGTCGCAGGCGCTCGTCGATCATCGCCGCCGTTATGGTTTTACCGGTTACCGTCGCCAGCACTGTTGCCGGCGGCAACGTAGCCGCGTTGACATCAGCACCTTTCACCACCGGCATAGTAGTACGTAGACGATTTACCAACTCTCCCGACAGAAGCGTTTCCTTTTCGCCGAGCAAATAAGCGGCAACCTCTTTCTTCATCGTGTCGGGATCGCTCGGGTTCAGAGCGTCGCGATTGGTCTCGATAAATTTATTAATCTCCGCAGCAGTCGGTTCGGTTAGCTTTCGCTTTACTTCGACGTCATACAATTGTTGCGACGTCATCTTGCGCCGCGAAGCTTCAGCTTCGAGCAACAATGTATTGACCTGGAGCTCCAGTATCTGGCGGCGCGCTCCCGCAATTTTGTCATTTAAACTTTCCGCTTCCTCGCGCGCGCGTGGATCGATCTCGGCGGTCGTCACATTTTGCCCATCCACCACGGCCAGCAGCACCGGCACGGCAGGCGGCCGGATCGTTGGCGCGGTTGGTGAGGGTTGAGGTACCGGAATTTCCACTTCAGTCTTTGCAACATTGCGTCGCGCCGGACGCTGTCGTCGCGCAGTCTGTGCAGGGGTGCTCCCAAGCGCAAGCAGCATGAGAATGATTAGCAAAACACTTTTGAGTTTATTCATTTAAGGTATTGGGCCGATTGGGCGGATTAACGGATGATACTTGCAGTGGCTTTAGAGCGCAAAACAACCTACGAAGTTGCCTACTTTTGCAACTTCAACTGGATGGAGCGAAACGGAAACGGGTAACGAACGCTTTCGTTCTTAACGATATTTGATAATGCTGCGCCGCCGGCGCTTGACTGGGCTGCGCGCCGAAAGCAGATCTTTGTGCCGGCCATTAAGAATAAAAGCCAGGCCCTGATGCGTGACACCCAACATGCGAGCAGCCCGCGTCACGCTGCCGCCAGACGCGGCCAGCGCGCGGCTGATTAAGTCGGCCTCATACCTCAGCATGTGTTCTTCCAGTGAAACCTCGATCGAAAAGCCGGGTGCGCCCGACGCTTCCGGCGCTGATTGCAATTGGAGCGTCGGCTCGGTGCGCACCGTGGTCCCCTTTTCAGGCTGCGACAAAGAGACGAAGTTGCTCACAATGAAACGCCGCGCAGTTTTCCCCAGGCGGCGCTGAATTTGAGGGTGCTGCGAGTTTCCTAACTCCGATTCCGCAATCCGGAAGTACGTAAGCAGATCGTTAACTGGAAGATGACCGTTCAACTCATCGACGATGGCGAGCGCGGCGATGCCACCGCTTTCCGGATCGCCGGCGTCGTGGCTCACCCGAATTGCCTGTTCCAGCGTTGCGCGGGCTTTGGAAAAGTTGCCCAAACGTGCCAGCGCTATTCCATGAGTAGTCAACGCCTCGGCAAACTTTGAGAGTTCATCGCCTTCTTTGAGGACTTGTACAGCACCGCGCGCAACCGCCTCGGCTTTGGTAAAACTGCCGCGCTCTATGAACGCCCGGGCCCGCGTGTCGTCGACCTGGGCGACCATGCCTTTGTCCTTGAGGGCGCTGAAGAGAGCGCGCGCCTGATCCAGATGCTTAATGGCTTCCTCGGACTTGCCCACCTGGGCGAGAAGATAGGCAATGTTATTCTCGATCATCGCCCGGAAGCGTTTGTTCCCCGCTTTTTCAACATGAAAGAGCGCGGCGTAGTATTCAATCAGCGCCTGGTCGACATAATCTTCGCGGTTCCTTGCCAACCCGAAATTCTTTAGTACGGTCGCGTATTCGTTGTGAAACTTTCCTTTCAAGTTGTCGTTTGCGCTGGAATCAAATAGCGGCGCTGCTTCTTGATGGGTCCTCAGCGCGTCTTCGTAACGGGTGGAAACTCTTTCGATGATAGCCCGATTCAACAAAGCGCGAAGCCGTTGCTCGCTTTCCAGATCGCCCAGTTGCTGGAGCGCTTCGTCAAGCGTGACGCGTGCCTCATCGAACGCGCCTTCGCGCCAATAACACAGGGCCAGATCTACTCGAGCCTCAGCACTTAGTTCCGGCAGTTCCAACCGCTCGAAAACGCGCGCTGCCTGAGAGATAAGGTCCTTGGCAATTTCCTGCGCGCCGGGGATTTGCTGCGCGCTGCCAATCCAACCCGACAAAGTACCGGCCCGCAACAAGACATGAGCACCTTCAAGCTCGCTAAGTCCGTCCAGGTTGGGCGCGGGCCCAATACGGTTCCAATAGGGGTGCAACGCCTCGCGCGCAGCCTCGTATTCGGCGACTTCTTCGAGTGCCTTGGCCCGCTGGCAAAGCTCCAAAACCAGCCCTTCAGTTGGGGCGGAAACATCCGGTTTTCGAGGTGAAATCATGGATTCTATTTTCATGTGAGGGCGCTCCTTTACTTGCGATGCAAGAATCCTTGCAAGAAAGTTACCATGTCGATATGATGCGCGGCGTTTAGCGGTTCCGCAGTTGGCCTCCCACCTTCGCGCTCAACTGCCTTTATCGACCTTTTAACCCGAAAAAACCGAATAGGAGAGGAAACCATGAAAACGATGAAAGCGTTCTGCACGGCGATTGTCCTGAGTCTAACCATTAGCGCTTCAGCATTTGCTGGCGAAATCGCCACCCCAGGTGCGGCGGCAACCGGTGATATAAGAATTAGCACATCTGCAACGTCCCCGTCGGCCCTACCGGCAGTCACAGAGATTGGTAATCTTGAAAACGCCAGCGTGATCAGCGACGTCTTGATGATTTTCGTATCGATGTTCTGAAGCCGAATGAAAGAGCGCCGTTTTCAAACTAGTTAGAGTCTTGCTTTAGCCCATCGAGACTTGCCGGGTATCTTGCATGCCCGGCAAGCGAACTGTGACCAGGCGAATGCTACCTTCATAGTCAACGGGAAAGCAAGAGTTAGTTAAGCGAACTGCCGCATCATGGTCTGATTTGGTGCACCCTCGGAGAGCATCAGATCAGTTCGTATTGGCGGCGACAAGTTTGCGGACTGTTTCCAGCGTATCTATTTCTGACGCCTTTTTATCCGGACGCAGGCGCAGAATTCGGGGGAAACGGAGCGCGTATCCGCTCTTGTGTCTTTTCGACGGCTGCACACGGTCGAAGGTAACTTCTATGACAACCGCAGGTTCAACCAGGCGGACACGCCCGTGTCCGAACTGTTGGAGTGTGTGTTCAGTAAACCACAAAGTCATTTCCGTTAACTCCGCATCGGTTAGGCCGGAATAGGCCTTACCGATGTTGAGCAATTCATCGTCATCGTCCGAGCGCCGCACCGCAAAAGTGTAGTCCGAGAGCAAATGCCTGCGCTTGCCGTGGCCTACTTCAACTGTGGTCACCACAACGTCGAGGGTGCCGATTGCGCGCTTCACCTTTAGCCAATCGCGGCCGCGCCGGCCGGGTTTATAAAGCGATGCCGGGCTTTTAATCATCAGGCCTTCGTTGCCGCGCGCTCGCGCCTGATCGAATTCGTCATCGAGGGCGGCCACTTCACTAAACAATTTTGCGGCGGAAACTCGGATCACCGCATTTGGCGAGATTATGCTTTCGAGAATGCGCCGGCGTTCATTGAGGGGTTCTTCCGTTAACACGCGGCCGCCGGCATACAGCAAATCGTACGCAACCAGTATCACCGGCACTTCTTTCAAGAGCTTTTCGCCTATGGTTTTTCGTCCCAGTCGTTTTTGCAGTTGGCTAAAGGCAAGGATTTGCTCGCCCCGGGCCGGCACGATCTCGCCATCGATAACCGCGTCGGTCTTAACTTCGCGCAGCGGCGCTGCCAACTCCGGAAAGCGATGCGTAATCTCGTCCATTGTTCGCGAGTAAATCGCGACTCGTCCATCGCGGGTGTGCACTTGCGCGCGAATCCCGTCAAATTTGTCCTCAACAAAAAACTCGCTCGGCATGGAGCGCGCGATGTCTGCAAGATCCGCTGCCGGCGTGGCCAGCATGAACTTGATGGGGTGAAAGAGGCGCATGCTCACGTCCGTCAGGTCGCCTGCACGCGAGTGCACGGCTGTCTCGCCCACGTCGCCCAGCAGCATGTTTACTTGCGACACGCGGACGAGTGGTTGCGCAAAAGCACGCGCGATCGCATCCTCAACCAAACTCTCTCTCAGCCCGATGCGTAAATCGCCAGCCAGTAATTTGATTAGATACTTGGCTTCCAGCGGCCCCGCGCGCCGCAAGACAGCAACCAACTGTGCAGTTTTATTTTTGGTTCCTCTGGTTTCGCTAAGCCTGTTGATCACTGATTCAGTTTCTGCGAGGGTCAGGTCCTGCTTCTCATCGGCGTGTCTCGCCGCTTTGACCGCTTCGTAAGCGGCTTCGCCGGCGTCGCCAAGACGCACATAAATCGGTTGCAGCTCCTGGAGACTAAAGCCCGTCGCTTCGCTGAGCGCAACGCTGATGATGCTGCCGCCGACATTTGTAGTGCGAGCGTCACCAAGTGGAAACTGCTGCCCGGCGAAGTAGCGCGCTGCGCGCGAGAGGTCGACGTCGTCAAGTTGCTTCAGGTAATCTCCGACCAGCGCAACCTTCGCAAGCTTCCCGGTAGTTGCGGCAACCTGTTCAGCAACCTCAGCAAGCTTGCGCAGTGAAGCACGGACCTCAGTTGTTTCCACAGGTTGTTCGTCGTTCGCGTCGACCGACATCGAATTGCATTCCCTCAGAACTTGTTCAGCTTGATTACGATTGATTCAATTATGAGCAAAACCAAGGTTGCGGGAGCGTGTAAGAAAGTGTCAAGCGGGTAGTTTCTCAAAAGATAGGTCTCAGCCAAGCCAGCGGCCAAAGACACCTGACGGCCCCATGTTTCTGCTTTGTAAGGCCGCGGGTTACAATCGTCCCGCAGAGTGCGGCGTTTTCAGAAGTAGCCGAAAGGAAATTCCGAAAAGTGGTCTTGTTGATTCTCGAGTCGCTGGGTAGCACGGAGCTGCTGTTCATTTTGGCGATGGCCCTGGTTTTTTTTGGCCCGCGCAAACTGCCGCAATTAAGCCGGCAGCTCGGCAAGAGCATGGCGGAGTTTCGCCGCGCTTCCGAAGACTTCAAACGGACCTGGGACCGCGAGGTTAACGAAGAAGTGCAGGCCATGGTTCCCGTTGACCCCGCTGGCCTTTCCGAGAATTCGATACTCGCGCCCGCGCCTGCGAATCAGCCATTACAGCCGCCAACGATTGAGGCCGTTTCGCCGGAGCGAGTAGTAGCTCGTCAAACGATCCAAACCAACAATTCCAACTCCGCTGCCATCGATCTTGCTGAACCCGCTTCCAATCACTCAGAACCCCCGCGCAAACGCGACTGGTTATGAAGTTGTCACGCCGCGATAGCGATCATTAATGTCAACATTTCTCAAAGCAATTGCTTCCGGCCGATCAAAGGGAGACGAACTCGGCGGGCAGATGTCGTTCCTCGAGCACCTCGATGAATTGCGCAGCCGTCTGATGCGTTCGCTGATATTTGTTTTTCTCGCGACTACGCTCTGCTGGTTTGTGTCGGATCGGATCTACGCATTCCTTGCGAAACCAGTCGAACGAGCCCTGGCTGAAGCGCAAAGACAACAAGTGCCAATCAGTGGCTTAACCGGGAACGAGCGAATACTTCCGATCACATCGATTCAGGAAAATGATGTAGGCCGTTACGTCTTTCCGGCAGAGACGAAATTGGGCGCGAGTGTAATTCCGCCCGGCGCTTCCGTGATGGCGCGCGCTTTAAAAGATTCGCAGGGACAACTGAGTCTGTTTACCGACGAACCTTTGTACGCAGGGAACACGATCATTCCCAAAGGCCTGCGTTTGCCCCTAGATTTTAAGGCGCTGCCCGAGGCCGATTCAGGCATCAGCGACAAGTTAATTGTCACCAGCGCGATGGAACCATTTTCGCTGTACGTGAAAGTGTCGCTGTATGCTGCGCTCTGTTTATCGGTCCCATTTTTGCTGTGGCAAATCTGGGCGTTTGTTTCCCCCGGACTTTATCCGCATGAACGCGCGTACGTCACTCCTTTTATTTTGCTTTCGTCGATCTCGTTTGTGCTGGGGGCGGCGTTTGCGTACAAAATCATTTTCCCGCCGGCCGCAAAATATTTACTTGGCTTGGGATCGGATTTCAGATTGCTACTGAAAGCCGACGACTACTTTGATTTCATAATTATCGTGATGTTGGGAATGGGCGTCGTATTTCAGATGCCGGCGATTACTTATGTACTTGCGCGCATCGGCCTGGTGACCGCGAAATTCCTCGTGCGCATTTGGAAAACGGCGCTCATTGTCATCCTGATTGCGGCGGCAGTGCTTTCGCCGACCAACGACATCCCTAACATGCTCTTGTTTGCGGCGCCAATGCTCGTGCTGTACATAGTTTCGATATTTGTTGCCTGGATATTTAGCCGGCCCCGCCGAGTCAGCTAAATTACCTCTAGTGGGCGAGCAGTATTTGTGGAAAAAGGCAACTAAATGAGCTGTTTTGGGCATCTTGACTGTGTTCTTAGCCAGACTTTAGAATCCTTGGCTCTCGCTCGACCCAGATCGTCGCGCAACCGTTTGAGTTCCAGCAATTACAGGAGTTTTATTATGTCTTTTCCGAAAGCCAGTGTCCGCCTGCTTCTTTTTCCCCTCGTATTGGCCGGCGCCAGCATCTTTGGTTTTGCGCAGGATCCTCGTCAATCTCAGGATCCGATGGAAAAACCGCGCAGAGTGAAGGCGGAACTAAAGAAGGCCTACAAGGACTGGCTGGAAAAGGACGTCACCTACATCATCACTCCGGAGGAGCAAAAGGCTTTTAAGAAGCTCGCTACCGACGACGAGCGCGAAAAGTTTATCGAAGAATTCTGGCGCCGGCGCGATCCGGATCCGGATACCGACGAAAACGAATTTAAAGAAGAATACTACGAGCGCATCGCCTACGCGAACGAACACTTCGCGTCGGGAATCCCGGGGTGGAAAAGCGATCGCGGCCGCATTTGGATCATGTATGGCAAGCCTGACGAGCGCGAAACGCATCCCTCGGGTGGCGCCTATGATCGGCCGATGACCGAAGGCGGCGGCATGACCACGACCTATCCGTTTGAAACCTGGTTCTATCGTTATCTTGCGGGGGTTGGTTCGGGAGTTGAAATTGAGTTTGTCGATCCGACAGGCAGCGGGGAGTATCGAATCGCGCGCAATCCGAACGAGAAGGATGCGATGCTAAATATTCCGGGCGCCGGCCTGACACTTTCGGAAGAGCTGGGGCTTTCCAGCAAATCCGATCGTATCGGCGGGATGAGCATGTACGGCTTAAAGAATTATCAACGCGAACAGGACAGCCCGTTTTCTCGGCTGCAGTTGCTGACGGATCTGCAACGCGCGCCGCAAATCAAATTTAACGATCTGGCAAGCGCCGTTAACACCGGCGTCATTGAAGAGAATCCGCTGAACTTTGATATTCGCGTCGATTTCTTTCGTCAGTCGGATGAACGCGTAATCACAGCGTTCACGATTCAAACTGAAAATCGCGACCTGTCATTCACCGATAGTGGTGGCTTGCAGCAGGCGCGCATAAATATTTTTGGCAAAATCACTTCCGTTGCCGGGCGCCGCGCGGGGGTTTTTGAAGATCCGGTCATTACCACAGCCACTACGACGGAACTGACCGAAGCCAAGGAACGCAAGTCTGCCTATCAGAAGGCAGTGGCGTTGGTGCCGGGAGTCTACAAGGTTGATGTCATCGTGCGCGACGTCACTTCCGGAGCCACCGGCGTGCGCCACCTCGGCTTTGAAGTGCCGAAGTATGATGTACAGAAACTTTCGACATCGACTCTGGTGCTCGCCTCAAAACTGGAAAGTCTTGGTGATCAGCCGGCGGTCGGCCAGTTTGTCATCGGTCAAACAAAAGTAATTCCGAATGTTTCGGGAATTTACCATCGCGGGCAGCCGCTGGGTGTTTACCTGCAAATCTATAACGCCGGCATTGATCAAACTACACTGCGGCCCGCTGTCGACGTTGAATATGTGCTGATGAAGAATGGCAAAGAGGTCGGCAAGCAACCAGAGAATTGGCAGGGCATGAGTGATGCCGGCCAAAGGCTGACGCTGGCGCGGTTGATCGATTCCGAACGACTGACCCCGGGCGACTATGAGTTGACTATTCGCATTCGTGACAGAGTTTCGGGACAGGCGCTGACGCCGGCTGCGAAGTTTACGATAGTGCAGTAGTCAAATTTACGGCGACGATGAATGGTGATGGCGGTTGCGAACAGCAACCATCGTCACCATTTGTCATTTGCGCTGATAACTTTCCCTGACGGTTCCCAGTTTCGTATTTCCCTGAACCGACTTTCTTCGCCCATCGACTACGTCAACTTCGAAGCCCGGAAATGAAGGACGAAATCGCAGCGCCTTCCACGTTTCGACGGTGATGTCATTCTCGGCGGCGCGGTGATAAGGGTATTGCGGCAGTCCCTCGCGGTCGCCGCGAACGTCGGCGCCGGTCAGGTGAAGGATGCGCACCCGAAAACCTTCAATGCGTTTAATCTTGCGCTCAACGTTGGCAATCGAGGACATTTTGGTCAGTTGTTAGCGGCATAGACTTTAGTCTGTGTTCCGCACGCAGCCACAGACTAAAGTCTATGCCCCAACGGACTAAAGCTAAGTAGATTATGACATGAACTGCGGCCCAAAGCTGCTGTTTGGGATGCAGGAAGGTCGAATTCGGGGTGGCATGTTCGGATGATAGAATACAAAACAGCGATGGAATTACCGGTAAACTTATTGACGTTCACGCAGGATGAACTGGTGGAGTTTTTTGCCGGCAACGGGGAACCTGCATATCGCGCGCGACAGGTTTTTGCGGGACTGCAGCAACGTCGGTTGCAAAGCTTCGCCGCGATGACCGACTTGCCCAAGGCTTTACGCGTGCATCTGGATTCAATTGCTACCGCTTCGACTCTCAAGATTGAGTCGCGCTACGTTTCCGAAGACGGCACGCGGCGCTTCCTGATGAAGACGCATGACAACCGGCCGGTTGAAACAGTTTTCATTCCCGAAGATCATCGCGACACGGTCTGCTTTTCATCGCAGTCGGGTTGTCCGTTGCAGTGCACCTTTTGCCTGACCGCTCAACTCGGTTTGTTGCGCTCGTTAACCGCGGGCGAGATTGTCGAACAAATAATCGTCGCGCTGAATGATGCCTACGGCGTCGGCGTGAAACCGCCGCGCGGAATAAATCTGGTGGGCATGGGTGCAGGCGAACCGTTTCTGAATTTCGAAGAGCTGATGAAAGCGCTCAGCATCATGGCTGATCCAAAAGGACTGTTCATCGTGCCCAATCGCGTCACTATTTCCACTGCCGGCGTGGTCCCGCGCATTCGCGAGTTGGCAACTATCGCGGGCCGGCCACATCTCGCAATCTCGCTGGCTGCAGCCGCCGACGAGTTGCGAGACGAGTTAATGCCCATCAACAAGAAATGGCCGCTCAATGATTTGCTCGACGCCTGTAAGGAATTTGAAAAGAGTCTGAAGCCCGGCGAACGCGTGACGTTTGAATATGTGATGCTGGCGGGCGTTAATGATTCTGACGAGCAGGCAAGGCAACTCGCGAACCTGTTGAATCGTCATGGCCTACGCGCGAAAGTGAATTTGATTCCGCACAATCCGGCAGAGCCGCTGCCGTACCTTCCGTCGCCGCCGGAACGAGTGGAAATGTTCAAAGCGATTCTTGAGTCGAAGGGAATTCACACTTACGTGCGGCGGCCGCGCGGCCGCGACATCTTTGCCGCTTGCGGTCAGTTGGCGGCGCGAACCGAAAACAACCTTGCGGGTATGGCGAACTAGAGGACCAAGTAAAACAAATGCGATTATTAATTCAACCATTACTCCTGACGCTTCTACTTGTTGCTCCTGCGAGTTTTCTGGCAAAGCCAGCACCGCAATCGGCCCCAAACATCGGCGTCACGGGTGCGCTGTCTGCACAAAAAGTGCAACGCGGGCGGACTGTGCAGGCAACAGTGACGATGGATATTCCTTCAGGCTTTCACGTTAATTCAAACCGGCCGTTGGAAAAGTTTTTGATTCCCACTCAGCTTAAGATTGATTCGCCAAGAGGTGTGCGCGTAAGTGCCGTTAGCTACCCGCGTGCCGTTTTGCGCAGCTTTAAGTTTTCCAAAAACCGCGTATCAGTTTATGAAGGACGCGCGACGTTGAGGTTCAGCGTGAGCGTGCCGGCGAGTTTTCCGCCAGGTAGTACAGAATTGAAGGCGCACCTGCGCTACCAAAGCTGTAATGATGAAGTTTGCTTTCCGCCGCAGTCACGCGACATCAGTCTATGGCTGAACGTGCAGTGAGGCCAGAGGGCTAGCGCTAAGAAAAGCCCCTGGTTCCGTGCGCCTGGCCCTTTGCGCTTCGCGCTTTGCCCCTAGCTCTTTGCGTCCTTCTGCCCAACCACGCTCATCAAGCGTCCCACCTTTCCGTACACATTCTTCTCGCGCCGGTACGAGAAAAACAGATCCGTGCGGCACATTGTGCACAGCGGCGCGCTGTAAATCTTTGCTTCATCCACACCGACCGCAGTTAGTTGGGCGCGGTTCGCTTTAATCAAATCAACGCAGGCATGATCCGCGCGCGTCGGCTTGAACAAGTTAGCCGAAGGCGCAAAACGATCGCCGAACGCAGCGATGACTTCGCTGCCCACTTCATAGCAGCACGCGCCGGCGGCTGGTCCAATGGCAACTACGACATCGCCTGGTTTGGTTTGGTAATCGCTCGACATGCGCGACAAAGCTTTGGTGACAACTTCCGCGACGGTGCCACGCCAACCTGCATGGACCGCGGCAAAGGCTCCGGTTTTCTGATCACCGATCAGGATCGGAACGCAGTCGGCGGTTTTCACTCCAGCCAGAACCCCCACTGCGTCGCTAACGATCGCATCGCAGTAGACAGTGTCGCCGTGTTCGTCTGCCGCAGGCTTGGCATCGATCTGATTTTTCACCACTCGCACATCCGAGCCATGCACTTGCCAACAGCCGGCCAGCGCCCAATTGCCCGGGAAGAGCTTGAGAAAGCGGCGCCGATTCTCCAGAATGTTTTCCGCTGCGTCTTCATTAAAGCCGGCGAGGTTGAGCGAATTCTCGGACATCAGACTTACACCGCCGCCCCTGGTCGAGAAGCCATTGGCGAAGCCCACGTCTTCCAGGGGTGCGCAAACCAGCGCGCGGACGCCTTCGTACTCGCGCCAGTAGAAGCCGGCGTGTTCTAATTCCGGGTCGTTTATGATCGTCTCCATTGGCATAGACATTATCGAAGTTGCGCGCGTTCGCGAAGTGCTCGAGCGCACGCCGCGTTTTACTGAGCGGGTTTTTACTGCCGCCGAACGCGCCTATTGCGATAGTCGCGGCGTGGTGGCTGCGCAGCATTATGCCGCGCGCTTCGCGGCGAAAGAAGCGGCGCTGAAAGCGCTGAACACCGGTTGGCGTGGCGGCATCAGTTGGCAGGACGTGGAGATTGGATCGCTGGAAAGCGGTGCGCCGTTTTTAACTTTTCACGGCGAGTCACAAAGACTATTTGCAGCGTCAGGCGCGACCGTTGCGCATCTTTCAATATCGCATACCACTCAGCATGCGATTGCGCAGGTGGTGCTGGAAAGGGTTTGATGTCTGCCGCCCGCTGCGGGGATGGTCTGTCTTCAGATGCAGCAACGCTTGCATCTGATAGCCGTCCTTCCGCGGATGTAGAACAAGAATCAGTACTACTACCGCATCGCGTTAACCAGGGTGCGCCTTCCTTGAGTATCAACATCAACGCCAGTCCATTCTAGAGAGCGCTCGAGCGGCCGCGCGCGCGTCACAAGAGATTCTCTGACGTCCTGGCCCGCAGCTTCATCAACACCATCCCCAGTAGCACGCGGCAGATTCCCATGCCGGTCGCATTCCAAATTCGGCGCGAGTCTTTCCGTCACCGCAATCAATTCCCGGTGTGGGCACGTCAGCGTTGAACGCAGTCCATTGTCAGCATCGATCTCAAGAAACTCTATTCCTTCCGGGCACGCAAAATTTCGCCCACCCAGCTCGGGTCTGGCGGCCACTGCGCCTTGCATGAAATCTACCCAGGCCGGCAATGCCGACGCGGCGCCCGTCAGGCCAAGTTGCCGGTTGTCATCAAATCCAATCCAAACAACGCAAACTAAATTCGGCGTGTAACCCACAAACCAACCATCGCGTGACGTGCCGGTCTTGGCGGCAAACGACGTTCCCCTTAACGCGCCGCGCGCTGCGTGTGCAGTGCCATGATCGACCACGGCTTCCAGCATGTTTGTGATCATGTAGGCAGTAGTCGGACTAATTACCTGAGCGCTGTTGCCATTGTTGCTGTGGGACGCCGGTGGGTCACCAACGCTGGCAATGACTTTTGGCGCTACGCGACGGCCACCGTTTGCAAAGACAGCATAGGCTGCTGCCAACTGCAGCGGAGTTACTTCTTCAGTTCCCAGGGCCATCGAGGGGTAACGCTCAGGCCGTGGCAGGCCAAAATCAGCAGCCAGATTCGCGATGCGCGCTAAACCCGTTTGCAAAGCAATATCTACGGTAACCACGTTGAGAGATTTTACGAGCGCGGTGCGCATCGTTACGTCGCTCCGCAAGTAACCGTTACCGAAATTTGCCGGGCGATAAGTTCTGGTGCGGTCATAAACAAACTCGCGCGGCGCGTCGTTGAAGGTTTGCACCGGCGACATGCCATCTTCCAGCGCCGCCGCATACACGAACGGCTTAAACGTCGAACCTGGTTGTCGTCGCGCGTCAGTAACTCGGTTCAATTGCGACTCGGCATAGTCGCGGCCGCCAACCATTGCCAGTACGTTGCCCGTCTTCGGATCGAGCGCTACCAGCGCGCCTTCAGGTTTTGTCGCGCCACCTTTATTGCTCACTGCAAGACGGTCCAACTGTTGCCGCAAAGCATTCTCGGCAAGTCTTTGCAGATCGAGATCGATGGTAGTGTAGATCCTTTCACGTGCTGGTTGCGCATCGTATTGATCCGACATGCGGTCGATGTAATCGACGAAATACGGAGCAACCGAGGCGACGTCTTTCAATGAAGACAAAGCCACGGGCTGCGTTCCAGCGTTCTTTGCCTGCTCGTATGTAATCCACCCATCGCGCAGCATTGCTTCCAGGACGAGCGTCCGGCGCGCTTGCGCTGCTTCGGCGTGGTGCACGGGTGAATAGCGCGCCGGTCCCTGGATCATCCCGGCGATCGTCGCTGCTTCCGCAAGCGAAATGTCTTTCAATTCTTTGCCAAAGTAGATGCGCGCAGCTTGTCTTACACCGCGCACTCCGACTGCGCCACGCTGGCCCAGATAGACCTCATTGCAATAGAGCGCAAAGATGTCCTGCTTGGACAGTCGCCGCTCCAACGCAAACGCGAGCATAGCCTCAGCGTACTTGCGCGCGAAAGTTTTCTCCGAAGAAAGATAAGTATTCTTTACGAGTTGTTGCGTGATCGTAGAACCGCCCTGGCCAGCCCGGTCATCGCCCGCGTTGCGCACCAGCGCGCGGGCAATGCCCCACGCATCGACGCCAGGATGCTGAAAAAAGCGTTGGTCCTCGATCGAAAGAATGGCGTGATTGAGTACGGCTGGAACCTCGGCGTAGCTTAGGTTGTCAGGTTCGCCAGTCTTTGAAGAAAGGTCGTTGGTGAGAACTTCAGGCGCCAGGGCGAAGGTGTCCAGCGTAAAACTGCCGGCAAGTAATGCTTCGACCTCACGGTTATTCTTAAAGAGAACTGTGACCACGTCCGGCTTATTTCCATTTGTTCCGGCAGGACTGATTTCAATGGTTGCATCAGTTTCGCGAAAGCTGCCGTTCCAGACATTGCTGTTAGCTGAGTCCACATAACCTGCGCGGCGTAACGCTTGAATCAAATCTTGTTTGCTTAGTTTCTGTCCGCGTTCAATGGTGCGAGGCGTGGCGTAAAGACCGGGGCGACTGGTGAGATAACCGCTAGCCAGGCGCGCATCGATGATTCGCGAATAGTACTTATAGGAACGCAACAACGCATCAGCGCCGGCTATCGTAGCGATGGCGAGTAAACCAAGAGCGAGCCGGACGACCAGCTGTTTGTTGGTGAGCGGGGAATCGGGAAGGTAATTGCGAACAATCGCCGCAATTTTGCGGAGGGAGAAACGTCTCCCGTCGGGAGCGATAGATGTTACTTCAATGGACATGAAGAAACAGAAGTGTCCGGGACATTCCGGCATGCGCCGGGCAACCCATTAGTGCTTCACAGTTTTCCGAATGTCTTTATATACGGTTAATCGGATGAGAATTCTTGAGTTTGTTTCCCGGCGCGCGCTACCGTGATTTATAATGCGCGGACGCTATTTATCCTGCTCGGCCAGTCGGGAGTTTTCTCATGCCTGAACCAAAACATGTTGCTGCTGCCTCGGGAGATGTGTTGTTACTCGTTGGCACTATGAAAGGCGCATTCATTCTTCGTTCGGACAGCGCGCGCGCGAACTGGGACGTTGGCGGCCCGTACTTTCCCGGCCGCGCTATCTATGCAATGGCCTATGACGATCGCAACGGACGCAAGCGTCTGTGGGCAGCAGTCAATAGTTCATTCTGGGGTTCGTACTTGAGTTCGTCAGATGATTACGGCAAGACCTGGACTGAGCCGGAGGCCTATGGCGTTAAGTTTCCTGAGGACACTGACTCTTCGCTAAAACAAATCTGGCAGATTGCAAAAGGCCACCCGGGAGAAGATGACACGCTCTATTGCGGGGTTGAGCCCGCGGCGTTGTTCAAATCCACTGACGCCGGCGCTTCGTGGTCCCTCGTCAAGGGACTGTACGATCATCCACATCGACCGCAGTGGATGCCGGGGGGCGGTGGGCTGTGCCTGCACACAATTCTGCCTGACCCAAGTGATCCCAAACGGATGTTCATTGCCATTTCAACAGCCGGCGTTTACCGCACCGATGATGGTGGAGAAAACTGGCAGCCGCGAAACCAGGGCGTGCGCGCGCAGTTTCTGCCGCCCGATCAGCGTTTCCCGGAGTGGGGCCAGTGCGTGCACAAGATCGTCAGCCATCCTTCGAATCCCGAGCGTTTGTTTTTGCAGAACCATTGGGGACTCTATCGCAGTGACGACGCCGGCGATTCCTGGAATGACGTTGCGAACGGCGTGCCTTCAGATTTTGGGTTTGCGATGGAAATTGATCCCAACGACGCGAACAACGTTTTTATCATTCCGATGGAGTCTGATGAATTTCGTTGCACGCCGGAAGGGAAGATGCGAGTTTATCGCACTCGCAACGACGGAAAGTCGTGGGAGGCGCTGACGAATGGGTTGCCGCAGGAGAATGCGATGGAAACTGTCTTGCGCGATGGCATGTCGGCGGACCACTTGAAACCGACGGGAATTTATTTCGGCACGCGCAACGGCAAGTTGTTTGGTTCAAGAGATGGCGGCGACTCGTGGAGCGCGATTCAGCAAAGCATGCCGCCGGTCGTCTGCGTAAAGACAGCGATAGTCCAATAGTCTTAAACTTGAAAGTGCGGAAAAGAACAGATCGGAACACTTCACAACAAAACATGAAAAAACTCTTAACGATAACAGCCCTCGCTTTGTTAGTTTTCGCGCTGCCGGTTTCGCAGGCGCAAGAAAAAAAAGAGCCGCAGTTCAAACTTATCCAGTTTCAAATGGCGCTGCTTAAACGCGGCCCAAAGTGGACAGGGGAAAGCAACGCTCAGACAATGCAGTTGGAAACCGCGCAGCGCGCCTATGCGAACTCTTTGCTTGACTCAGGCAAAGCCGTGATCGCGGGACGGTTCGACGACGATGGCGAGATACGCGGCGCTTACATTCTGCGCACGCAATCTGCGGAAGAAGCAAAGGCCTGGACGGAAGCAAGTCCGGTGGTGAAGTCGGGCCACTTAGTTGCGGAAATGCATCCGTGGTGGTCGGAAGACGTGATGAAGAAATCCACCACGCTCGAGAAGAGCACGCGCGCCTATCTCGGCTTGCTATATCGCGGCGACAAGTGGACGCCTGAGAAAACCGCAACCACGGAAGAACTGCAACGAGCGCATATGGCGAACATTATGCGGCTCGCCGAGATGAAGAAGCTGGTGGTCGCCGGACCATTTGGCGATGACACGCCATTGCGCGGCATTTTTGTTTTTCGCGTCGCTTCCATCGAGGAAGCGCGTGAGCTGGCGGCAACCGATCCGGCGGTACAGGCAGGCCGCTTAAAGATCGAAATGCATCCGTGGGTGGTTCCTGAAGGCATCCTGCCTTAATCGATTGCGAGAAAGCGCAAAGCAAACTGTTAGTTTGCGTTCATTGCCAGACCAGGTTGAATGCTTATTAACCACCGCAAACTAACAGTTTGCTTTACAACTGATTCAACATGATCACTGTAAATGTTGCCGGCTTTTTAACCGATTTTACGGACGGGCAGAACCGTATCGTTTTGGATTCCAGGCCGGCAACTGTCGGGCAGGCTTTAAATAGTTTATGGCAACTGCACGTTGGCTTGCGTGATCGGGTGGTAAACGAGCGCGGCCAGCTCCGGCCGCACGTCAACATTTTTATTAACGACGAAAATGTCAGGCACAAACAGATGCTCGACACACAATTGCCCGACACTTGTGAGATAACGATTTTGCCCGCAGTCAGCGGGGGCTTTGGCCCGTGAACCGGGAACCGTGGCCTGGGAACCGAAAATCGGGAGCTTGGAACCGTGAGCCGTGACCGCCAGCCAGGCGCATTTGCGATTTGGTTTTTAACGATTTCCGGTTCACGGTTTCCGGTTCACGCTTTACAACCCAGGGAACTTCGGTTTAACTCCGCCCGTATAACCCAACGCTATGTATTGTCCTACCTGCGGATCTGAAGAACGTCAACTTAGCCAATATTGCCGCGCTTGCGGCACCGACCTTCGTGTCGTGCGCGTCAGTTTGGAGCGGCCCGACGCGATCACGGCTTCGGCAGTTTCCGCGCGCGAACAGATCAGTCAGGCAATGGCTGAGAAGATCCGGCAAATGGAGCCGAACGATCTGAAGCGAGTAGCAGAAGACGTGCTGCCGCAGATGGAAAAATTTCTTGAGTCGCCGGAGGAGAAACGGTTACGCCGGGTACGTGCGGGTGTGGTAGTGGCGGCAACTGGAATAGGCGCGGCCCTATTAATCCTCTTGATGAGTATGCAGGCGCATGATTTTTTCCAGTTTATTCCGTTGGGCTTGATTGTTTTTCTTATTGGACTGGGGATGATTATCAACGGTCTCGCTTTCACGATTCCGCGAAAAGGGCTGCTCGATCGGACGGCGGAAGCGAACGCGCAAAAGGAATTGGAAATGAGGAATGGCGCCTACGCGAATCCGCCGGCTGCGTTGGCCGGACAAGGTCAAAACACCAATGACCTGATGGTCGGTCGCCCTTCAGTCACCGAACACACTACGCATCACCTAAAGCGTGAATCGTGAATCGTAAATAGTCAGCACTTAGTCGGCGAGCTCATTCGAGCTCCCTCGCAAGATCGCAGGTTGGGGAAGGGGGCATGCTCCGGCGGTCTTCGGGATCATCAACTATTGAAGTCTCTGATGTCCTTGAAGGGCGTTTCGGCATTTTCAAAGTTCGGCCGGTAGTAAAAAGCTGAGCCGTCAAACTCCTGCAGCCAGCCTTCTTCCATTCCAATTTCATCCAGCAGATTCGTAGCGCGCAGCCACTCCGTTTCCGAAACGCGGCGTGACAGCAGCACGTAACGGTTGTTATTTGCGGCTTGATGCGTCGGGTAGTACTGGGCCATCAATGAAACCGCCACGCGCGGACTAAGCTCGTCTCTAATCCATTCCAGCGATTCGCGAATGCCACCGATCTCATTTGGCAAAACGAGCAGCCGAATAATCAGACCACGCTGCAACACCCCGTTTTCATCGCACAGCAGCTCGTGGCCGGTCTGCCGGTACATTTCCGCAATCGCGCGCCGCGCATGATCCTTGTAGCCGCTCACTTTCGAATAAAGATAGCCCGCTTCGTTTTCTGCGTACTTCAGGTCAGGCAGGTAAACATCTACGACGCCGGTGAGCAGCCGCAGTACTTCAACCGAGTCGTACGCGTTGGTGTTGTAAACGATCGGAAGGTGCAAGCCCTTTCCGGCGGCGATGAGAATGCCGCGCGCCATTTGCGGCGCGAAATGAGTCGGCGAAACGAAATTGATGTTGTGGCAGCCTTTTTCCTGAAGCTCGAGCATGATCTCTGCCAGCCGCTCGTGCGTGATTTCATTCTTCACTTGTTCTTTGTGAGTTTGCGAGATTTGATAGTTCTGGCAGTAGGCGCAGCGCAGATTGCAGTTGCCGAAAAAAATGTTGCCGGCGCCGCCTGTGCCGACCAGCGCCGGCTCTTCGCCGAAGTGAGCAGTGTAAGAAGAAACGATTGGCAGCCGGCCGGAATAACAAGCAGCAATCTCGTTGTTTAGGCGATTGTTAAGACAGTCTTTCGGACAAACCGTGCAGCGCTCGAGCAAAGACTCGAGTGCAGTGACACGCTTTGCCAATTCGCCAGTCCGAATCAAATTGAGATATGACGGGTTCATTCAGTTAAAGATACACTTTCCTTACCCAGCCACAGACTCAAGTCTGTGTCACTTTTATTTGCGCGCTCGAAAGTGCACAAAGTGTGGCTTGTATTGCTCAACCACCTCAGCCGGCGCCGCGCGCGTCGTTTGCTGCCAAATAAAATCCATCTCCGCATGAATCGTGCTTAGCGCCAGCCGCGCTTCGAAAATCAATAGCATGCTGCCGTAGAAAAGGAAGCACGCGCCGAGCAAACCAACTACCACCGGCACCAGGTTGTAATTCGGCCTATTGGGCACAAAGGCGACCACGCCAATCGCAACGCTGGTCGCCACAAACATTCCCGTGGCCAAGTAGAAAGTAACCATCGCCCGTTGCAGGATGCGAGCGCGGCTGGTGAGCTTGTCGAGTTGCGAAAAAATAATACCTTGCCGGTCTCTGGTCTCATCGGCGTTCTTGCCGGCGAGTTCGTCCAGCTTGTCCGAAAGCCCGCGCACGCGATCGACCACGCGGCCCAGCCGCGATGAAGTGGAAAGAATCATGCTGCCGCACGCGGAGATCAAAACCGCCGGCGTGATCATCGCCGTCAGAACGGCGACCGCTGAAGTCATCGGATCCATAAGTCAGAACAATATTTATAAAGGGTGGACCAGACAAGAGCAAATGAAGTGAGAGCGTGCATAAAAACAGGGGGCGGCTTACCAGGTCCGCCCCCCCTTTTGCCAGTAAGCGGGGCGGGGCGAACCCCGCCTATTTGCTACCTGGCAACTGTTGGTGTGGCCACCGTCCAAACCTGTACTGGTCCCAGATTGACGTTGATCACCTTCACCGTATAAATCCCTCCTTGCGTGACTGGTGTAGTCAGTACCGCAACTCCGTTCACCGCATCTACGATTTGCAGTGTCAGGCCGGTTGGACTTACAAGGGCCAACTTGACCGGAAGGTTTCCACTTGTTTCCGCCACTAGCGAAAGCGCTCGTGCGTTGGCTCCGAGCGTCACATTGCTCTTCGACTCCTGCCCGGCATTTACTGACGAGTCGTTGCTGGTACTTTGTCCCGGTCCGCTGGTCGGCGTGCCGGTAAACGTGCTCGGCGTGGTTGTGCCACCACCCGAACCTCCATTTGTAACGGTCTGCGGCGGGACTGTAACCGTCAGGCAGAAGCCGTCGACAAACACGCTGTCGGCCATGTTGCGCAACTCAAAGCGGTGTGTTCCCGCGCTGAGTCCTTCGTAACGCGCTTCATAGGCCACCCCGCCGCTGCCGAACTCGGGCGACTTATCCGAACCCGCGGTACCCTTGTAATTAATAGTTCCGCGCAAGACTCCGTCGATGAACACCTGGGCCGTACCGCCCTTGGTGCTCTTCGCGTAGCGATAGCTAAATGTGCCGGTGCCGTTTGCAGGAACGTTGAAGTCAACGCCAGCCGTATGACTCGTCGACTTACCCTGGTGCCAACGGAAATGGCCGGCGCTGGCATTGATCGAAGTGCCGTTGTGCCAACCGTCGGAATAGGCGATGCGGGCATCGTCTTCTTCCATGCAGTCGATTGTTGGCCGGTTGTTAACGGTAATTTGCACCTGCGCCGTGTTAGTGCTGGCGCCACCGTGTGTATCAGCCACGGTTAACCTCGCCGTGTAGATTCCGCCGGCGTTGTAAGTGTGCGCAACCTTTGCACCCGCCTGAGTGACCACCGCGCCGTCGCCGAAATCAAACGTGTACGACGCGACTGAATCTCCCGCGTCCGGATCGCTCGAAGCCGATCCGTCAAAGTTCACCGGCAGCGGAGCGTAACCGTTACTTGGCGTTGCACTCAGAGCAGCTGTTGGCACTCGGTTGGTAACGTCAATCTGAACCGTTACCGGGTTGCTGCTGAAACCTAACTGGTCCTTTACCGTCAGGCTGGCGGTGAATTTATTGAGTTGGTTGTAAGTGTGTGCCACGGTCGGCGTCGATTGCGTTACTGGTGCCGAACCATCGCCGAAATCAAACGTGTAGCTGAGTGAGTCGCCGGCATCAGGATCGCTCGAACCCGAGCCGTCGAAGTTTACGAGCAGCGGCGGCGCACCCGATGTCGGATTCGCACTTAGCGTGGCTGTCGGGGCGCTGTTAATTGCATACTGCGTCCCGCCACGGGCCACGTCGGATTTGGCGCGGTCGTTTCTATCAGCCGGGTTGTCGTCACCGGTGGTAAACGTACCAGCGCGTAATCCTGCAAATATGGAACCTGGTCCAATCGGCGTACGACCTGCTGCCAAGGTTGCGTTTAGTTTGCTGAGCGAGACTTTGACGGTGATTGTGCCTGCCGCCGAATCAAACGATCCGCTGTCGGCAGCGCCGACATCAGTATAGGCAACGAACCCACGATGTTGGTGTTCGCGAATTGCGGTGCCGTACGTATAAGTCTTCGTGCCGAGCGCGTCTGTCGTCGCCCGAACGAAGAACTGATCGCCGCGATCGGAGAGTCCGAAACTGTAATCGCCGGTTGGGCTTATACGAGAATCGGGCGCGTTGGCGGTAAAGTTCATGCGCCAGTTTGCGAGTGGCGGCACTATCGAAAGATCTGAAACCTTCATGGTTGCCACCAGCACCGGATTACTGGCCGTGCCTTCCGTTGAATACTTCACTGACAAAATGTCCAGCGGATCATTCAACGGCAGTATTGTCAGCAATCCTGTCTTCGAATCCTGTGCGTAATCGGTCACCTGCGGCGCACCAACCGGCCGGGGAGTTGGTTGTGGTAAGGCGCTGCCCGGAATTGGCGCCGGCACATCGCTGCCCTTTACCCCGGGACCACTGATTTGCCGAGCCACGTAAACGTTGCCGTCGAAATCGTTGTGATCGTCGGTGTAGGCGACAACTGCGGCACCAGTTGGATCGAATCCGATCTGGAAATAATCCAGCAGGTTGCGGTTTGGCGCAGCTCCCGGCGTAATCGGCAAGCCCCCCTCGGAAATGTTGCTGCCGTGGATAAAGTGATCGCTGAGTTCAACCTGGCGAATGATTGGATTCGCATCCGTCGCATTCAGACTCTGCGCAAAGAAGACTTTCCAGTCTGCGTTGTCATTGTTGGAACTGGCAGTAGTGCCGTACCAGACAACTCCGATCGAACCAGGCGTTGAGCCTGTTTCCAGCCAGGGAACAATGCTGGTGGCGGTTTCTGGTCCATCGCTGACGCGAACTCCCGGGCTCCAGGTGTTGCCCTTGTCTTTGGACCAGCGAATGTAGACGTTGCGACCGTCGGAGTAGCACACGTAAACAGTGCCGTCTTTCGCGGCCTTTACCGTGAAGAACAGGTGAGCGTTACCGGCGCTCACGACGTTGTGAAGGGTATAGGTCAGCGGTTCAGCGCCCGGGGATGCGGGCGTACCGACGGCGATGATGCCGTTCCCACCGGCGATGTAAACCGTGCCGTCATTTTGATCGACACTTACGCCGCCGACCTGTCCGATCGTTCCAACCTCCCGCGCTGGTCCATAACTGAACCCACCATCGTTTGACCGCTGCACGAGTGCGATGGCCGGCTCAAGCGTTCGATAAATTAAATAGACAGAATCTTTTCCGAGAAACTCCATCCATTGCCTATCGTCCGCCGGTATGCCTCCAGTCACGTTGCCCGCCGGGTTCTTACTGAACGTCTGACCTCGGTCGGTTGAATTGGCGGTGGAAATATTGGCGGCAGTCAAACTGCTAAACGCCAGGTAAGGCGGTTTGCCCGCACTGGATTCGTCGAAACCGACGGCCAGGTCGACGTCACCGCCGCCATCGGCGCCAACTTCGATTGATTCATCCGGCGAGAATTGATCCGGCTGGCCGCGATAGATCGGGTTGCGCATAAACGGATCGTAAGTTGGACTGCTGGGATTGAGATCGAAGTACCACAGATCAACACCAGCAGGTACACCGCGGATGCCGGCCACGTAAGTGTTACCAAATTTGTCGACGCGCACACTGGGCTCGCCGTCGCGGCTGGCTACGGAAGCGCGCGTAGCCACGTTTGGACTAAAGGTGATGCCGCCCTTCTGATATACCGGTACGGGAGTTGGCATCGGCGTCGGCGTAGGTGTGACGCTCGGAGTCGGCGTTGGCGTCGGCGTCGGATTGCCGGAATCAAATGCTGCTAGCATGCGCTTGCCGCCGCTTTGCCGGGCGATCACACCCTTCTTTGTGTTTGAGTTTGGACCCGACTGGACGCAAGCGCCCATGCAGCCATCCTGATAACCAACAACGACGCGGCCTTCCTTGTCGACGGTGGCGTCAAAGAAGTCGAGCAGGTTGCGGGGCACTGTGCAGCCCTGGAACCCGCGCGTGCAGATGCCGTCGCGTTGAATGGGATCGCCCGGCGTGGCATTCACGGTGGTCCATGTTTGCCCGCCGTCAAACGTGGAAGACACGAACAGATACCAATCGCCGCGGTAGGCGGGATCGTCCTGGTCGCCCGGGCTGGTGCTGCCGTAGAAAGCAAACGCCGCGCGCGCATTCGGGCCGCCATCGCCCGCCACCACGGCCGGGAAGATTGCGTTCTGCAAACCGAGTTGCGTTCCGACGTCTACAGGATTGGTCCAGTTCGTGCCCTTATCACGCGACACCGAAATGTAGGCGTGGCCATCCGATCCTTCATAGCCGAGGAACAACGTGCCGTCGGTGGCGATGCCCAGCGACGCGTCGCTGTCACCGACCGAAGAATTCGGAACTGTGCGAGCTGTCCAGGTCAAACCATTGTCTTCAGTCAGCACCAGTCCGGCGCCAGCCCCGCACTTGCGGTTCGGTAAGTACGTAGTGCCGTCTGGTCCAACCTTCATGTGACCATGCAGCGGGAAACATCCGTTAACTGAAAGTGCATAGACTGGCACCGCCGGGCCAAAAGTCACACCGCCGTCAATGCTCAGCGCACAATTTGCGATGCCGTTGCCGCTGCTGTTCAGGCCTTCCTGAGCGCAGTAGTAAACGGAGTGTGGATAAGTTGCTCCATTTGGAATTGGCGCATGGAATGGACCACCGCCGATTGTCTGATGGTCAACGCCGCTGCCAATACCTGAACCCATGCTGGGCAGATACGTAGCGCCGTCATCATCCGTGTAGTCCATACCGTTGAATGGCGTCAGGCCAAACAGTTGCGAGACGAACGTACGACCAGTGTCGCGGTCGGTGAACAAAATGGGATCGCCGGCGACTCGCGGCGTTGCTGCGACCAGTAAAGCAGTCTGGTCCCAGGTAACCGTTGCGGGTGTGGTGGCGTCGTTAAAGCCAACGCGCAAGGCGTAAGGCGAGAAGCCACCGAAGAACATGATCTTTCCTGACTTCCAGTTCGCGCCGATCGATGGTTCGCCAAAATCCTCAGCGACACCCGACGGTGGGTAGTAATTGAGGTAACTGGGAGCACCACCAGGAAGCGGGGTTGGGGTGGCTGTTGGGGAAACCGTCGGCGTCGGAGTTGCCGTTGGTGTCGGCGTTGGCGTTGGCGTTGGTGTCCCGCCAACTTTGCAGCTCTGATTGCTGTTAACCGGGAGGTTGTTGCCTCCTCGGGTGATCGTAGTTGTCGCGCTGCCCGAGGGCATTGCATCCAGGATCCCCGTGATCACACCCGCCGCGGTTGTAGCCACCGCGCCATTCCAGTTCGTCAAACTATGGCCGCTGCCATTAACGCCGACGTTGGCGGGTTTGACGATGATAGTAATCGTTCCGTTTGCGTTGTAATTGCTGCCTGCCTCGGCTGGCAGAGACGAGGTTACGAATCGTCCGTCGACAGTCCCACCGTTGGATGCGCCGGCAAGGTAACTTTCAAAAGTAGCCGCACCTGTTGCGCTGACGATCATGCGGACGCCGTAAACTTTTCCGGCGGCTGCGGGGGCTCCGTCAACGGTGAACGACGAGTAGTAGAAACTGCCCGGCGTTAATGCCGTAAGCGAACCGACCTTGATCGTAAAGATAAGTTGGTCAGGCGTGCTGTCGCTGACATAGGGATAGGCAACGGAAGTGCTGATAATGTCGTGGACCGAAAGTCCGTCAGTAGCATCATTCGTGGCGCCATCATTTACCACTACCGGACCGGGCGCGAAGCACGGATTGTCCGGGACAGGCGTCGGAGTTGGAGTTGGGGTTGGTGTGCCACTCGGATCGAACGTCGCGAACATGCGCCGGCCGTCCGCCTGACGCACGATCGCTGCCTTACTTGATCGACCGGTATAGTTTGGCGCCACACATCCAGCGGATGCCACGCAACCATCGGCGTACGCCGCCACGACGCGACCTTCGCGGTCGATCGACATATCGTTAAAGTCGAGCAAGTTTCGGTCGTTCCCGCAGGTCAAGCCACCAAGGCAGATCGATCCCTTCTGAACCGGATCGCCCGGGGTGGCATTAACGGTCGACCAGGTGTTGCCGCCGTCATAGGTGGTCGCAACGTAAAAATGCCAGAGGCCTTGAAATGTTGCCTCGTCCTGAGAGTTTCCGCTGGTGGTGGTGCCAACAAAGCCGAACGCAGCGCGACCTTTGTCTCCGGCTACAACAACCGGGAACACTGCGCTTTTGATTCGGCACGCCGCATAAGCGGGATTAGGATCGGCTGCCGCATTGCAACCAACCGGCACGCCAACGTCATAGTCTTTGGACCAGGTGTCGCCGTGATTGGCGGAAACCGCGATGTGTGGCCGTCCGTCTGCGTTTACGTAACCGATGAATACATTATTGTCTGCGTCGATTCCGACCGAGGGGTCGCCGCTACCGGTGCTCGTCGGCACGGTTGAATCGTGCCAGGTCAAACCGTTGTCGCGTGAAACTGCCATGCCCTGGCTGCCGCCATTTCCCGAAGTGCATGAGGAGTTTGGTACGTAAACGGTCCCGTCTGGGGCAACTTTCACGTGGCCATGAATGCCGCCATAGCATTGCGTCGGCGTAAACATGTCAACGCCAGGGCCAAACGTGAGACCGCCATCGTCGCTGCGTGAACACTCCGCGCCGCCAACGATGTTCTGCGAACAATAATAAATCGCATTTGGATAAAGCGGATGCGGAGGCGGAGCCGGCACAGCCGTATTGTTGAAAGGACCTCCGCCTATTGTTTGATGGTCCGGACCGGCCGGAGCGCCACCGCCTTGCATCGGTGTCCACGAGTTGCCGTCGTCGTCCGAGAAAGCAGCCAGGCTGTTTCCTTCACCGCCAATCAAGTCCAGCGAAAACACGCGGCCAGTTTGCCGGTCAACGAAGCCAATCGGATCGGACAGCACAAACTGTTGCACCGTCGCGGCTGACTTGTCTTCCCAGATTGCCGTCGCTGGAGTGGTGCGATCGTCAAAGCTTACGCGCAACGTGTTGGCGCCGGATTGAAAGAACGCCACGCCGCCGGTATTAGTCTTGTTAGCGTCGTTTCTGAGACTCGCAACTTTGGGAGCCCAGTCGATGCCGATCGAAGGCTCACCCGCGTTATCACCCAGGCCTCCAGAAGACACATGATTTGAGAAGCTTGGCGCCGCACCAGGATCAGCCGGGGCCGCCGTTGGAATGTCGACCAGGTTGATCCTACCGGTGATGCTTTGGCCAAAGGGAAGGAAAGGAACGAGACGAAGAGTGTAAACCCCGTTCGTCGCGGGCACAGCCGGAATAAGCGCGACGTCGGGCGCGACATACGTTTGATCGCCTAATGATTTCGCAATTAGCTTGCCCGAGGCCGTGGTGCCGTCGAAAACGTAGAGATCAAACTGGGCCTCACCGACCACCGGCCAGTTAACTTCAATGCGCGCATATTTCGTTCGCGACGTGGTATCGCTGACCGCGATATTAAAAGTGTACTCGTCGCATGGCAGCGCAGCATTGCATATCGGGTTACCGTCAACTTGCGAAGACGGGTTTGGGACGAGGTATGGACCACCCGTGAACGTTAATGGCCCACTGCTTTCCGTTAGTGTGTTTCCGTTGCCCGGCGTTATTTGCATCGTCGAAGTTGAGGAGGCCAGGGCGGCGCGGGCAGCGCTCAAAGATGACGGGGCGAAAGTCACCGATAGCGCCAGCGCAAGCGAACAAAACGCCATTGCCAGTGAAATTCTTAGCCAGCTTGAAGTGAAGGTAGAGAAACCGGAGCGGACGGTTCTTAGACGACGAAACATGTTGGCCTCCTGTCGGACGGGGCTCCCGGCAGCGCCGGAAGATTTAGTGGGTGACAACGGTAATCGATAGTAGAAACAGCGAAATACTCTTTTCTGTTGTAACCATAGTCAGGCTGGGTTGAGGAATTCTTGAGCAGAACTTGAGAAAGAAGGCAGAAACGTTAATTCATCCAGTTACAACCAAACTGCAATAAAAAGGCCACGCGAGGCGTGGCCTTTGAAACAGGGGTTAACATTTAATTAGCCGCGGATTTTCGCGGCTGAACGCGGCTCGGAAACTAAAACAGTAAGCACAGCTTTGATACTTCTTCTTTTTCAGATTCTTTCGGCATCCGGATACATCGGGAACCGAATCTCATTTGTGTGTTCGGCGTCTTACGCGCTGTTTCCTGGCCGGTTGTTTGTCCGGTTCCGGACTGGTGGTCGCTGGTTTTTTCATCTGCTGTTGGATCAATTCGACAACCATTTGCTGTGGCACGTCAGCGTTGAATAGCACCTCATCGCCTTCGGAGGTGATTGAGATGTTTTTCAGCAGCGTCCTGGCGGTGGCGTCCGGTATGGATTGCGTCGCAGATGCCAGCAAACTTGAATACAACTTGCTGATGATCTTTGCCGTGTCAGGATTGTCGGCGTTCGAGACGCCGCGCAGCATGAAGTTTGTCGCGTCCATGGTCAAGGCAAGATAGAAGTCGCCAAGTTTAGAGTCGCAACGCGGCGCGCGTGCAGTGGTCTCGGTGCCCATCATGCCAAACGTCTTCGCAAACGCGTGCCACGGTGCGCCGGCAAGACTGAGCAGTGCGTTAGGATTGCGCACCAATGAATTTAGCGTCTCCGCACTGATGCGGTCCTTGCCGTCGCCGGCGTCGATGGCCGCTCGCAGGTAACCCGGACTGCCCACCGCAATCGTATTGGCGCTAAGTGAAACGATACCCACTTCGGTAAACGACTTTAGCAACGGGTTCTGCTCCGCCATCTTCACTAACGGATCAATGGTCATTAGGCCCAGCGTTTTGGTTCCGTATTTCTCGTCGCGCAACTTGCCTTGCGCAGCCATGCGGGCCAGCCCCAGCAGTGAGTCGGCGTTGAAGTCTCCACTCGCCACTGCCAAAAACTCAGGTGGTTGAAAGTTGAGATCGGCTGTCGGCTTCTTAAAGCGAACCGCGATCACGATGTATTCGATCCTGGTCGGATCGACACCCGCTTGTGCTTTTACCATCTCGAAACCCTTGCGCATGTCCTCGACATCTTTTGCCGGCATGAACTTGGGAACGGCTTCGTTGAGTATGCGCTGCGGATTGAGGTAAATGATCGTGTCGGCTTCCGGCAGATTGGCAAGTGAACTTGCGATTTGTGCCGGGGTTGAAAGCGATGTGGTGCCTGCATTGGCAGTTGCAGCGTTTGTCGCGACTGGGTTTTGTGCCAGGACTGCGTGACCGGTCAATAGCGTGACCAGCAGAAATGCGGCGAGGAAATTGAAAAGTTTGCTCACGTTGTAAGCCTCCAAGTCTGGGTGTTGGTTCGATTACTAGATACGAGATGGATGACGCTTTGTTCAGATCGTATCGAGGATCGGAACAGTAAATTCATTTTGAACGTTGCCGGTATTGAGCGTGGTAGCCGGTTCGAATAGCAGGACCTGACATTCCTCGTCAGCAACTGGCCGATGCTCGACACCGCGAGGAACTATACAGAATTCGCCTGGCTCCAACCATATTTCTTTGTTTTTGCCTGACTCGCCCTCCTGCTCGCGAAACTCCATGCGAAACCGGCCCTGGACCACCAGAAACATTTCGTCTTCGTCGTCGTGATGGTGCCAGGTAAATGGTCCCTGAAACTTTACCAGCTTCAGGTATTGACCGTTGAGTTCGCCAACGATGCGCGGATTCCAGTGGTCGTCGATCAGCGAAAATTTTTCGGCGAGATTGATTTTGTTCATAAGAAGAGTAAACAGCAGGCAGTGAACAGTGAACAGGGAACAGGGAACAGGGAACAGGGAACAGGGAGCAGGGAACAGTGAACACTGAACACTTAACACTGCACAGTCAACCAGCAGATAGTGAAATAGCAATCCGGGTCAGGAGCCCGCGGTACGCTTCCGGCTGTTTGCTGTTTACTTTCTGCTGTTTACTACTTGTAGATTTCATCGAGCAGTTTTGCCAAACGATAACCGGCCTTGGCCAACTGTTGTCGCACCAACTCGCGGTTCAAGGCTTCGTAATTGGCGGGACGGGTGATATCGAAAATCGTCTGCATCACTGGGCGCCCGTCTCTCACCACCGGCTGACCGCGGCTAAGCACGGGAATCGTTCGTTGGCCGGTTATTTTCACGGACAGGTACGTATGATCGCGGGATTGGCGCAGCGCATCGGTGGCCCATTGCGCGGCCCAACCGCCGACTGGTCCGTGTGGGTTCCAACTCCCCTTCGGCTTCACGTTTTGTTGCAGAAAAGAGCCCAGCGTGTCGGATGTAATCTCCTGCCCGACCACATTCATCAGCGAGGTAACCAAAGTGAAATCCCAAAACGAATGCAGGTTTTTCCGGTCACTATCAATGATCAGATCGTTCCCACCCTTATCGCTCGGCAGGTTCTTTTGTTTGATTACCGCAGGATCGCGAACAATCGATATCGTGTGATTGGGTCCGTTGACATCGATGAAGCCACAGCCGACGTGCAATGGCTGATGGATGTCGCCGAGAAAGTGGACCAGCAAGCGCAAGGCGTTGCGTTTCGTCAACGGGTGATTCCGATCTGGCTGCCCCTGCAGAGTGCGAATACAAACGTTGAGCAGGTGCACAATGTCATTGTCCGGAGTGAACCCGGTGCAGGTTTGATAGTTCTTGCAATTAAGCGGCAGGTCGTCATAGTGCCACTCACGATTCTTCTCGTTGTGAAGTACATCCTGGAGGAACGCGTTCGTGTCCGGATCAGGATCAGTCTTGCCGACTCGCTCTTTAACGGTATCGGCCCAGGTGGCAATACTCGCGAGCGTTTCCCCGGGCTTAAGAATCTCGGCGATTTTTTGAGCGGTGCGCGGCTTGATACGCAACGAAGCTATCTTGCCGACAGTCTGGTGGCCATCGTCGCCCCAGGCAAAAGCTGCGTTGGCAGCGGCGACGAAGATAATCATGCCGAGCAGAAACGAGGCGGACCTTTTCATAAGCAATATCTCCTCAGGTCATCATGAAAGAAACCGCGGTGAGTAAGAATCGTGGACTAGCATAACTCGCGCAATCGGGATGTCAATGTCACGCGGCGCATTGGTCGTATATCCGGTTGCCTACGCGGATTCAGCTTCGAAATGCAACAGAAGATTGACTGCCGCTTCGCCCCAGCCGGGCGAGATGTTTATAGATAGGACTCTAGACCCGATATCCGCGCTCCAGCGGAGCGCAATGTTTTAGCGCTTGCCGGCAGAGCGACTTATGTTTCGCTCCGCTGGAGCGAGGAGAAGCTTTGAGGGGTCACCCGTTCTATAAACATCTCGCTCCGCTGGAGCGAAAGCGAATCAACGGCCACAGCAGAGTTGACGATTTTGGATCCAGGCTGTCATAAGCGGATTTAACAAGTCACCACCGAGTCAGCGAGAAAGGTTGCACAGAAAACTGATTACCATCTTCGCCGATGGTTATCGTTTGCTATATGCTTGACCCTTGAAGTCCAATTCCATGCCGAGAGAGAACTGACTTGCTTAACTTCGTCATTCAAACCGCGCGCGAAGCCGGTGGTGTGCTTATCGATCGCCTGGGGCGCGCCCAGGTGTCAAACAAGGGTGACATCGATCTGGTGACCGAAGCCGACCTGGCGGCGGAAAAACTAATCATCGAGCGCATTAAGTCTCATTACCCACGCCATGCGATTCTGGCTGAAGAGTCAGGCGCCAGCGACGAGAGCGCTGGGGGAAAGAACGATTGGAAGTGGATCATCGATCCGCTCGACGGCACCACAAACTACGCGCATGGCTATCCATGTTTTTGCGTTTCCATTGCAGTCGAGCACGCCGGCATGATCGAATTAGGTGTTATCTACGATCCCACACGCGATGAAATGTTTGCCGCTGAACGGGGCCAAGGCGCAACGCTGAATGAACGGCCGATGCGCGTTTCGGTCGTCGCTGATCTGAACGCCGCGATGCTCTGCACGGGTTTTCCTTATAACGTGCGCGAGCGGCCAAACTTTGCGCGCGACTTCATAAACTTCACCATGAATGCACAAGCTGTCAGACGCGACGGCTCAGCGGCGCTCGATCTTGCTTATCTTGCCTGTGGCCGCTTTGATGGTTTTTGGGAAGACGGGCTGAATCCCTGGGACGTGGCAGCGGGAGTGCTGTTGATTGAGGAAGCGGGCGGGCGCGTGACGGATTACCGCGGCGCGCCGCTCGATATCTACACGCCCAAAGTGCTGGCCACGAATGGGCGCGTGCACGATGCCATGAGGCAATTGCTGAACAGTTAGAGGGCCGAGCCTATGATCTGGGCGAGCCGGGCCGTCTCGCGCCGCGCACAGGCGCGCGTCTCTTCTCCAGGCAATTGCTCGACGTGCATAACCGGGTGATAGATGATTTCAACTTTTCCCGGTCGCGGCAACGTTTGGTCAGCGGGCCAGACCTTGTTTCCTCCGCGAATGGTCACCGGAAGAATGGGTACGTCCGCTTCCAGCGCCATGCGCACGGCGCCGCCTTTCATGCGAATCATCGAGCCGTCCGGCAGTCCCCGTCCACCTTCCGGAAAAATTACCACCACGCCGCCTTCGCGCAACCAGTTCAATGAACGTCTAATGGCGGCCGGGTCACTACCCTCGACCTGCAGCGGCCACGCTCCCAGTAGCCCAATAGCTTTACCAACGATGGGCCACGAAAACGCTTCGCTCCAGGCCAAAAATCGCGTCGGACGCTTAATGGGAATTGCCAGCCAAAACGGATCACCATAGCTTTGGTGATTTGCAGCGACGATCAAGCCGGTGTCAGTCGGTATATTTTCCGTGTTCTTGAATTCCAAACGCCAGATCGCCCGGCTAAATACACCTACTACCGGACGCAGCAAGCCAATCAATCCCGCGGGCAGCGTTGCGTCGCGTCGTTTCGATCGATCGTCGGGGTTTTGTCTTACCAATGTTTGTGTGTCACTCATGCCGCGCGTGAATGAGGAAGCCACGCGCAATCGGATGTCAGCAGTTCTTACAGCGGCCACTCGCGATCGACAAACTCGACGTGAACCCGCAGGACGCCCGATGGTCCCATGCTGCTGGCGCGGACAGCTGCGTAGACAGTCACTTTGTACTGTTCGCTCGACAGGCGGATGAAACGGCCAACCGGCAAATCAAGTGTCGTGTAAATCGCCGCCCCTCGCAAACTGATGTTTTCGGTCACCGTATGCTCGCTCATTTCTACGGCGCCCTTATCATCAAGCGTTTCAATCAACATGTCGACGGGAATGTTATGGCGAGTCAAGCTGCGTTTGTCGGAAGATGCCAATTCCGTCGCTTGCCACTCCTCGAGCGAACTCAAACTCTCCGCTGAGATGGCCCCAATCTCATAGCGCTTGGCAGGGTTCTCCTCATAACTCCGAGGCGCCCGTTTGCCGATAAAAGCAACGCCAACTTCAAACTGCGCCGTGGAACCCGACGAAGCTTGTCTGACGTAACGCACCAAAGCCCACACCCGGTATTGATCTTCAACATGATCGAATACTCGCAATTGGCGCGGCATTGGTATGGTCATGTGCAGCAACCGCCCTTTTTCTACCGGACGTTTTAAGGTAAAGCCGGCGCCAAACGGCGTCACGTCGATCAGCCGCGTGATCTCAGTCCATTCCAAATCCGGGGTCTCGCGGCAGTGTACGCGCACGGGAAGTTTCAGCTCCAACCGCTCGCGTATTCGCTTCCATTTGCGCTCTTCAGGCATAGTGAAGATTCGAGCTTGATCGTCCAGAATTAAGGGGGCGGATAGAAAACTATTGGAGCCGGGGCATAAGCGCAATTTCCGAAAGCTAAATCTTAACCGAAGCCCTTGATTTTATTAGGTTTTTGTCCCTTTTCAGTTTGCCACGGAGGCGTCCGATCGACTAGAATAATTCTTACTTCAGAACGCCCATTTTGAACTTGATTCTGCGCGAACCACAACCATTCTAAGACGCGAAAAGCATACTGACTGGCCGGGCTGGTTAGGTTGCGAACCGGATGTTTTAAGTTTGGCAAAATGAAGTCCTACGGCGGGCGGATTGTACTGGAAAGGCTAACGGATGGAAACCACTTCTGAACGCGATCATATAAATATCGAAGACGAGATGCGGCGATCGTATCTCGATTATGCAATGTCCGTCATCATCGGGCGTGCTCTGCCTGACGTGCGTGATGGACTGAAGCCCGTGCACCGGCGCGTGCTGTGGGCGATGCATGAACTCGGCAACACCTACAACAAGCCATACAAGAAAAGCGCGCGCATCGTCGGTGACGTGATTGGTAAATATCATCCGCACGGCGACACGGCCGTGTATGAGACCATCGTGCGTTTGGCGCAGGACTTTTCCATGCGCTATCCGCTGGTTGATGGGCAGGGAAACTTTGGTTCGGTCGATGGCGACGCTGCGGCGGCAATGCGTTACACGGAAATTCGCATGGCCCGCGTGACTAACGTGGTGCTGGCGGACCTGGAAAAAGAGACAGTCGATTTTCAGCCAAACTACGACGAGTCGTTAAGCGAGCCCAAGGTGCTGCCGACGCGTATCCCGAACCTGCTGGTGAATGGTTCAGACGGAATTGCGGTCGGGAT
>JANMKA010000176.1:0-9117 GCA_031371765.1 Blastocatellia bacterium
CTTGTACAACATTTTCTCGTCCGTCAGTCATATAATCCACCCGCTGAAGCGACAAATATTCTGAACACGGAAACCGAAACCGTGAAACACAAACAGATGGATATCTCGGAGCTGCAAGCCGAGCTCGAAAAACTTCATGGCCCCAGTTTTGGTTGGGCTCTGAGCTGTTGCCGGCGTGACCCCCTCAGATGCAGAAGAAGTCTTGCAGATAGTCTATTTGAAGATCCTTGAAGGTAAGGCGCGTTATCGAGGTGAATCAAGTCTTAAGACGTGGCTGTTTGCGGTGATTCGCAAGACAGCGATAACCGCACAGCGCAAGCGGTTGCTACGCGCATTGAAATCAATGGCCGGTCCGGGCGTTAGACCTACGCGCAACGCGTTCGCCGCCGAACCCGTGTTGGCGCTAGAACGATCAGAAGCGCAGCAGCAGTTTCAAACGGCCCTGGAACGCTTGCCGGCGCGCCAACGCGAAGTATTGCACTTGGTGTTCTACGAAGACTTGACTGTGCGCGAAGCCGCGAATGTGATGGGCGTTTCGATCGGCAGTGCCCGCCAGCACTACGAACGCGGAAAAAAGCATTTGCGCGAGTCGCTGGAGCGAGAGGAACTCGACTATGGAATTGACTGGAAACGAAAAGCGAATCCAGACGCTGTTTCTTGAACTGAAGTTCGCCGACGCCTGCGTGGCGCCCGAGTTCGGCAGCCTGTGGACTCGAGCTGCGGCGACCCCAGCCGGGTCGCCGAGCGTGTTCAAGCTGTCGTTCGCGCTGTCCCTGTGCCTCGCTGTGATCGCGCTGTTCTCGCTCGTGCTTTGGTCGCGAAACTGGGAACGAATTCAAACGTCAACGCCAGACGGGGGCGCTATTGCATATCAACCCGGCGCGCTTCCAGTCGTTCCAGCAGTCGCGCCTCGGTCCACACAATTTGTCATTGCTGAACAGCCGCAGCACATGAAAGTAAACCGTTCAGTGCGGAGAATCGTGGCGAGACGTCGGCTGGACGCCAACGCCACAGGCGCTGTCATTTCCGAAGCTGTTGCTATTTCCGGTTGGCGATCGCCAACAGCGATGCTGTTGCAGTCGCCCGCCGATGACATGTTGACGTCGTTGCCGCAACTCGATCTCGTGGTCAGGGACTTGAAAACATTCTTGCCCGAAACATTGCAGTGAAGGAGAACACGATGAAGAGAAGAATCGAAATTATGATCGCGGTGGCCAGCATAAGTGTGTTGGTTGGAATTCCGCTGCTCCACGCTCAACAACCCGCGCCGCCTGCGCCGCCGCCAATCCCTGCAAGCCCGACAACGCCGCCGGCCCCGGCCCGCGCGCCGCAGCCGCCGCAACCGCCAATGGATCCCCTGGGCGATGTGATGTTTCCTCCGGAGCTGATCATGGGCCACGCGCGCGAACTCGGAATTACTGACGAGCAGAAAACCTTTATGCGCGGCGAGATTCAAAAGACGACGACGCGCTTCCTCGAGCTGCAGTGGCAACTTCAGGATGCGATGGAGGCGTTGCACCAGACAATGAAAGGGAATGCCGTCAATGAGCAGCAGGCTTTGTCCCAACTGGAAAAGGTGCTGGATACGGAACGTCAAATCAAACGACTTCATTTCGGCATGGGCATTCGCCTGAAGAACCAGTTGACGGCTGATCAGCAGGAGAAACTCCGCGGCATGAGGCTGGCGCCTCGGCCTGAGGGCCCGCCAAGACCAGCTGGTCCACCCAGTCCCGCAGCCGCGCCCAGGCCGGATGAAGAACTCCAATAATTTGGCAACCCGATCCGGCGGTACTCCTCACGCCGCTGGCTTGCGAAGCGTGGTTCGGGCTTGCCCTCGAGAAATAGGCAAAGGCATTGACAGGTCCGAGTCCTCGACGTAAGCTCCGCGCGTAAGCCGTGCCATTAGATTCCGCCAATCTTTATTCGTAGTTTCGCTCATTCCAAACAAGATAAGGAGCCTTCAGCCATGGGCCGAATCCTTGCTTTTCTTTACGGAGTAATTTGCTACCTGATCTTCCTCGGGACTTTCCTGTATGCGATAGCGTTTGTCGGCAATGTTTTTGTTCCCAAGGCAATCGATACGGGGACACTAAACAACCCACTCAGCGTCGCGTTAGTCGTTGACACAGTGCTGTTAAGTTTGTTTGCCCTGCAGCACAGCTTGATGGCCCGGCAATGGTTCAAACGCGCCTGGACCAGAATCGTGCCAGAGCCGGTTGAGCGTAGTACCTACGTCTTGTTGGCGAGTCTGACGTTGTTGTTACTTTTCTGGCAGTGGCAGCCGATGGGGCCGGTCATTTGGGAAGCGCAAAACGCAAGCGTTCGCGCCCTCTTGCTGGCCCTGTTCTGGATTGGCTGGGGAGTTGTTTTACTCTCGACTTACCTGGTCGATCACTTTGCTCTCTTCGGACTCAGGCAGGTTTACAACTACTCCAAAGGCCGAGCCGCAGAGCCGATACCTTTCCAGTCACCCGCACTTTATAAGATGGTGCGGCATCCGCTTTACCTGGGATTCATCGTTGCGTTCTGGAGCACGCCGCGCATGACGTTTGGCCATTTGTTCTTCGCGATAATGACGACCGCGTACATCGTCGTAGCGATCCAATTTGAGGAACGTGACTTAATTAGATCTTACGGAGAAACCTATCGCGCGTATCGCCAGAAAGTTTCGATGCTGATACCGCTGCCTAAAAGGAGATAGGTTGGTGCGTAAGTTTGCCGCAAATAAGAAAGGGCCGCTCAACCTGAGCGGCCCTTTTCTCGATACTGTTGGTTGGTTTAGCGACCGGCAGTTGCGGCCACACTGGTGTTGGCCTGTTTCGCCTGGAATTGCTGCCAGTAGTCCTGGACGAAACTCTTCTGCTTGCCATGACCCATGCCGGAACCGAACTCGTATTGGTTCATCTCAGCAAAGGCTTGCTCGAGGTTCCAGTGATCTTTATTGAAGCGATACACCGCGCCCAGCACTCCGGTGCGGTGCCGGCCTCCGGCGCAGTGCAGGTAAAACTTGCCAGTCGCCGGATCATCAACCACTTTCAGAAATGCATTCACCTGGTCCATCGTCGGATAGCTCTTATCAACCATAGGGATGTTGACATAGCGCAGCCCGGCAGCCTCAACGGCAGGTTGCTCGTACGCTCTGGAATTGTCAGTCAAATCAATTACAGTTTTAATTCCGAGTGCGGCGAGAGCTTGATAGTCACCTTGTTCAGGTCTGGAACCGCGATAAAAGCGCTCGTCCATCTGGCCAAAGTTGTCGATTCTAATATTTGGGAAACGGATATCTTTGCTCTTGGCAAAGGAGAGGGCGGAAAACGAAAAAACAACAGCTAAGATTGCGATGACGGTCAGGGAAGACTTCTTAACAAAACTCATTTACTGTAAACTCCTCAAGTAAATCGAACAGGTTGATAACCAGCGGCCTCTACGGCCATTAATTCTAAAACAACGCTGTCGGGGGATTACTTGATTGCCCGAATTCGGGGAACCAAAAAAAGGTAACTACCAAAGGTAATTACTAATATCAATCCATCAAACAACCGAGAATAAGATTCTCGAACCGCTCACACCGTTGCCACAAAACTTCCCTCGAACAGTATACGTTTTCCGCGTCATCAAACCCGATTCGTCGGTTCCAGAGTAACGCAAAAGTGGGAATTTTTTAAGGTCGTTCTGACCTGCTTGTGACCTACATTAGTCCGCTCTGATCGTGCGGAAAGATGTGTCTGCGAACCACACGGGCACGTCATAATGACGGCTAGCGTAAAGACAAGCAAGCTAATAGGGGCTCATCGCCCTGGGATGCGGGTCGAACGGGTTGCGCCTCAACGGTCCGGCCCGCAGCCAAGACTTATTTACGAAGAGAAGCAGCCCCGACGTTCCCCACAAACTTCAGAGCCGGGGTGCGCAACCACATCTCAGCACTACGTCGGGCGGGCGATCCCAGCAACTATCTCGTAGGACCTTACGCGGGCAGCATGGTCGTGAAGGCTGCAAACAACCATCAACTCATCCGCTCTCGTTAGGGCGATGAAACTCTCCAAATCTCTGCGCACCGTTTCCGCCGAACCCACGATCGAATATTTCAACATGCGCGACGCCTGATGCTTTTCCGGGGGCGTCCAATATTGTTCGATGTCGTCAAGGGGCGGTTGCAGTTTTCCGGGACTGCCGCGCAGAAGATTTGTGAACGATTGCTGCAATGTGGAGAACAGTCGCCGCGCTTCCTCGTCAGTAGCAGCGGCAACAATATTTACGCCAACCATCGCGTAGGGACGTTGCAACTGTTTCGAAGGCTTGAACTGTTTCCGGTAAATCTCGAGAGCGTCGAACAGAGCGTCGGGCGCAAAGTGTGAAGCGAACGCGTAAGGCAGCCCAAACGCCGCGGCCATCTCAGCGCCGAAGGTGCTCGATCCGAGAATCCAGAGTGGAACTTCGGTGCCGCGACCCGGCACCGCGCGAACGAAGGGACGAGGTTGGTCAGGTTCAACGGTGGCGAGGTAAGCCTGCAACTCCAGCACGTCTTCGGGAAAACTATCAGCGCGGCCCGGATCGCGACGCAAGGCACGCAACGTTCGCCCATCGGTGCCGGGCGCGCGGCCCAGGCCTAAATCAATCCGGCCCGGATATAGTGATTCCAGCGTGCCAAACTGTTCAGCGATTACCAGCGGCGAATGGTTCGGCAGCATAATGCCGCCAGAACCCACGCGAATTGTTTGTGTGCCGCAAGCGAGGTAACCAATCACGACAGAAGTCGCGGCGCTGGCGATGCCCGACATGTTGTGATGCTCGGCTACCCAGTATCGCGTATAGCCCAGGGACTCTGCGTGCCGCGCCAGATCCAAGCTCTTCTGCAGAGCCTCGCGCGGCGTCTCACCTACGATGACTGGGACGAGATCGAGAATGGAAATGGGGATCATGGCGTCGTGAATCGTAAATCGTAAATCGTGAATCGACAAAGGCAGACTATCCGCAGATTAGACAGATTACGCAGACGAGCGCGGCATCAAGCATAATGCGCCCGGGGCTTATCATTACGGATCCTACTTTCTAATCGGTGAAATCTGCGTCTTTGCGGATGCCTCTTCTTCCACGATCGTCTGGAATCTTGCAGCGTCTTGAATCATTCTCACGTTATTGAAAAAGATGTAAGCCGGTTTATTGCTTTGAGACTTCTTTTTCCCAGCCGCGTTATTCAGCATCGCTGCCAATTCGCGCAGTTCAGCCTCGTCGTATTCGTAGCGCCAGCCGCTGCGTCCGTGTAGCCGGTAATAGAGTCTGTCTGGGGTTACGCTCTGGTTCACAAAAGGATCCACTACATGCCACAGATTTAGTTCAGCGCAAATGCTCTTCACAACCTTGGGATCCCAGGCGCCGCGCGGTTCCCAGCATAGGTTGAATACGCCGCCGTTCTTGCGTCCGTTTTCGTCAACCTGCTGCCGCTTTATGCTCGAAAAGAATTCTTTAAGGTTCGCAAGATTTTCGCCCGTTTGTTTGAAACTAGCAGGGCACTGAAACAGGATCGTGCTGGCTTTCAAGGCGGTCGCGCAGGCGCGCGTGACCTCCCAGGCTTCCTGAACGATTGCGGTCGGTCGAAAGTACCCAGCTCCCTGCTTCTCAACTTCCGAGAGCTTCTTCTTCAGGCGACGGTAGGTAGGACTCTTCGCGTCGTGAGTGATCAACTGCCAGGCTATCAAAACAAATTCAAAGACGGGAGGCGCAGCTTCTCGCCAGCGTTCCAGCGTCTTTATTGCAGGCGGTTGATAAAAAGTGTGCTGAACTTCGACGCAGGAAAACAATTGAAAGTACTTTGCTCTGCCAATACCGAATCCGGATGTCCCGATTTGGGCGCGCGTCATTGCCTTAGAGCGATAAACAAATGCACAGATTACAGAGATGCAAAACTAACATACGAGTTTGACTGCCTGACCGCTCTGTTACCTTGTGTTCTGTCTTTGCGTAATCGGTGGATTGTCTTCCTCTAGCGGCGAACCGCAATCACTTCCAGGTACTGCGCATCTCCCTCGGTCGTGCCGTCGGTGGCGCGATTGTTCCCCGTCCAAATTTGTTCGAGGTCCTGGCGTAGCGCGGCTTGTCCGCCTTCATCCAGGGCGCCAAATGCCTTTTGCACTGGACCAAAGTAAGTCCGGAAATGTTCGACAACTTCCGCGGGTGGAAACGGAAACTTGAAAGTTATGCGTTGCTCGTTGGTCTGAATATCAGAAAAACCGTCTTGAAGGCGATCGCGCACAGTCGCGTCAACGCCCCAAAGTACCGGAGGCGGCATGCCGGCGGGAGGAGGGAAGTGATTGGCAACCGTCTTGAACATTCGCCCGACGAAGCCGGTAGGTGTCCAATTCGCCATCGCGACAAAACCACCCGGCTTGCATACGCGCTTGAGTTCGGCGGCCACCAATTCCGGACGCGGAGCAAACATTGCTCCGAACATTGTTACCACTGCGTCGAAACTCGCATCGTCATAAGGCAAGGCTTCCGCGTCGCCTTCGTCGAACTGAATTTGCAAACCTTCGCGTTCGGCATTCTCGCGAGCCTGCTTGACCAAATTCGGTGCGATATCGACACCAGTAACGCTGGCTCCGGTGCGTGCGGCCGGTAGCGCAAGATTCCCTGAGCCACAGGCGACATCGAGGACCTTCATTCCCGGTTGCAAATGCAGGCGCTCAATAAACTCCGCCGCGCCGCGGGCAGTAGACTTTGCAATCTGTCCAAAATCACCAGCGCTCCAGGTCGCTTTTAGTTTGGACTTTAACGCTTCCAGTTCCGGAGTCATGGTTACACCTCGTGAATCGTGAATAGTGAATCGTAAATCGTGATCAGTGAATCGCGCCCACCGCCCACTGCAACCTTCCTCACTGCCCACCGCTCTTAAGATACTTCTCCGGAAGCGGATGCTTCTCATCTTCGCCTTGCCAAAAAATCGTAACGACCCACCAACGACTACCATCGTTCATCAACTGAATGCTGTTGATGCCGCGTTGGAATGGTTTCGCGTCGCCGGGAGCGTGCCGCGATTCGTAAGTGCTGAAGACGTGGACAATCTGGCCAAACTCTTCGGTCTTTCTGGCGGCCTCGCGTTCGTAAAAACCCTCCTTCTCAAAAAAACCGCCGGCCCTTTCCGCATACTCGTCCACAGTCAGGACACGGGAACCGTAACCGCCAGCCTGTCGCGCGCCGGTCGGAATTAAACGCGCCCCAGGAATAAAGAGTGACTTCATTCGGTCCCAATCGCGCTTCTTGCCGGCTGGTCCGGAAATAACGTCGTAGACAGCGGCGATGATCGAGTCGACCGAGGCAACGTCCGCCGGATTCGCAGCCGGAGTTGAAGGCATAGTCGGACCCGGAGTCGTGCTGGGCGAAGCCGGCTTTTGCGGGGAAGTGTCAGTTGGTTGCGGCGTAGGAGTTTTTGCTTGGGCCATGATCGTTTCCATTGCACCGGTCAAAATCAAACTGGCTAGAACTAATGCGAAAAACGTTCGGAGTAGTTTCACGGTGACGCTCCTGAAAGTTACAAATGATCAACTCGTGGGCATTAAACCATGAGGCCTTTTACATTGCCAATTGGCGATTTCCGATTGCCGATTGTTTCTGTCGCCAGCGCTGTTGGAAGCTGGCCGCCGCTCGTGTTAAGACATCTATCTAATCACAATGCAGACTGAAAACCTCGAACCAGCCCCCGCGCCCCGCATCGCGAGAACTGGAATGTTTCGTGCGCTGTCGCATCGCAACTTCCGCCTCTTTTGGGCCGGCGCCTTTCTTTCAAACTGCGGCACATGGATGCAGGCGGTTGCTCAGGGTTGGCTGGTCTTACAGTTAACCAATTCCGCGTTTTGGTTAGGGCTGGATGCGTTCATGGCAACGATTCCCGGTTTCTTTCTCACTTTACTTGGAGGGGTTTTTGCCGACCTCGTCGATCGCCGACGTTTGCTTATCTACACGCAAGTCGTCGCTGGCCTGGCCGCGCTCGGGTTGGCAACACTGATTTGGACCGGAGTCATCAACCGCTGGATGGTGTTGGGTTTTTCTTTTCTTACCGGCTGTTGCATGGCCCTGGCGAGTCCTTCGTATTTGGCGATGACGTTCGATCTCGTCGGGCGTGAAGACCTGGCCAACGCAGTCGCTTTGAATTCGTCGCAGTTCCAACTGTCGCGCGTCGTCGGACCGGCATTGGCCGGCGTTGGTTTGAGTTTGTTTGGACTGGCCGGCTGCTTTTACGTCAACGGGGTGTCGTTTGCGGCCGTAGTAATAAGTTTGAGCATGGTGCGATTCGACAGCAATAGGCATGCGGCTGGCGCACCTTCACATTCGGTAAAGGACCGACGTGCGCTTTGGATGGATCTGGTCGAAGGCTTTCGCTACGTACGGCATCGGCCGCGTGTCTGGTCGTTGCTCATGATCTCTTCCGTCAACAGCCTCTTTGGCGCGCCTTACTTTTCTATGATCCCAATTTATGCGCGCGACATTTTCCATCTCGGTGCTACTGGTCTGGCCTGGTTGATGGGCATGGCCGGGGCGGGCGCGTTTTGTGGCGCGGCACTACTGACTGTGATGGGAGATTTTCGCCGCAAGGGTTGGTTCGTGCTGGGCGGTAGTCTTTTCTTTGGCGCCGGAGTAACCGCTTTTGCACTATCGACTCAGCTGCAGCTTAGCTACGTATTTCTTTTCTGTCTTGGCTTTGCCATTGTCACTTCCGTGGCCGTCACGAACACGTTGCTGCAAAAGCTGGTGACTGACGAAATGCGCGGACGCGTTATGAGCATGTTCATCCTCTCGTTCATTGGCACCATGCCCATTGGCAATATCATCGCCGGCTCAGCTTCACACCGGTTTGGCGCGCCTCGGACGCTGGCGGTTGGCGGCGTGGTCATTTCCTTATTTGCCACTGCCATGATTTTCTTTAACCGGCGACTGCGCGAACTCTACTGAAGAGGGAACCCACCCGCTACTGCAGGCGGTACCGACCTCATGCCACCGGCGGCCTTCGCTTCGGTGGTCAGTACGTCAGCGGAGTCAGGTCAGAACCGCCTGCGGTAGCGGGTGGGTGTTTTGATGGCAGACCCGACGCAAGAAAGACCCATAACGGCGTTCTATCTAGCAGGC
>JANMKA010000015.1:0-6788 GCA_031371765.1 Blastocatellia bacterium
CGTGCCTTCGTCGACTCCGCCTTCGCGCGCGACGATTTCAGTTTCCAACTCCGCCGGCGGGTAATCAAAATCAATGGCCACGAAACGTTGCCGCGTCGATTGTTTTAGATCCTTGAGAATGGACTGATACCCGGGATTGTACGAAACCACCAGCATGAAATCCGGCGGCGCGTCGAGTATGGTACCGCGCTTTTCAATCGGCAGCCGACGCCGGTGGTCCGTCAACGGATGGATGATGACGACTGTATCTTTGCGCGCCTCGACAACTTCATCGAGATAACAGATCGCGCCGTTGCGCACCGCCGAGGTCAATGGACCATCGTGCCAAACTGTTTCCTCGCCTTCGAGCAGGAAGCGGCCAACCAGATCAGTCGACGACAGATCTTCATGACAGGCAACGGTAATCAGCGGACGCTCGAGCCGCCAGGCCATGTGCTCGACGAACCGCGTCTTGCCGCAGCCGGTTGGTCCTTTCAGAATCACCGGCAGGCGCGCGGTGTGCGCGGCGGTAAACAGATCAACTTCCCCGTTTACCGGCAAGTAATACGGCTCTTCGGTGATTTGGAATTCTTCAATAGCGCGTTCGGGCATACGTTAGTTTCAAGTTACTGTTTCAGGTTTCAAGTCGGTAAGCCGCGATCTTAACACTCGCCAGAAAGGCCAGCAAATAGAGCATTTCTCACCTTTGCCTCGGCTCGACTTGAAACTTGGAACTTGAAACCTGAAACTAGCCCCAATGAAAATTGCGGTAGCAATGTCGGGCGGCGTCGATTCTTCGGCAGCCGCGGCGATCTTAAAAGAGCAGGGTCACGAGCTGGTCGGCTTTACGATGCAGCTCTGGGACCAGCGGCGCGGCATCAACAAAGATGAGAACGGCGATCCGCTGCCGTCGCGTTGTTGTTCACTCGACGATGTTTACGACGCGCGCCGGGTAGCTGAGGAACTGGGCTTTCCATTTTACGTGCTGAATCTGGAGAAAGATTTCGAGCGCGATGTGGTGCAACCATTTGTCTCGAGCTATCTCAACGGTGAGACCCCGATTCCCTGCGTCGCCTGCAACAGCCGGCTAAAGTTTGCTTCGCTCGATCGTCTGGCGGAGAGTCTTGGCTGCGACAAAGTCGCAACCGGTCATTACGCTCGCGTTGAGTTTGACGAGACCGCTAATCGTTACCGGCTTTTCCGCGGACGCAATCCCGAAAAGGACCAGTCTTATTTTTTGTGGGAACTAACTCAGGAGCAACTCTCACGCGCGATGTTTCCGTTGGGGGAAATGTCCAAGGCGGAAGTACGCGAAGTGGCGCGCGATCACAGCATGGCAGTCGCGGAGAAAGCGGAGTCGCAGGAAATCTGTTTTGTGCCCGACGGCAACTACGCCGGCTTTATCGATCGCTATCTTGCGGCAACTGATGAAGCGGAACGTTTGCCTGGCGAGGGTGAAATTGTGGACACGCGCGGCGAAGTGATTGGCCAGCACGCCGGCATTCACCGTTACACGGTGGGCCAGCGGCGCGGCATCGGGATCTCAAGCAGCAAGCCGCTGTACGTTGTTTCCATCGACGCTGCCCGGAATCGAGTTGTCGTCGGTGACGATAACGAACTCGCCGGCAAAAGTTTCACGGCAGCAGGCGTAAATTGGGTGGCGCTGGATACGCCGATTGCTGCGGTGCGTGCTGATGTGCGCGTTCGCTATCGTCACACGGCAGCGCCGGCGACCCTCGTGCCGCTTCCCAACAATCGGGTCCAGGTCAGTTTTGACGAGCCGCAGCGCGCAATTACACCCGGTCAGGCCACCGTGTTCTACCGCGACGATGAGGTTGTCGGCGGCGGCTGGATAGTGAAAACCAGTAGCAGTAGGCAGTAAGCAGAAGGCAGCAGACACTCGACCCCGATTTGTATTTCTTTCTGCCAACTGCCTTTTGCTTTCTGCCTTCTGTCTTTTCTAAACCTTTTTCCCAGCGAAAACGTACTCACACAGCGAACACATCATTCCGAGAATTTAGTTTGAGGTTGGAGATACTATGGCAATGTCGCGAACGCGTAAGACGGTTCTAATAATCACCAGCGTGGTGGTAGTTTTATTTTTAGTTGTGCTGATTGGTCTGGCCGTAATGGTTTCGGCTTTCCGGCGTGGCGAACCGAGAATTGACAACAACAGCGTACTGGCGCTGCGCGTCGCGGGCTCGCTGCCGGACTACGTGCCGGACGATCCGCTGCGCAGGTTTTTTGGCGGTACCGAACAATCTCTTTCCAACCTGACACTGCAATTCAGCAAAGCCAAAGTAGACAACCGCATCAAGCTCATCCTGCTCGATATCAACATGACCAACGTCGGCATGGGAAAAGCCGAGGAGATTCGTGACGCGATCGCTGACTTTCGCTCGTCAGGCAAACCCGTCTACGCCTACATCGAATACGGAACTGACAAGGAGTATTACATCGCCACCGCCTGCGACAAGATTTATGTAGCGCCTCCGGGAGAATTGTTTGTCAACGGCTTTGCGGCAAACGTGATGTTCTTCCGCGGCTCGCTGGACAAGCTCGGCGTTTATCCCGACATGGTCCAGATGGGAAAATACAAGACCGCCGTCGAAACGTTCACGCGCAAGGACATGTCGGATGCCAATCGCGAGTTCATCAATTCGTTACTGGACGATCTCTACAATCGCTATGTCGACACGATCGCGAAAGCTCGCCACAAATCGGCTGACGAAGTGCGCGCCTTAATCGACGACGCGCCCTACAGCGCCGCTAAAGCCAAAGAGCTGGGTCTGATTGACGGTGTTGCCTATCACGACGAAATTGAAAAAGAAGTAAAAAGCAAATTAGGTTACAAAGAATCGGACGAACTGCACGTGGTGCAGGGGTCCAGCTACAACGATGTCGAATCGGAATCACTGGGACTCGATAAAGGCGAACGAATTGCCGTGATTTACGCCGCGGGGGATATTGGCTCGGGAAAATCGAACGATGGCGCAACCGGCAGCGAGTCGATTGGATCCGACACTTTGGCCAAAGCGATTAACGATGCGGGCAACGACAAATCGATCAAGGCGATTGTGATTCGCGTCGACAGCCCCGGTGGTTCTGGTCTTGCTTCGGACATCATCTGGCATGCAGTCGAAGCCGCCAAGACGAAAAAGCCGGTGGTGATTTCGATGAGTGACGTTGCCGCTTCCGGTGGCTATTACATCGCCGCTGGCGCCAACAAGATTGTCGCGCAACCCTCGACCATCACCGGTTCGATCGGCGTGTTTGCCGGCAAGCCGGTCATTAAAGGCTTTTACGATTGGTTGGGAATCTCGAACGAATACGTGTTGCGCGGCAAGCAGGCCGGCATGTTTCGCGAATCGGAAAAGTTCACGCCGGAAGAGCGTGCCAAATTTGAAGACCTGGTCAGACGAAACTACTACGACGACTTTGTGCCGAAGGTAGCAAAGGGACGCGGCAAGACTCCGGAGTATATCGATTCAATCGCGCAGGGACGCGTCTGGACCGGCGGCCAGGCTAAAGAGCGCGGGCTGGTTGATGAGTTTGGCGGGTTGGATCGCGCCGTTCAGGTAGCAAAAGAGTTAGCAAAAATCCCGGCCGACAAAGGCGTCCATCGCGTGATCCTTCCTTATCCGCGTACGCTGTTTCAGCAACTCTTCAATCGGGAAGGCGATGAAACGCAAACTAAAGCTGCGCAACAACGGGCTGCGGTAATGGCGACGTTGCCGGAAGATGCACAACGCGCGTTTCGCTTTATGTCGCTGATGGACCACGCGAAGAGCGGCGATCCAATGCTGCTGATGCCGTTTGATATCGAAATAAAGTAAACCGTGAACCGGAAACCGGGAACAGTAAAACCAAAAACCGCTGACTCGGGCGGCTCTGCAAGAATCGCGGCTTGCAAGAATCGGGCGGCTCTAGCGCAATCTGTGCGGAAAGGCTTTGCCTTTCCGTCAGCGTCCCGATTCCCGGGCTACGCCTAAGTCTGAGGCATAGCCTCCAAACAAGACGGCGCTCGTCGGAAAGCCATAGGCTTTCCGCAGGGAGGCGGCCAAGCCGCTTCGGTTTTTATTCTTCCGCCTTCCGCCTTCTGCTTTCTGCCTTCTGCTTTCTGCTTTCTGCCTACTGCCTGCTGATTTTTTCCAGTCCAGCCATGTACGGCCGCAAAGCTTCCGGAATCGCAATTGCCCCGTCCGCCTGTTGGTAGTTTTCCAGCACCGCAATCCAGGTGCGGCCCACCGCCAAACCCGATCCATTCAGCGTGTGAACAAACTCAGGCTTAGTGCCGCCAGCGCGGCGAAAGCGAATCTGCGCGCGGCGCGCCTGGAACGCTTCATAGTTTGAGCAGGAAGAAATTTCGCGAAAAGTATTCTGCGATGGCAGCCAAACTTCAATGTCATAAGTTTTAGCGGAACCGAAACCGATATCGCCCGTCGAGAGCGCGACCGTGCGATAGTGAAGCCCCAGCTTTTGCAAAATCGTTTCCGCGTCGCGCGTCAGTGCCTCGAGTTCATCGTAAGAATTTTCCGGCAACGCGTATTTCACCAACTCAACTTTTTCGAACTGGTGCTGGCGAATCAGACCACGCGTGTCGCGGCCGTAGCTGCCGGCTTCAGAACGAAAGCACGGGGTGTAGGCGACCCAGCGCATTGGCAATTGCGTCGCGTCGAGAATTTCTTCGCGATGATAGTTTGTTACCGGGACTTCGGCCGTAGGCACAAGATACAGTTCGCGCTCATCCGTTAACTTGAAAAGGTCCTCTTCGAACTTCGGCAATTGTCCAGTGCCAAACAGAGCCGACTTGTTAACGATGAACGGCGGCAGAGTTTCACGGTATCCATGCTCGCGCGCATGAACGTCGAGCATGAAACTGATCAAAGCGCGTTCGAGCCGTGCGCCTTCACCATTGAGTATGGCAAAACGCGACGCCGCGATTTTCGCCGCGCGATCGAGATCTAGTATTCCCAGTTCGACGCCAAGGTCGACGTGGTCCTTTGGTTCAAAATCGAATTCAGGTTTAGTGCCCCAGCGACGCACCTCAACATTTGCCGCTTCATCAGCGCCGACCGGAACGCTTTCGTGCGGGACATTGGGAAGCGTGGAAAGCAATTCGTGCATGCGCGTCTCAGCCTGCGCGCGCGCGCTATCCAAACCCGCAATCCGTTCCTTTAGCTCGTTTACTTCTTTGCGCCGAGCTTCGGCCTCGTCGCGTTTGCCTTCCTTCATCAAGGCGCCAATTTCGCGGCTTGAAGTATTGCGCTCGGCATTCAGCTGGTCCGATTCTGCGATAATGCGCCGGCGTTCGGCGTCGGCCGCGGCAAAGTCATCGAGGTTTTCCGGAACCACGCCGCGGGTGGCCAGCGCAGTTCGCACTTGCTCGAGATTTTCCCGCACATAGTTGAGATCAAGCATTTGTGATAATCCTTCGGGCTGTGCTATGAAAGCAGCCTGCGCAAATTAAGTGGTTTGGATTCTACAATCTGAAATCTGAAATCTGAAACCTGAGGATGCCGCAAAAAGTTCGCAAAGCAGTTTTCCCTGCCGCCGGTTTAGGCACGCGTTTTCTTCCCGCGACCAAAGCATCGCCGAAAGAAATGCTGCCGCTGGTCGACAAGCCTTTGATTCAGTACGTTGTTGAAGAAGCGGTTGCCTCGGGAATCGAGTCCGTCATTATCGTCACCGGTCGGGGCAAGGCCAGCATTGAAGATCACTTCGATGTTTCTTTTGAGTTGGAAAAGCTCTTGGAAGAGCGCGGCAAGCGGGAAGAACTGAAGGCGATGCGTGCAATTTCTGAAATTGCGCGCGTCAGTTATGTGCGCCAGCAGGAAGCGCTCGGCCTGGGCCATGCGGTGTTGCAAGCGCGCGACCTGGTCGGCGCAGAGCCGTTCGCCGTTATGCTCAGCGACGACATCATCGACTCCGAAACGCCCGCGCTGCGCCAGTTGCTCGACGTCTATGAGAAGTATGACGCCCCGGTCGTCGCTGTTTTTGAAGTTGCAGGCGAAGCGATTTCGCGTTTCGGAGTTATCGATGGCGAGGAAGTCGAACCCGGCGTTTACAAAATCAAAGACATGGTCGAGAAGCCGCCGCAAGACGAAGCGCCATCGAATCTGGCAATCATCGGCCGCTACGTTTTGACCCCCGACATCTTTGACGCGATTGAGAACACCACGCCCGGCGCGATCGGCGAAATTCAGATTACTGACGCGATGCGCTCGCTGCTGAAACAGCGACCGTTTTATGCAGTTCGTTTCCAGGGCAAGCGTTACGATGCGGGAGATAAATTGGGCTTCTTAATTGCGACGGTCGAGTTCGCCTTGAAGCATGAGGACCTGGCGCCAGAGTTTCGCGAGTATTTGCAGGCGCTGAAGGTTTGAAAATTAGACGGGACGACCATCCACAGATTACGCAGATTACGCAGATTCGAAAAAGCTGAACAGTAAGAGCTTTTTAGATACCCTAATCCTGTGGAATTGTTTTTTCTGAATCTGTGTAATCAGCGTAATTTGCGGATAAAAACCAGTTCAACAAAATGCCTGATCAAAAACAATTTTCCGGTCGAGCGGCCATCGTCACCGGCGCCACGCGCGGCATTGGTCGCGCCATTGCGATCGAACTTGCGCGACGCGGCGCTGACGTCGCGTTCAATTACGCGAAGAGCGCCGAAGCTGCCGAGTCCCTCAGCAAGGAACTTGATGCTCTGGGCGGACGCGCGCTGGCCACGCAATGCGATGTTGCGAATACCGAAGCCGCCGCCGAAATGGTGAAGCAAGTTAAGGAGTCTTTCGGCCGCATCGATT
>JANMKA010000020.1:0-43473 GCA_031371765.1 Blastocatellia bacterium
TCGGTCGAATCGATCTTGCCGAGGTTCGGAGTCAGCGTCGTTGCCTTCCAGGGCAACGGATTTCCATACATCGGCAGGCCGTCAACGATCGCGTTCTGCGGAATGCCGGCAGGCGCGAAGAGAATCACGTCATACTTCGAACGCAGATCGGCATCCTTCGCAACGTCCTGGGTACTGATGTAAGAGTAGGGCACTCCCAACTTATCAAATGCCAGGCGCCACCAGCCTTCATTCTGCGTATCGATCCAGGTATGCATCAGCGCGACGCGCGCAGCTTTGATTGGGTGGGTCGTAACTGGCGGCGGCTCGGCTACGGCGTAGACCTGAATGCCAAGTTCGGTGGCTACGCGTTCCATCTCATCGCGCGAAACTTTGCGAACAATAAAGGACCCGCGATTGAACTTTCGGCCTGCGGCTTCAACAGGCTCTTCCATCGCATCGACAGTCGCATCCTTCATGCGGAAACGGATCCTCGCCAGGTCATTATCGGCGTTGTGATTGACGAGAAAGATTGAGCCAGTACCTGTCACCGCTGCTGGAGCGCGCACTTCGCCGGTCACTCGCTCCATCGATACCGTCAGCACTTTGGTGTCCAGGACGCGAACCGTTTCGACGTTAGCCAGTTCACCCATGGTCCAGGCGGTGTCGTCGTAAACTTGCGTTTGTGGATCGTTCGGCGCCCAGTATTGATAGTCGAGCAAGGCGTCGGCAATGCGGCTGTAGGGTTGGTCCATGCGCACGATGTAACTCCCGGTTGGGAAGGTGCGTTGAGTAAACTTTGAAGGCGTCGGTTGCGGGCTTGGCGCTGGGGAGGGGCTTGCCGAGGCGCGTGGCACCGCATCGGATGGCGTGGCAATGGCGACCGGTTCCTTGCTCAGCGACGGGGACGCGGCTCGTGTTGTTGCTGGTTCTGACTTTTTGTCGCTCGCGGCCTTGCCGCCTTTCACCGCAACCGTAAACGGCGCCGTCGCGCGACTAATCTCTACGCCTTGCGCTTGCAGTGTTCGCAACAGCTCAGCCTGATTTCCCAGCCGCGGATCGTCGCCGGGCAAAACGTAAGCGGCCGGTCCTTCATTCTTCGGCTTCAGTACCGAGCGCTTGCTCTTCAGGTAAAAATTCTTAAGAAAGAGTTTGCTGTTGTTGCTGAAGTAATAAAGCGAAGTCAGCAACGCGCTCTGCTGATAATTGTTGTTGTTGCGTTGTGACCATTTTGCTTTTGGCAAGGGGGGATTCTGGCGATACCAGGTGCGGGAGTATTCATTTGGTGAAAGCGTACGCTCAACTGTGTCAGCGCCGGCATTGCCAAAGGTTTCGTAGAGCCGACTAATGCCGTTATGCGTCGCGGCGATGAACATCAAATAGCCCGGCGACCAGGTGTCAAAGTCGCCGTGGGCAAACACGCCGGGCATGCCAAACTTCGTCATTTCGGAAACATTATTCCAGCCAATCATCTGCCACTCATCAGTCAGAATCGGATCAACCCAGGCATTGTAGGGACCATCACCGACGGTATCGTCGTAAAGATAGGGAACTGACTCATGCAGGTCGTGCAGCACCTGCGCTTTCCAGCCGGTATAGGTGTTGAGCACATTGCGCGTCAGGTTCAATGAGAGCCCAATCGCGTCGCGATTATTGTCGTGAGCAACATAATGTCCCCAGTAAATAAGTGACGGATAATTTTCGCCGGGATGGGCCAGGTGCCAGTTGTAGATATCAACCATGCGATCGCGCCCGTCGGTTTCAACCACCGGCGTGATTAGAGTAACCAGGTTGTCGCGGATGGATTTGATATAAGCACTGTCATCAACTGCCAGGCGGTAGGCGAGTTCCATCAGCGCCGTCGGCGAACCGGTTTCGGTCGAATGAATTGCGCCGGTGATGTAGTAGACCGGAAACGATTGACTGACGAGCTTGTCCGCTTCGTCGTCATTAAGATTGATCGTGCGCGGGTCAGCCAGCTTGCCAAGACGAGCGCGGTTCTCATCAAGCTTTGCCAGCAAAGTTTCCGAGGCCACCGCGACCGCGATCATCTCGCGGCCCTCTTCACTCTTGCCGATGGAAAACACCCTGACACGCGGGCTGGCCTTTTCCAGCAGACGCAGGTAGCGATTCACTTCTTCCACGTAAGGCAGTTTGCCCGGTGCGCCGGCAACATCGCCGAGTACTGCTTTGGGCGTGGGCACTTTTGCGGACGCCGGCAAATAATCCGTCAGGGGCGAATTGAAATAAGTCTCGGTCGTATACTCGCGAATCTTTTTCGTATATTCCTCGTCAATCGGTTGGTTGGGATCGCGGCCTGGCTTTAGCTGCGCCTGGAGCGTCAGCGCGCCGCTGCAGAGCATTAGAGACAGTGTCAACCAGCGATAGAGTGAGCGAGTCATTGAGTTTTCCTCATTCGAACAAAGAGTTTTTTTGGACTGCGGCGGCTTGAGGCCGCTTTCGCCGGCCGCGCTTCCATTCAGGTGCGGGATGGCTCTGCATTTCTTCGCAGCTCGCACATTCTGGACGAAAAGCGCTGTCGAGCCAGCGCACTCCAAATTTTGCGTCGAACCGAAGAGGGAGCAAATGCTTTTAAGCCAAACGCCGCGCCAAGTCAAACGTTTCATTTTCGGCTACAATGACCGCGAACCTGGTTAACGCAGTTTGCCTGCCTCATTGTTTTCATAATGACTGGACGAATATTTCAATTGAACATTTCTTCGGGCGGCGTTCCCAAGCTTGCCGTTCGCGAAGGTACGGTCAATGAACTGGGTATTGTCGGCGATGATCATTCCGTTCCCGATATTCATGGCGGACCGGAACGCGCGTTGTGCTTGTTCGCTCTGGAGCGAATTCTGGAACTGCAGGCCGAAGGTCATCCGATTTTTCCCGGTGCCGTGGGCGAGAATGTAACCATCTCAGGAATCGATTGGCAGAACGTAGTTCCCGGCGTTCAGTTAGCGCTCGGTGATGAAGTGTTGGTGGAAATTACCAGCTACACGACGCCCTGCAATACGATTCCCGCTTACTTTGTCGCTGGCCAGTTTCAGCGCATAGCTCAGAAGCTTCATCCGGGCTGGTCGCGAGTTTATGCGCGGGTGCTGAACGGTGGGAAGTTGAGAGTTGGGCAAGTGGTGAAACTGGCTAATGGCTCTACCGGCTCTGCCCGCCAGTAGGAAATTGGCCACTCCTTTGTAAACAGCCCTTCGCGAAATACAATCGATACCAAGCAAGTCGTTGGTAATAGCAAATGTCAGATGGGAAGCCCACAGCAACTGATCCGCGCGCTCAATCGCCTGAAGATCCCTCGCTCGTGCAGATCGACGGGCCGAGCAAAGTAGCAGGCGGCATTCCTTCAATTCTCGCTACCGCAAAAACTACCTGGAATGAAATGGGCGTCGCGCGCGGCGTTCGCACGCTGCTCAAGCTAAATCAAAAAACGGGATTTGATTGTCCCGGTTGCGCCTGGCCCGAACCTGACGTTGAACGATCGCACGCGGAGTTTTGTGAAAACGGAGCCAAGCACGTTGCCGATGAAGCTACCACCAAACGTGTAACGCCGGAATTCTTTGCGCGCTGGAGCGTTGCCGATCTGGCTGAGCAACCCGACCTGTGGCTTGGGAAGCAGGGTCGCATTACCAGTCCGCTGGTGCTGCGCAGCGGCGCCACTCATTACGAAGCAATAAGTTGGGATGACGCCTTTGCTTTGCTTGCTCGGGAACTCAATGCCTTGGGCCACCCGGACGAAGCAATCTTCTACACCTCCGGGCGCACCAGTAACGAAGCTGCGTTTCTTTATCAACTCTTCGTCAGGCAGTTTGGCACTAACAATCTGCCCGACTGCTCGAACATGTGTCACGAGTCAAGCGGCTCCGCGTTGGGCGAAACAATTGGCGTGGGCAAGGGAACGGTTACGCTCGAAGATTTCGATCTGGCGCAGGCGATCTTCGTCATCGGCCAAAATCCCGGTACGAATCATCCGCGCATGCTGACTGCGTTGCAGCAAGCCAAACAGAATGGGGCCCGGTTGGTTCACATCAATCCGCTTCCGGAAGTTGGCATGACGCGTTTCAAGCATCCACAGGACGTGCTGCATTGGTTTGGCGGGGGCACCGCGCTCGCCGATCTCTTTCTTCAGGTGCGCATCAACGGCGACGTGGCGCTGCTTAAAGGGATCATGAAGGAAGTGCTGGCCGCCGAGGACCGTAATCCGGGCAACGTGTTGGACCACGACTTCATTGCGAACTACACGGACGGATTTGCAGAGTTTGCAGAATCAGTTAAAACAGCGCACTGGGGCGACCTGCTGGAACAAAGCGGGGTTTCCAAAGCGCATATCGAAGACGCTGCGAAAATCTTTATCGAATCAGAACGAACAATTTTCTGTTGGGCCATGGGCCTGACGCAGCACAAGAACGCGGTGGCTAACATTCAGGAAATCGTGAACTTGATGTTGTGCCGCGGCCAGCTCGGCAAGCCCGGCGCGGGTTTGTGCCCCGTGCGTGGCCACAGCAACGTGCAGGGCGATCGCACAATGGGGATTTGGGAACGGCCCCCGGATGCTTTCCTCGACAAACTCGGCGCTGAGTTTGATTTCGAGCCGCCGCGCACTCATGGTCACGATACCGTCCGCGCAATTCAGGCAATGCATGACGGACAAGCGAAAGTTTTCTTCGCATTAGGGGGAAACTTTTTGTCCGCAACTCCTGATACTGAGTACACCGCCGCCGCCCTGCGCCGTTGTCGCTTGAGCGCGCACGTCTCGACGAAACTCAATCGCGCGCATTTGATTACTGGAGAGCAGGCGCTGATCCTGCCGTGCCTGGGACGAACTGAGATTGATGTGCAAGCGGGTGGCGCTCAATTTGTGACGACGGAGAATTCGATGGCGGTGGTGCAGGCTTCGCGTGGTTTTCTGCAACCGGCTTCCGCAGAGTTGTTGAGCGAGCCGGCCATTGTTGCGCGTTTAGCAACAGCTACTTTAGGTCAACGGTCCGCAATCAATTGGCAAGAGATGTTCGCTGACTACGATCGCATTCGCGATCATATTGAACGAGTTGTTCCCGGATTCGACGACTACAACAATCGCGTGCGGCATCCCGGCGGCTTTCATTTGCCCAGCCCGGTGAGCGAGCGCGTATTCAAGACTGAAACCGGTCGAGCGCGTTTTACTGTTCATGATTTACCGAAACACGATCTGTTGCCTGACCAACTGTTGATGATGACGATTCGCAGTCACGACCAATTCAACACCAGTATTTACAGTTTGGACGATCGCTATCGCGGCATTCATAACGGCAGGCGCGTCGTTTTTCTGAATCAGGACGACATGGCGATGTTGCATTTGACGAAGGGGCAGATAGTGGATCTCGTCAGCCACTTTGAAGGTGAAGAGCGGATCGCGCGCAACTTTGCGGTAGTGCCTTACAGCATTCCGCGGCGTTGCGCGGCGACCTATTTCCCCGAAACAAACGTGCTGGTGCCGGTGCGCAGCGTGGCTGAGAAAAGTAATACGCCGGTTTCCAAGTCGGTGGTGATCAGCATTCGACCAGCGGTTGATACCGCGAGATCTGACAGTGAGGCGTGAAACTCGCGGTTCCAGAATAAGACGAGTCTTCGTGCCGTAGGTACGAGATGTTTATAGTAACGAGGCTCAATGAATTTCTTAGCCCATTTATGAGCGACAGATATTGCGCTCCTACAGAGCGCCGACGATGTCAGACTCGAGGGCTATAAACATTTCGCTGCTCTGCAGCTGGAGGACAGCTGACTATCGTGACGTTTCAAATCGCGAAACCAGAACCCGGATCTAAGACGGAACTGTATGCCAATCTCGCAGCGCAACTTCGCAGTTTGCTCGAAGGCGAGCACGACTTAATTGCCAATGCCGCAAACAGCGCCGCGCTGCTTTACCATTCGCTTCCTGACGTGAATTGGGCCGGATTCTACTTCTGCAAAGAAGGCGAGTTAGTGTTGGGTCCGTTTCAGGGAAATCCTGCTTGTGTGCGGATCGCGTTTGGCAAAGGCGTTTGCGGCACTGCCGCGCAACTTAAACAAACGGTCGTTGTCGAAAATGTTCACGAATTTCCCGGTCACATCGCCTGCGACAGCGCTTCCAATTCTGAAATTGTGGTGCCGTTGCTAAAGGACGAGCGCTTAATCGGCGTGCTGGATGTTGACAGTCCATCGCTCGCGCGCTTTGACGACGAAGATGCACAGGGGTTGAATGTATTAGCTGAGTTGTTTGTTCAGTTCACAAAGCAGGAATCCAATGATCAAAATTCGCAAAGCTGAAGCTCGTGGCCACTTCGACTTTGGCTGGCTTAATACCTATCACACCTTTTCGTTTGGTGATTATTACGATCCGTCGCACATGGCATTTCGCTCGCTGCGCGTCATCAACGAAGACGTCGTGGCACCCGGGCGCGGTTTTCCGACGCATGGTCACCGCGACATGGAAATCGTCACGTACATCATTTCGGGCGCGCTCGAGCATCGCGACAGCATGGGCACCGGCTCGGTCATCCGGCGCGGAGACGCGCAACGCATGAGCGCGGGCACCGGTGTCAGGCACAGCGAGTCGAATGCTTCAAAGGAGGAACAGGTCCATCTGTTGCAAATTTGGATTCTCCCGGAGAGAGAAGGGCAGCCGCCTGAGTACGAAGAAAAAAGATTTGCGGATGAAGAAAAGCGCAACAAGTTGCGCCTGATTGTTTCACCGGACGGGGACGAAGGCGCGGTGCGCATTCATCAGGACGCGAAAATCTACGCGAGCGTGCTTGCTGCCGGCAAGTCAGTTAGTCATCAATTAACAACGGGCCGGCACGCCTGGCTGCAAGTTGCCGCCGGCGCGGTGGAGCTGAACGGCACTCAGCTCAAACACGGCGACGGCGCCGCCGTTAGCCAGCAAAGTGAGTTGCAGATCGTTGCCGGCGAGCCGGCAGAAATATTGTTATTCGATTTGGCGTAACGCTTATTGAAGAGGAAAGGAAGGTCGCAAATGGAAGCAACACGAGTTACTACCGACGAAGTGAAAGAGCGAATGGACCGGGGAGAGCAATTTACCTTTATTGACACGCGGAATCCGACGGCTTGGGGTGAAGCCAAAACAAAATTGCCCGGCGCGGTGCGCGTGCCTGCCGACGAAGTTGAAAAGCATTTCGCGGAAATTCCGCACGACCGCACTGCCATCACCTATTGCACTTGACCGCACGAAGCATCCAGCGCCCGGGTGGCGCAGGAACTCTCGGCTCACGGTTATAAAAACGTTCATCCGCTATTCGGCGGACTAGAAGCCTGGGAAAAGGCCGGGCTGCCCCTCGAATCGAAAGAAGATTGAAAACAAGATGTCCACTGAAAACGCAGAAGTGCTGAAAGCATGGGAAACTTCTTCGCAGTATTGGAACAAGCACCAGGCACTGATCGAAAAAATGTATGCGCCGTTGACGCGTGCGCTGATCGAAGAAGCGCAAATCGTCGCCGGTCAATCGGTGCTCGACATTGGCGGCGGCGCCGGTGAACCTTCGTTGACCATTGCCGGCGTGGTTGGCCCTTCCGGAAGAGTTACCTTTACTGATCCGACTGCGGGAATGGTAAAGGCCTCGCGCGAAGAAGCTGACCGCCGCGGTCTAAAAAACATTGAGTTTTATCAGGCCGGGGCTGAAAAGCTTCCATTTGCAGAAAACACTTTTGACGTCGCTGTTGGGCGGCTCTCGCCCATGTTTTTTTCGGACGTCTCTGGTGCGCTGCGAGAGATCTTGCGAGTTGTGAAGCCCGGCGGCTGTCTTGCGTTTCTCGTGTGGGCCGAAAGAGAGCTCAATCCATTTTTTACTGTGATTACCGAAGTGTTAAATCAATTCGTGGCGGCTGAACCGGAAGACGAAGATGCGCCCACGGCTTTTCGTTTTGCGCGGACAGGGAAACTCGCAAAGCTGATCGAGGAAGCAGGCGCTGTATCGGTAAAAGAACGCACGCTCAAGTTTGATACCGAGGCGCCACTCGACATTTCGCAGTTTTGGGATTTCCGAACAGAAATGTCCGACAGCTTTAGGACGACGCTCGCGAAGCTGGGGCCGGATGAGGTGAACGCAGCGCGCGCCGCAGTGCTAACAGCCGCAGCAGTCTATTTCCAAAGCGGCGGCATGAGTTTTCCTTCGCAGGTTTTGATTATTAGCGGCAGGAAAGCAGTTGATGAGGAATAATCGGCTGCCGCCGCGTGCGCGACTTGGTTGAGAACATTGCGAAGGGCTGCTTGTTCGTTAGCTATGGAAAAGGCTGGGACTCTGAACCGCTTGTTCGTTGCTCCCCAATTATTTTCTTTCCGGTCAGCGCGAGGTTGTCAGGATAGCGTTGAAAAACTGCGTCCAGGTCGCCAAGCCGCTCGATGACAGTATTCGTAAGCGTGACAAAAGACAGATTCGGATCGAGCTTTTCCATCTCGCTCTGGACCAGATTAATCCAGGCCCGCGTAAGTTCTTCTTGATAGATTTTGCGGCCGATGCCGTGATGGTCCAGAAACCTCAATAAGCTCGCGCGCATTTTCTCGAAAGCTTGTTCGACCGTTGCGTTGCGCAAGTACCAAACGGCAACGGCCAGATGTTTGCGATGGGGAAAGTCGCCTTTGCCAGTGGTACAGGACTCCAAGCCCCGCACGACACTCTCGATTTCTGCTTCTGTTTGGTATTGGCTATCCATGGCAATGCCTCACTGAAATTAGCACAGACTCTTTGCATTGGGCTGGCCTGGCAGCGCTTCGCCGGCCGCGACTTGCCGCGGCCACGCCTGCTTGTCTCGATTCATCGCCGACCAAAGCGGCGCCGGACCGCCAAACTGCAAGGAGTTGTCTATGCCAATCACCAAAAAACGAGGCGGACCGATTACTCGATCCGCCTCGTCGCGATAAGTTTTGAACCGCTGTTATTTTGCCGCGGCTGCATTCACGCGCGCCGTCAGTCGCGATTTGTAGCGCGCGGCTGCGTTCTTGTGCAGCACACCCTTTTGCACTGCGCGGTCAATGGTCGAAATTGTCTCCGGCAAAATCGCACTCGCTCCCTTGCCGTCGCCCTCGAGCGCGCTGCGCAAATTCTTGAGCGAAGTTCTTAAACGGCTGCGATTGCCGCGATTGAGCTTGCGGCGTCGTTCGCTCTGCCGCACTCGCTTTTCTGCTGACTTGTGATTAGGCATCAACTTCTCCAAATATTCGCTGCAATAATGCGTTTTTCTAAACGATTTGAACCAGTTTACCTGATTAGCGCCAATGCGCAAGTGACGGAGTATAGGGATCGAGATATGCAGTGTCAAGCAACTGCGCAGAGGCACGGCGTCGCGTTTTCACAGATCATTTGACACGGATTGAGGCCTGTAGTAGCGTCGCTCTCATCTAAGATATGCCAGCAATTCTTTTCGCAGCTCACACTCCCGAAAACAAATCGAACCAGTTTCGTTCTTCCAAAGGAGACGCTTGCCTGTTTTGAAACAGATCGAACTCCCACCTCGCGGCCTGGAAACGCTCTTCGGTGTTCACGATCAAAACATCAAATACCTTGAATCGCTGCTCGAAGTCCGCATCGACGCGCGCGGTCAGGATGTTTCCATCGATGGCGACGCTGAAGATGTAGCCACAGCCGAGCGCATCCTTGAAGACTTTTCCGAACTCTTCCGGGAAGGCCGCTCGTTCACCGACAAAGAGCTGCGCGAAGCGTTTGCGCAGATTGCCGAGGACCGCGCTTTTAGTTTGCGCGACTACTTTACCAAGGCGCGTTTCAATCCCGCAGGTAAGAAACAAGTCGCGCCTAAGTCGGCGACGCAACGTAAATACATTCAGGCGATACAGGAGCGCGACGTTGTTTTCGGCATCGGTGTGGCGGGCACCGGCAAAACATATCTCGCGGTTGCCCTGGCCGTGCAGGCTCTGATGCAAAAGCAGGTGAACCGCATCGTGCTCGCGCGTCCGGCGGTTGAAGCCGGCGAGAAGCTTGGCTTTTTGCCCGGCGACCTGCAAGAGAAAGTTGATCCCTATCTCCGTCCGCTTTACGACGCGCTTTTCGATCTGATCGACTACGAGCGCGTAACCAAACTGCTCGAGAAACAAGTGATCGAGGTGGCGCCGCTCGCCTTCATGCGCGGACGCACGCTAGCCGACGCTTTCATTATTCTCGATGAAGCCCAGAATACGACCAGCGAACAAATGAAGATGTTTCTGACGCGCATCGGCTTTGGCTCGAAAGCCGTGATCACCGGCGATGTGACGCAAGTGGATCTCCCGGCCGGGAAGCGCAGTGGGTTGATCGAAGCGGAACGGGTGCTGGCGAATCTGGATGGGATCGACTTCGTCTATTTCACTGAAAAAGATGTCGTGCGCCACAAGCTGGTGCAAATGATTATCAAGGCCTACGACGAGCACTCGCGAAAGCGGGAGATGTAAAAACCGTCATCCGCAGATTACGTAGATTCCACCGACCAAAGCTTGAAGAAGTAAAGGATCAACGGTAATGATCTGCGTGGCTGGTTTGCTGTCCCAATCTGTGTAATCGGCGTAATTTGTGGATACGTGATGATCGAAATCGTCAACCGCCAGCGCAAATTGCCGATCGCGTCGACGCGCTGGGAAACATTTGGCGCCAAGGCGTTGCAGGTCTTACCCGTTAAGAACGCGAGCGCGACGGTGGTGTTTATTTCAGATCGCGCGATGGCCGAACTTAATCGTCGTTGGCGCGGTCAGCGTGGAACTACGGACGTGCTTTCGTTTCCAGCGGCGCAGGATAAGTTTGAAAAATCCGAAGGACTAAACCTGGGCGATGTGGTTATTTCAGTTGAACAGGCAGCGCGGCAGGCCAGGCCAAACAAGCTGAGCCTGAACACCGAGATCGCGCAACTTATTCTTCATGGTCTCTTGCATCTCTGCGGTTTTGATCATGCGACTGACAACGGCGAGATGAATCGGTTGGAGCTTCGTTTGAGACGGAAGCTGGGCATAAGCGGGTAAATGGTAAATCGTAAATAGTAAATAGTTTAGAATTCAGCGGCGCTCCAGCAGTCACGCGGTTGTGCTATTCACCATTTACTATTTACTATTCACCAGTTCCAGATGCAGATTGAGATCATACTAGCGTCGCTTCTGTTAATCCTGCTGTGTACGCTTGCGACCGTAGACATGGCCTTTGGCCAGTTGAGCGACGTCGGGCTGCGGCGGCTGATCACTGAAGCCGAAGAACGCGCTAACGCTCGCTCGGCAGCGTTTCTCAAACAAGTCCTCGAAAATCGTCCCCGCTTTAGCTTTGCCATTTCGGCAAGTATTCAGATCCTGCTCGTAATCGTTGCTGTCGTTGTCACCTCGATTTCGTTGAGTTTGTTCGACGACAATCGCTTTGTTTTGGTCGGCCTGCTCGCTGGTCTGATCCTGGCCGGCATCTTCCGCCAGCTAATCCCGCTGTTCATCTCGACGCGCGACCCCGAAGGAACGTTGTTATTCCTGCTGCCCGTGATACGTCCTTTTCTGCCGCTGATGGCTTTTGCCGCCGATCCTTTTCATAAACTTTTTGACCGCTCGCGCACAAAGGAACAGGAACTTTCCAGCGACGATGAGGACGAAGACGAAGACGCGACTGACGACATTCAGGCGTTGATCGACGTGGGCGAGGCTGAAGGCATTTTGGAAGAAGAAGAAGGCGAGCTGATCCATTCGATTATTGAGTTTGGCGACACCCGAGTCAGCGAAGTCATGACGCCCCGCCCTGACATAGTCGCTGTGCCGGCTACCGCAACGGTGCGCGAAGCACGCGACATCATGCTCGAATCGAAATATTCGCGGCTGCCGATCTATCGCGATCAAATCGATAACGTCGAAGGCATCATCTATGTTCGCGATCTGTTGCAGCGCTGGGCCGACGGCGATGAAGCAGGCAGCATCGCCTCGCTCAGGCGGGATGTTTATTTTGTTCCCGAGACGAAACCGGTTGCCGAGTTGTTGGAAGAAATGCAGAAAGCACACGTGCAACTTTCAATGGTCATTGATGAATACGGCGGCGTTTGCGGGTTGGTGACGGTCGAAGACATACTCGAGGAGATTGTCGGCGAAATCGAAGACGAAGACATTGGACGCGACGAATTGGAAGAGATAGTCGAACAGCAACCTGGTTGTTACGAAGTGCTCGGCTCAACTGAAATTGGGAAAATTGAGAGGCTGTTCGACATGGAGATTGAGGCCGACGACTTCACAACGATTGCCGGACTCGTAATCAATCATTCAGGAAAAGTTCCGCAGCCGGGCGCACGCCTGACGTTTCGCGGATTAGAAGTCGAGGTGTTGGAAGCCGACGACCGGCGCATTGGCCGGTTGCTGGTGAAACGCTCGGTGACGGAAGATCAGGGAGAAGCACACGTAACAAATGCCTAAGAAGAAAAGCAAGTTTCTCGCGGGAAGAAAAATCGATCCGGCGCCGATAACGAAGCGAACCACCATTACGCAACTGGTTGACGAATCTTTTCTGGCCTACAACGGCGCGCGCCTGCGTGAAGCCTGCCATTTGTTCTCGAAGAAAATGCTGGAGCCGCAGGTCACGGTCGGTGTTTCGCTCACCGGCGCGCTGACCCCCGCGGGCCTGGGAACGTCGGCGTTGATTCCGCTGATCAAAGCCGGCTTTATCGATTGGATAATTTCAACCGGCGCGAATCTTTATCACGACACTCATTTCGGCATTGGTCTGGCGATGCATCAGGGGAATGCGCAAATTTCCGACATCGTGCTGCGCGCCGAAGAAGTGGTGCGCATCTATGACATCTTTTTTGATTACTCGGTTTTGCTGGACACGGACGCTTTCTTTCGTCAGATGATTACCGGCAAAGAGTTTCAGAAAACCATGTCGACTGCAGAATTTCATTATCTCGCCGGACGTTACGTGCATGAGCGTGAGCGAAAGCTGGGCCTGAAAGATAAATCGCTGCTCGGTGTTGCTTACGAATATGCGGTGCCGATTTACACGTCTTCGCCAGGTGATTCTTCGATCGGGATGAACGTCGCCGCCAAGGCGCTGCAGGGAAATAAACTGGCGTTCGATCCGTCGCTCGATGTGAATGAGACGGCGGCGATCGTGTTGTCAGCGAAGCGAACTGGTGGAACGAAAACTGGTCGCGGCAAGCAAAAGAAAGGCGAGTCGGCAGTCTTTATTCTCGGCGGCGGTTCGCCTAAGAATTTTCTCTTGCAAACTGAGCCGCAGATTCAGGAAGTACTGGGCATCGACGAACGTGGTCATGATTACTTTCTGCAAGTCACCGACGCGCGGCCAGACACTGGCGGACTTTCCGGCGCGACGCCGGGCGAGGCGGTCTCGTGGGGCAAGGTCGATCCTGATCGATTGCCGGATGCGGTTGTTTGTTATGTCGATTCCACGGTAGCGCTTCCGATCATTACGGCTTATGCTTTAGCCACGCACGATGCGCGCGAGCCAAGGCGACTTTACGAACGTCGTCAGGAGTTTATGGATTTACTCCTTTCCGAATATAAGAAATCAAAGCGCCGTTGAGTTGCGTTGAGCAGCAGCAACATCAGGCACGCCGACAAATTCGATTCAGAGATAGGGGCAATGAGCGAACATGGGTCAGACACCAGCTATCGGCCAGAAACCAAAGTATTACGATTGCGATAAATGCATTGCCTACTGCTGTTCAATTTACGATCGCGTCCAGGTGGTGCCGCGAGACGTGCGACGATTGGCAGCACACTTTGGCGTAACTCCGGAAGTGGCCAGTGCGCGCTTCACCAAGACTTGGGGCAAAGAGCGAATCCTGCGCCGCCGTGCCGATAAGATGTTTGGCCAGGCCTGCATGTTTCTGGATCAGGAGACGCGCAAGTGCACCATCTATCATGCGCGACCCGGTACCTGCCGCGAGTTTCCCACGACGGCGCGTTGCGCTTACTATGACTTAATAAAATTTGAACGCACCCAGCAGGACGATCCCGATGTGCTGCCGCTGGTGAAAATTACTTTTCGGAACGGGAAAGGGAAATAGCGCCGCCCGACCGCGTGAGTTCTAAGGAAAGAAGAAGAATGGAACGTCTTTTAACTGGTTATATCGGCAAGAAGCTGGATGTCTATTGCGGCGGAGCTTCCAGTCTCCGTGGCGAGGCGTTGAAGGTTGAAGGTGGCGTGCTTCATCTCAAGGATAATGACGGCAAAATATGTTTCGTAGCGATAGAAAAGATCGTGGTCGTGTGGGAAGCGCGAGAAGACGAGCACCGTGCGGGTTTTGTCCCATTCACTGAAAAGTAAACCAAAGCTATTTATTAAACAGAAACGCCGGCACCCGAAAGGGTCGCCGGCGCTTTAGTTTGAGTAACTAGACTATTAGTCCGTGGCAGCAGCTTTAACGGGAACGGGAACCTGACGGAAGCCGTCGATGCGCGCGAGCCAGTAGTCGTTGAAAGGCGAATAGACGACGCCGTGGTGTCGCGATGCATGATAGAAGCCGTGCTCATCAGCAACCACGCCCACGTGCGCCAGGTTGCTAAAGAATACCAGCGTGCCGAATTTGTATTGTTCGCCAGGCGCCGGAGCACTAAAGCGACTCCATAACGTTCGCGCACTGCCGCGCTCAAAATCAATACCGGCTGACTGGAAGATGCTCCAAACAAAACCAGAACAATCGAAGGCGGAAGGGCCGGTGGCCCCCCAAACATAGCGAGCACCAAGCCGCTGATCAATCGCGGCGGTCATTAACTTTTGAAAACTATTTCCAGTGGAAGCCGTAACGAGCGTCGAGTTCCTGATATCTTCAGCCGATGCCAGGGAAATTATGATTGGATCGTCGTCGGCAACCGGAAGATTCGAGACAGCATTTGCTTTGGCCAGTTGATGCAGACTCATATCTGCACTTTGCGCGAAAGCGGTTTGGGCAATCATGCCGAGCGAAAAGCAGGCCGCTAGCGCATAGGGGAACAGTCTTTTAGAAAACAAAGGGGAACTTCTCCTTAAAATTTATTATTGCCGCAACTACTCTGGTGAGGAGCTACTCGGGAGGGCGAAACCACTATAATTGGCCGAAAATGATTGAACAAGCGGCAATGTGACTGTTTCGTGACGAATCACAACGTACGTAACAGTGCGACCCAAAAGAGGTCAAGCGGAACATTTTGAGAAAGCTGGATGTGCGAGTGAATACGTCCGAAATGTCTGATTGCAAAATACAATCAGTCAATGTGAGCCATTATGAGGAGTCGCGATTGATCAATCGGCGCAGATTAATCGCGAATAAAAGAGTGAGTGCGAGCGTCATGGGGACAAGCTCCTGTTGAATCTGAACGCAACTGCGTAAAGCAAACTGTTAGTTTGCGGTTGTCGCCAGGATGATGTTTGATGATGAGAAAAGACGATGAATTGAGGACGAGTTCCGCAAAGCGTCAAACGAGAATATTGCCAACCATCGCACTAACAGTTTGCTTTAGCTCAACTCCCTTGGGTTGCTGCCTGGTAGTTCATCCCGACTGTCATAATCTTTTGCAGTAATTGGTCGTAAGGAAGTCCGCTGTGGGCTGCGGAATCGGCGAAGTCTTCGTTTTCAGCAATCTGCGGGTTGGGATTGGCTTCGAGCAGATAGAACTGGCCTTCTTCAGTCAGACGATAATCAAGCCGCGCATAGCCGCTCAAGAACATGTAACGATAGATTCGCTTGGACAAGCGCGCCAGCACCTTGTGTTGCTCAGGCGAGAGTTCGGCCGCGCGGGTCTTGACGCCCACCTTCTCCTGATAGGTCGGGTCCCATTTTACTTTGAGCGTGGCAATATTCTCCGAGCCTTCCGGTAGTTTCTCCATCACCAGTTCCCAGGGCGAATAGGTCTGAATGTTCGTGTTTCCGATTACGCCTACATAAATCTCGCGGCCTTTTATGTATTGTTCGGCGATGGCGGCGGTTTTGTTTTGCCGGTGAATAAATTCGACGCGCTGGCTCAATTTTTCGTCGTCATGAACGATTGAAGCCTGCGCGATGCCAACTGAACCTTCCTCGCTAATCGACTTGACGAGCAAGGGAAACTTCAAACGCTTTGGCCGCCGGACCTTGCGGTTCATGGGAAATACCGCAAAATTCGGCACCTGAATGCGGTGATAACTAAGAATCATTTTGGTAAGGGCCTTGTCATGGGCCAGGGTCAAACCGCGCGGGTTGCAACCGGTATAGGCCTGCTTCATCAGTTCGAGATAACTGACGACGTGCTGATCGTAAAGCGGATAACCGTGAAACTCTTCGAGCAGGTTAAAAGCGATATGAGGTTTGTGTTCGAGCAGAGCATCGCCAATCGCATTGAGCTGATTGTAGAGCCCGACTGGGAAAACTTCATGTCCCATCTGCTTCAGGGTTGAGACAACGTCGTACTCGGTCTTGATCTCGATCTTTTCCTTATCGCTCAAGCCGTCGAGTGAATCAGGCGGCACCAGGTCCTGATGGACCAGCACAATGATGCGCAGCTTCTTCTTGGGCTCGAAGACTTCTTTTTTCTTTTTGGACTTAGCAGTCATACGGCGATGCGATGATAACCCGAATGCAACACGTTCATGACCTGAACTGTCAAGACAATCATTAGCCGCCGGCGCGCCTCGCGGGGCGGAATGGCGACGCGCAACTTCAAATCCTGACAACGATCAATCATGTTTTCAATGACGTGATCGATGGTGTACTGGTGCACGCCGGTGCCATCGGCGACGATCTGGCGCACGTCGCGGCGCACACTGCGGATAAAACTGGCGGCGGTTGGTTTGGCACGATGCTTAGGGTCGTCGGAAAATATTCGTCGCAAATCGCGATCGTAAACAGCGGGCCAATCAAAGTCGTAACGTTCACGCTTGCGGCGGTAATGCTCGCGCAGCGTGATGCGTATTTCCGAAAGTGGTTCAACTTTCGTGCGCGCCCGATTGCGCGGTTTGGTGCCCGCAAGGTCGGTCATCAAGTTGTCGATATATTCAAGTTTTCTTAGCGCCGGCCAACCCTTGTAACGCCGGCGCCAGCGGGAACGCGGCTGCAACCAAACAGCAAAGGTCTCGGCAAAGTCTTCAGCCGGATGCGCCTGGGCGTACCAGGCGCGCAGGTGCAACACATAGTTTCGACTTTTTGGTTTTGGTTTGTAGAAATCCGGATAGCGCTGCGCAAACGATCCGAACAGTTCGCGCCAGCGCGCCTTGAAGTGCAGCCGGAAAGCGGTGTCGAGCGCGTGGCCGGCTTCGTGACGCAGAATGCGCATACATTCAGTATCAGTTCCGCCCTCGACTTCCAGCATCTGTTTGCGTTCGAGTTTCATCAGCCGCGGATGGGCCAGATAAAAGGGAATCGCGATCCCGGGCACGCCGTCGGGTGAAAACCATTCTTCCGACAACCAAACGTGCGGCTTAAAACGGATGCCGCGGTCGTTGAGTTCACTGTAAAGCCGCTTGATGTGAGGTTCGAGAAACGAGCCCTTGATCTTCAGGGCCAGGTCACAAATGCGCAGATCGAGCAGGTGCTCGTCGGCCAGACGATACCAGGGAAAGCGATAGCTCACGCGCGTTTCTCCCAACAAAACGGCTGTTTTGGGCCGACAGAATCGAGAGATCGAAAGACTAGCGGCAACCGGGTCGTGGCTGGCATGGGTGGCGGCAGAAGACTGTCGGGGCTATTCAGATTAGGGAACGGAGCCCATTCTAGCGGTGATTGTCTGTATCTGCCAGACCAGCGCCAAAAGGATTGCGTTCGGCTTGAATAAGAGACTGATAGAACTCTGACGCGGAAAGGGTTAGCTCGCGGGCATGACCCCGGTCTTAAGAGACGACGAGGGGCAATGCTTTTCAATGACGCACTGGTCGCACAGCGGATTTCGTGCTTTGCAAATCGCGCGGCCGTGCGCGATGAGTAAGTGGGAAAAGATGATCCAGTCTTTCTTTGGCACCAGCAGGATCAAATCGTTTTCGATTTTTTCTGCCGTCTTCTCAACCGATAAACCCAGCCGGTGCGACAGGCGCGTAACGTGTGTATCAACCACCACGCCCGAGGCAATTCCAAAAGCATTGCCCATGACGACGTTCGCAGTTTTCCGCGCTACGCCCGGCAGCTCCAGTAGTTCCTCGATCGTCTCAGGAACCTTTCCGCCATATTCTTCGGTCAGAGCTTTTGCTGTCCCCTGAATCGATTTTGTCTTGTTGCGAAAGAAACCCGTGGTGCGAATGTCGCGCTGGAGTTCTTTCTCCGGAACTTTCAGATAGTCTCCCGGCTTACGGTATTTACGAAACAGATCCTGCGTGACAATGTTCACGCGTGCGTCTGTGCATTGCGCCGAAAGGATCGTGGCAATCAGTAACTCGAAAGCATTCGAGTGATTCAGCGAGCACTTTGCATCCGGGTAGGCCTTCTTAAGCATCCGGATGATCTTGCGCGTGCGTGTCTTGAGTTCTGTTAACATTATTTCTGCAGCGGATTAACGATGTCCGCATGATCATCTTTTCCCATTGGCGATTTTTGCAGCTTCAGGCAAGCCGCGCAAACGAAGCATTGCCAGCACTCCCAGAAACGGACCCGGCGCAAGAATTGTGAACGCATACCGCCAGCCGATCAGTTTTACAAAGACAGGAACCAGTTGAATCGAAAAACTGGTGAGCAGAAAACCAATGCTGGTTTGAATGGTCAGCGCCGTGCCCATGTATCGCCGATCTCCCAACTCGGTGATGCAGGCAGAAAACTGTGGCGAGTCGGCAATAACCGTTACCCCCCAAACCGCTGACACAGCTAACAACAGCAACGGATTGGCGCCGAAAAGAAAACCGACCAGCAAACAACACGTCCCGCTGATGGCCATGGCCCATGAAGTGACTGCAGTTCGGCCGGCACGGTCAGCCAGCAGCCCACCGCCGACACATCCCAGCGCGCCGCAGCCGATGATTAGAAATGACGAGAACTCGGCGAGTTCGGACGAAGTATTCTGCGCTGCCAGGCTGGCACGAATCATTACGGGTATCCACGCCCACATCGCGTACAGCTCCCACATGTGGCCGAAGTAACCGAAACTTGCGAGGCGCACTCCGCGATTGCGAAAAATGGCAAATGCTTGTGTCCAGTCGAAGCGAGCCGGCGGCAAGGCGTGTGGTCCATCGTCCACGAAAAACAGAACGATCAAACCGCCCACAATCGCGAGCAACGAAATGAAAAAAACATTCACACGCCAATCAGAACTGCCGAGTCCATTCACCAGATACGGCGAAGCCTTGCCCAACGTCAAAGCGCCAACGAGCACACCCAGCGCCATACCCCGGCCACGTTGAAACCAGGTCGCCATTATTTTCATTCCCGGTGGATAGACTCCGGCGAGAAACATGCCAGTCAGAAAACGCAGCATGATCCCCATCTTTGGGCCATGCGCGTAGGCGCCGAATGCCGCATTCGCCAGCGCCCCGCCAAGGGCGGAAACGGCGAAGACGTAACGAACCTTGATCAGGTCCGGCAAATTCAGGAAGGCGCTGAGCAAGGTTCCGAACACGAAGCCGAGCTGAACTGAAATTGTCAACCAACTCGCCGCCGTCTCGCCCAAATGCCATTCAGCGCTTAGTGCGGGCACAACCGCGGAAGCGCTGAACCAAAGCGACATGCCCAGCAGTTCGGCAAGTGACAACAAAGCCAGTGCGCGCCAGCGAGCAGACGGGGCTGGTCGTTCGGATTTTTTAGCAATCGGCATTGGATTTGCGAGCGAGAATACTACACAGGCTGAAAACCGCTTAAGTGTTTTCGCGATCGAGAGAAGAACTCCAGTCCTGGGGACCGAACCCGCGATCCCGGTAGCGCATTCGATTCGTGATATTCTGAGGGTATTCAAATCACCTTAATAAACGTGTTCGCGTTCAACGCGCGAGGGCCGATCAGCAAAGCGGGTAGTGTTTTCAAATAGCGATGAGTGAATTTCTCGGATCACTTTCTGGAAGACTTGCGAAAGCCTCACGTTACGAGGACGAACAACCGTTGAGCGCCGAGATCTTCAGCGTCGAGCGGTTGGAACAGTACGCCAAAGTTCTCGCCCGCGAACACAAGACCCTCCGCAAAAAAGGGCGCGCCCAACTCCTGCCGCGGCTGGAAGACAATGGTCGCAAACTGGTTGCCGCTTATCGTTCGTTGGTTGAAGCAATCCGCAGGGGTCGCGGCATTTCTCCGGCAGCGGAATGGTTAGTCGACAATTTTCATCTCGTTGAAGATCAACTGCGCGAGATTCGCGAAGACCTTCCGAAAAGTTACTACTACGAACTGCCCAAGCTCGCCGATGGTGAGCTGAAAAATTATCCACGGATCTATGCGTTGGCTGTGGCGCTGATCGCGCACACAGACTGCCGGCTGGACACCAACACGCTGCGCCGTTTCATCGCCGCCTATCAAACCATCAGCCCGCTATCGATTGGTGAGCTGTGGGCGGTTGCCATCACGCTGCGCTTAGCTCTAGTCGAAAATTTGCGCCGCCTGGCAACACAAATCGTGGACGCCCGCGAAGAACGGGAGCGCGCCGACAAACTCGCCGATCGTTTGTTAGAGACTGCGGCGCGACAGCCTGACGCGCTCTTGCCCTTGATTGCTGAACGGTTAGGCAGGCGCGAAAAGATTCCCCACACCTTCGTAGTGCAAATCACGCAACGGCTGCGCGAGCAGGATCCGGCCGTGATGCCGGTAACGGAATGGGTGGAAGCACAACTGGAGCGCCAGGGCTCCAATATCGAGCAGGTCATTCATGCCGAGCATCAACGGCAAGCCTCTACGCAAGTTACGGTGGGAAACATCATCACCAGCATGCGACTGCTTTCGACGCTCGACTGGCGCGACTTTTTTGAAAGCGTCAGTTTGATCGAACCTTTGTTGGGAGAGGATCCAGCCGGCGCTTATTTGAAGATGGATTTTCCCGCGCGCGACCGTTATCGCCATGTGATTGAACGCATCAGCAAACGCGCACTGGCGGACGAGTTAGCAGTGGCGCGCGCGGCAGTGAAACTAGCAGCGGCGACCAGCGTTGGCGAGGCTGATCAAACAGCCAGTTACCGGTCGCATGTTGGTTATTACCTCGTTGACGAAGGTCTGGCGCAGCTTGAGGCCCAGTTTGAGTATCGGCCGCGACCTTTCGAACGAGCCAGACGTTTCGTTCTGCATCATGCGACCCTTGCGTATCTGGGCACTTTGGTTTTGTTGACAGGTTTAATCCTGACGGTGCTCATTGCGACCCTCACCGTGGCCGGCGCCGGCTGGTCCTTGCTGGTTATCGCTACGCTCGTTGCCCTGGTTCCCGCCAGCGATCTCGCCCTGACGGTTATTAATTGGGACGTCACGCACCTCTTTACTCCGCGACTTCTCGCAAAGATGGAAACTGCTGCAGGCATTCCGGCCGAGGCAACGACGATGGTGGTAGTACCCACGATTTTTTCGAGGGAAGAGCAGGTTAAGGAGCTGCTCGGCCGTCTCGAGGTGCATTACCTCGCTAATTCAGACTTGCATATTTACTTCGCCCTGCTCGGTGATTTTCCCGACGCTGACTCCGAACATGCGGCGGGCGATGTGCTGTTGCTCGAGGCGGCGGGAAAAGGTATTGAGGAACTAAATCTTCGCTACAGCGACCGAGATGAAGCGCCGCGTTTCCATCTCTTTCATCGCCGGCGCCTGTGGAACGCAAGCGAAGGCCGCTGGATGGGTTGGGAGCGAAAGCGCGGAAAACTGGAGGAGTTTAACCGACTGTTGCGTGGCGCAAGTGATACGAGTTTCATAGTGCGGACGGCGGCTGAGTCCTTACTGGCCAAGACTCGTTACGTGATAACGCTTGATTCCGACACGCAACTGCCGCGTGATGTCGCGCGCAAATTGATCGGTGCCGCCGTTCATCCGCTGAACCGCCCGGTACTTGATCCTGATACGCGGCGAGTGACCCGCGGTTACTCGATTCTGCAACCGCGCGTCAGCATCTCGCTTGAGAGCGCCTCTCGTTCCCGGTTTGCGCGCATCTTTTCCGGCAATACCGGAATCGATCCCTACACCACTGCGGTTTCCGACGTTTACCAGGATCTTTTTTGCGAAGGAAATTTTACCGGCAAGGGTTTGTATGACGTCGACGCGTTTGAAGCCGCGCTCGCCAACCGCGTCCCGGAAAATTCTTTATTGAGTCACGATCTGTTTGAGTCGTTGTTCGCGCGCGCGGCGTTGACGACTGATATCGAATTGCTCGACGACTATCCCGCGGTTTATGACGCTTATGCCAAACGCCAGCATCGCTGGACGCGCGGCGACTGGCAAATTCTTCGCTGGCTATTTCCGACTGTCCCTGACGCGGCGCGGCGTCAGATGCGAAACCCGTTGCCGCTGATTTCGCGTTGGAAAATTTTCGACAACCTGCGCCGCAGTCTGGTAGCGCCGTCGCTGTTTCTTTGGCTGCTTGCATCCTGGACCATCTTTCCCGGCTCGGGCTGGCTCTGGAGTTTGTTCGCGCTAATTACGATTGCTTTTCCGGTCTACCTGCATGTCACGACCAGTCTGCTGATTCATCCGCGCGGCATTCCCTGGACCAGTCATTTCTGGAGCCTGTGGGGCGATGTGCGTACCAACACCGCGCAGGCTTTTCTTTCGGTGTTGTTGTTGCCGCATCAGGCTTACCTGATGAGCGATGCAATTCTGCGGACGGTTTATAGGAAACTGATTTCGCGAAAGAAACTGCTCGAATGGGTCACCGCCGCGGACGCCGAGCGGACCGCGCGCAATGACCTTAGTTCGATGTTTCGTTTGATGTGGCCCGCTGAGCTGCTTACGTTGCTGGCTATCGTGCTGACTATTATGGTTCACCGCGAGGGGCTGCCGGTTGCCGCCGCCGTCGGACTCGTGTGGCTGACAGCGCCGGCGATTGCCTGGTGGGTCAGCAAGCCGCGGCCGGCGGAACGCAAGCTACTGAACGCTGGAGATATGAAACTCGCGCGCACGATCGCGCGCCGCACCTGGCGTTTCTTCGAGGCGTTTGTCGGTCCGGAAGACAACTGGCTGCCGCCCGATAATTTTCAGGAAGATCCAACGCCGGTGATTGCGCACCGCACCTCGCCGACAAACATCGGCCTGCTGTTGCTGACGACGTCTTCAGCTCACGACCTCGGCTACATCGCAACGCTTGAATTCGTCGAGCGCCAGGAGTTGACCTTTAGCACTATCGCGAAACTCGGAAAGTTTCATGGCCACCTCTTTAATTGGTACGACACGAAGACGCTCGAGCCGCTGAACCCGCAATACATCTCAACAGTTGATAGCGGAAATCTCGCGGGCCATTTGATCGCGCTGAAACAGGCTTGCATCGAGCTGCCCGACACAAAACTTTTCGACGATCGAATTGTTAATGGGCTGCGAGACACCGTTGACGCGATTTCGTTTGAAGCGACCAAGCTGGGCAGCGTGCGACAGCGAACCGACGTAGTCACTGTCAGCGTCTTGCGTAATGAGATCGAGGGCTGCCGCACGTTGCTGGTAAACGATGCCGCTCGCGATCTCTTAGGTTGGACCAGTTTGTTTGAAGCGCTGCGCCGGCGGGTCTTGGAGATTGAGGACATTCTTAATGCGCTGGCGCATGAGCACGGAGAAGATAACTTTAAGGAACTGCGTTGGTGGCTGGCGGCGTTGGACCACCAGGTGAGTTCGTGCCGGCGGGATGCCGACACGCTGACTGGCTGGACTCGATTCATCAATCATTTACCAGCCAAGCCGGCGACAGAAGTCGCAGAAGAGAAGGGGACGGTCGGATCGCTGGCATCATTGTTAAGCGCAGTGCCTACATTGGCGGCCGTGCCGGAGCTGTGTGACAGCGCGCTGGTTGAACTCGCCGCCATGACCAATAACGAGACGACGGCGGAAAGGTCCGCGCTTACTCAGACGCTGGCACAAGCTGCCGCGGCAGCGGGAGACATGCTGTCGCGACTCGGCCGGCTCGCCGCGAACTGCGATCACGTTTTCGAGCAGATGGATTTCAAGTTTCTGCTCGATCCCGAGCGCAAGGTCTTCACCATCGGTTACAACGTCACGGCCCAACGCGCCGACAATTCTTTTTACGACCTGCTGGCCTCTGAAGCGCGTCTCGCCAGTTTTGTGGCGATTGCCAAGGGTGACGTCTCGCAGGAACATTGGTTTCGCATGGGCCGCCAACTGACATCGGTCGATGGTGGCCGCGCGCTGATTTCGTGGACCGGGACGATGTTTGAATACCTGATGCCGCTGCTGGTTATGCGCAACTACAACGGCACGTTGCTCGACGAGACCTATCGCACCGTAGTTAAGCGGCAAATCGAATATGGTCAGGAGCGCGGCGTGCCCTGGGGAATTTCCGAAGCGGCCTACAACGTTCGCGATCTGCAACTGAATTATCAATATGGACCATTCGGCGTGCCCGGCCTGGGGCTGAAACGCGGGCTCATCGAGGACCTGGTGGTTTCGCCTTATGCAACCTTGCTCGCCGCTGAAATCAACCCGCGCGCGGCCATGGACAATCTGCGGCGCCTCGAGAAAACCGGCGCGCTCGGCGCTTTTGGTTTTTACGAGTCCATCGATTACACCGCCGAGCGTTTGCCGCAGGGTCAAGATTACGTCTTGATTCGTGCGTTCATGACGCATCACCAGGGCATGAGCCTGATCTCACTCAGCAATGTCATGGAGGACGATCGCATGGAAAAACGTTTTCATGCCGACCCGTTGGTCCAGGCTACCGAATTGCTGTTGCAGGAGCGCGTCCCGGTCGGGGTTCCGGCCGTGCATCCGCGCGCTGAAGAAGTATTGACTGGCCACGTAATCCAGTCGTTGCCGCGAATGATCACACGTGTCTACGACACGGCCAGTCTGGAAACACCACGAACGCAACTGCTTTCAAACGGCACCTACAACGTCATGGTGACGACGGCGGGCGCGGGTTATTCAAACTGCGGTCCGAATGCTGTAACCCGCTGGCGGGAAGACGTGACGCGCGACAACTGGGGCACATTCATTTATCTGCGCGATGTTCGCAGCGGCGCCGTCTGGTCTGCCAGTCAGCAACCGATTCAGAAGCGCCCGCAAAAGTATGAAGTCGCATTCTCGGAAGACAAGGCCGACTTCTGGCGCAACGATGCCGGCCTGGTCACGCACATGGAAATCGTCGTCTCAGCAGAAGACAACGCCGAGGTGCGCCGCGTTTCGCTGACGAACAATTCGACTCGGCTGCGCGAGATCGAACTGACCAGCTACGCCGAGGTGGTGCTGGCGACGCCGCAAGCCGACCTGGCCCATCCGGCGTTCAGCAACCTCTTCATCGAAACGGAATTCTTCGCTGGCGAAAATGCGATCCTGGCCCATCGCCGGCAACGTTCCAGCGATGACGAACCGATTTGGGGTGTGCACGTCGTGGTTGCTGATGGCGAATTGGTCGGGACTACGCAATATGAAACTGACCGCGGGCGTTTTCTGGGCCGCGGCCATACGACCGCGAATCCAATTGCCGTGATGGAAGATCGCCCGCTCTCAAATACGGTCGGTGCGGTGCTCGATCCGGTTTTTAGTTTGCGCCGGCGCGTTCGCGTGCGTCCGAACGAAACTGTGCGTTGTTCATTCAGCACCATTGTCGCGCGCACGCGCGAAGAAGCGGTGATGCTGGCGGACAAGTATCACGATCCTAATACCTTTGAACGGGAACTGCGTCTGGCGTGGACCAAGGCTCAGGTGGAAATGAGTCACTTGAACATCGATGCGGAGGAGGCGCACCTCTTTCAACGGCTGGCGGCGCGCATTGTTTATTCCGATCCGTCGTTGCGTCCGCGGCCACATGTACTGGCGCTGAACACGAAAGCGCAGTCGAGTTTGTGGGCGTATGGAATCAGCGGCGACCTGCCGATAATTGTCGCGCGAATCGATAAAGCCGCGGATCTGCCGACGGTCCGCAAGCTGGTGCGCGGTCACGAGTACCTGCATTACAAGGGACTGAAGATCGATCTGGTAATTCTCAACGACAATCCAACCACCTATCTGCAGTCGCTCCAGAAAGAATTGGAGACGATGGTTCGCACCAGCGGGCTGGGCGGTCTGCAGGACAAGCCGGGTGGCGTCTACCTGCGGCGCGCCGATCACATGCCCGAAGCCGATCGCATCCTGTTGCATGCCGTCGCCCGCGTGGCGATTGTTTGCGATCGCGGCGCGCTGGAAGATCAATTGGAACGCCCGCAAGTGGAAGAGCCATTGCCGCCTCCTTTCGTTGCTCGCCTGCCTTCGCAAACCTATCCCGAGGCCACCGTGCCGCCGCCGGAGTTGACCTTTTTTAATGGACTCGGCGGATTTCACCAGGGCGGTCGCGAGTATGTGACGCTGCTGGGCGCGGAACAGTGGACGCCGGCGCCATGGTCCAACGTGATTGCCAACAAGAACGATTTTGGTTTCCAGGTGACTGAGACCGGCGGTGGCTATACCTGGTCCGTCAACAGCCGCGAGAATCGGCTGACGCCCTGGACCAATGATGCGGTCAGTGATACGCCCGGCGAGATCATTTACCTGCGCGATGAAGAAACGGGCACCGTCTGGTCCACGACGCCGCTGCCCATTCGCGAAGCTGAACCTTACGTCGTTCGGCATGGGCAGGGTTACACCGTTTTCGAACACGTCAGCCATGGAATTTCCCAGGAGCTGTTGTTGTTCGTTCCGCTCGACGGTCCGGTGAAAATTTCTCTGTTGCGTTTGCGCAATCGCACCGCACGCAAACGGCGAATCACCGTGACTTCATACACCGAACTGGTGCTGGGCGTGCAGCGCTCGAGCACTGGTCCATATCTCATAACCGAAATCGACAAGCAGGCGCGGACGATATTTGCGCAAAATCCTTTCAACAATGAATTTGCGACGCGCGTCGCCTTCGTGGCTACGAACGAGCCGCTGACGAGCGCGACTTGTGACCGAAAGGAGTTTCTCGGTCGCAACGGCGCGCCAGATCGTCCGGCTGGTTTACGTCGTACAACTCTTGCCGGCCGCGATGGAGCGGGACTCGATCCCTGCGCAGCCTTGCAAACAACGATCGAGCTGGCGCCGCAACAAGCACGCGAGCTGGTGTTTGTTTTGGGTGAAGCGGAGTCGAAAGCAGAAGCGCAAGAGCTGGCGGCCAGGTACACCAGCTTTGGCGCCGTCAACGACGCCTTCGAAGCAGTGCTTAGTCACTGGGACAAACTGCTGGGCACGGTTGAAGTGAAAACGCCAGATGCGGCGCTCGACACAATGCTCAATCGCTGGCTGCTCTATCAAACCTTGTCCTGTCGCATCTGGGCGCGCACGGCGTTCTACCAATCGGGCGGCGCTTTTGGTTTTCGCGATCAATTGCAGGACGTGATGGCGCTGGTTTACAGCAGTCCGGCGGTCGCGCGCGAGCAAATCGTCAGGGCGAGCAGCCGGCAATTTAAGGAGGGCGACGTGCAACATTGGTGGCACCCGCCGAGCGGCCGCGGCGTCCGCACACGGTTTTCTGACGACCTTTTGTGGTTGCCGTTTGTTACCGCTTTCTATTTGACCGTGACCGGCGACCTGTCGGTGCTCGATGAAACAGTTTCATTCCTTGAGCAGCCGTTGCTGAAGCCGGAAGAGCAGGAAGTTTACATGCAGCCGAACGTTTCGCCGGAATCGGCATCGGTATTTGAGCATTGCGCGCGCGCCCTCGATCGCAGTTTGACCGTCGGCCAGCACGGCTTGCCGTTGATGGGTTCCGGTGATTGGAACGACGGCATGAACCGGGTGGGCCACCTGGGCCAGGGCGAAAGTGTCTGGGTGGGTTGGTTTCTCTACACGACGCTGGCGGCGTTTGCGCCTTATTGCGACAAGCGAAACGAGAGCACGCGGGGCACGCAGTATCGCGAGCATCTCGAGAAACTTAAGAAGGCACTCGCCGAAAACGGCTGGGACGGAGATTGGTATCGGCGCGCTTTCTTCGACGACGGCACGCCGCTTGGCTCCGCTCAGAACGATGAATGTCGCATCGATTCCATTGTGCAGTCGTGGTCGGTCATTTCGGGTGGTGCAGAAAGTTATCGCGCAGTGCGCGCGATGGCTGCAGTTGAAGAGTATCTAATCCGGCGCGGCGATGGTTTGGTCATTCTCTTCACGCCGCCTTTCGACAAAAGCAAACTCGATCCCGGTTACATCAAAGGCTATGTGCCGGGTGTGCGCGAGAATGGCGGACAATACACCCACGCGGCGCTGTGGACCTTGATTGCGTTTGCCATGCTCGGCGATGGCGAACGAGCCGGCGAACTTTTCTCGTTGCTGAATCCGGTCAATCACTCCTCGACGCGCGCCGGGCTGCACAAGTACAAGGTTGAGCCGTACGTCGCTGTCGGCGATGTTTACGCAGTGCCGCCACACACCGGTCGCGGCGGTTGGACCTGGTACACGGGTTCAGCGGGTTGGATGTATCGCGCCGGACTGGAATCGATTCTGGGATTCAAACTGGAAGGCGCGAGTCTGCGCATCGACCCGTGCGTGCCGCGCTGGTGGCGTGATTTTGAGATTACTTATCGTCGCGGGCATTCTACCTACCGGATCAAGATCGAGAACCCGCTCGGAATCAGTCACGGTGTCGCAACTGTCGAGCTCGACGGGCAGGTGTTGTTGGATGACGTGATTAACTTGAGCGACGACGGCCAGACTCACAACGTGCGCGTGGTGCTGGGGGAAAAACCGGCGCCGCAAACGTCTGAAGCCGCAGACGAAGCAAGCCAAAAAGAGCCAATCCGCTAAAAATTTCTCCACTCGATCGGGAACAGCGCGCCGGCCTTTTCCGGAGTGAACTCCAGCCCTGCAAGCTTCGTGGCGTACGCCAGCACGGGATCGCGGCCCGCCGCAAGATCAGCGGACGTCGGCAACATTACTTCATCCGGTATTACGCCCACGTTTTCCAGGCTCTTGCCGTCTGGGTGGATAAGGTCCGCGTCGGTCACGATCATGCGGTATTTGAAAAGCAAATCTTGCCCAAACTGATGAGGATAGGGTCTGCCGATCATCACCAGACCCGCCGAACGATCACCGATAACCAAGCCACGCTTCTCCTGTTGCATTACCCGCGCAAGTATTTCCGAGCAGGAAGCGGAATAACTGTCTATTAGCACAGTCACACTTCCGGTAAACGCGCTCTTGCCCCGGCCCTTGGCTATTAGGGGCTTGGTCTCTGAGCGCCGTTTCAATTCTCCGACCTTAACGTCATGGTCGAATAAACTTCCGATCAAACTCAGCAGCGTACTTATGCGCCCACCGCCGTTGCCACGCAGATCCAGCACCAGTGCCTTGCGCTTCCGGGCCTTGTCCATAAGCTGATTGACTTCCGATTCGTCCAGATCAAACTGCGGCATCTTCCAGATCATCACCTCATCGCCGATTTCGTAGTACCGGTGCCGGTAGAGCCGCGCGAGATTTTCGTCTTCGCGAATAAGATCCATGCGGTCGCTGGCCATGCCTATCTGCAGGTTGGTAACCAGTTTGCCTTCATAGACTCGAGCTGCAACGTTGAGCGTGCGGCGTAGGCCGTTTGGTTTTTCGATTTGCAAATTCATCGCCGGACGGGGAGCCAAACTGTAGAAGATGTATTGAAGGTTGCGCACGTTTTGGCGCGTGACTGTAACTCCTTCCATACTGATCACGCGATCGCCGGCCTGTAGGCCTTTCTTCTCGCCATCACTGCCCGGTTGGACTGCGATGATAAAAGCCTTCTCGCCAATCATTCGCATCTCCCAGCCGTGCTCGACACGCGTCGTGCGCCGCGGCGGCACAAAATACGTGTGCGAATCTTTGAGGTCCATGACGGTGGCGGCGATGATGCCCAATACCTCGTTTAAAGTGGTCGCCTTCTTGATACTTTCTTCGGCCGACTTGAAACGGGTTTCAAGATCGATGCCGTGGAAGGATGGGTCGTAATAATTCTTCTTAATATCGCTATGGACTACGTCCAAAATTGTTCGTCCCATCTGGCGGTTGTAATCGACAGACTGGGCCGCGACGCTTGACGAGAACATGAACAGGAACGACAAACAAAGAGATAGTCCGAACGCCCGACGCCCGGAGCGAACTGCGTGAGATGCCCTTAAAAACATGTAGTAAACCCTTTCATTTCCTGATTCGTGAGTCGGCTGGCGCGGTGCGAGAAAGCCGATGGCGGGAAAGATATCAGAATTGAGGTTTGACTGAAAAGCGGCCAACGCCCGGGCGATTTTGCCTCTTGCACCAGTTCGAGTTGCGTTCTGAGTAACCGACAAGAATCCACCACAAAGCCACAGAGAGCACAAAGGACGCGCGGAGAAAACTGGAATTAGGGCGCCACCCGGCAAAAACTTTTCTTTTCAGCAATCCAGCCGCTGCGTTATTCTCACTAAGCTGCGCTCGTTAACAATCGATCAAAGAGAGGACAAAAGCATGTCGCACAGCAATAGGGAAGCACTCATTGCAATTTTTCTTTTGGCGGCGGTGGTGCTCGCTTGTAAGAATTCCGGAAACAAAAACGTGGCCCGCCCAGACAATGCAAATACAAACACATCGTCGTCATCCAAACCTGACGCCGATGATGTGATTCATTCAGCAACCGGAGTGGAGAAAGAAAAGCCGGCTGCGGGCAAGGCGAACGTCCAGGGCAAAGTCTTTTTCAACGAAAAGCCAGTCGCGGATATCGAGGTGAAGCTGTGTGAAAAATTCAATCGCTTTATCGGCGGTTGCGACGGCGAGACCTTCACGACGAAAACCGATGCTAACGGCGAATATCTGATCAAGAACGTTCCGCCGGGAATTTACGAAGGGTTGACCGCGAAAGTCTTCAACACAAACTACTACGTGTTTGCGACTTCCGGCTTCGTCGGATCGGCAAAATACCAACTGGACGAGGACCACACGTTCTTCGCGCCTGACACCAATCTTTTCAAGAGCGATCTGAAGTTGATCACACCGAAGGCGGGCGCAAAAATCGGCCCCGACAGTATCGAAGTGAAGTGGGATGCTTATCCGGACGCGGCCTACTACAAATTCAGCATTCACGCCGACAGCGCAACGGATGCAAAGACTGAATATGACTTCGTCAACAAGCGCGTGGATGGCACGTCTTACGTGCTAGAGAAACCGTTGTCGCCGGGTTCGTACACAGTCCAGGTGGTGGGATACAACGCCAACGATATCAAGCTGGCGGAAAGCGCTGACGACATCAAGTTCACAGTCGCGCAGTAGAAGGTTCTGTGATCAAGTCGGATGAGATTTACCGCGAAGCGGTTAGGTAACTTAGCCAGGTTAACAATAGGAATAGCCACCCCATCGGGGTCGTGTCGGTATCTCGAAAGCGAGACAACGTTAAAGAGACGCAACCCCTTCGGGGTGGGATCTCTCCTACAATTGGAACCCCAGGGTAGCCGCGCGGCGCGGCAACCCTGGGCTAAGTTACCTAACCGCTTCGCGGTAAAAACCCAAAATGAAGCTTGATCGGACCTTCCTAGAGTCTAGGCCACTCTGATCGCTGCGCCATTAATATGACAGACCACACAACCGACATCGCAGTCGTCGGCGCAGGAGTCTTTGGCGCCTGGACAGCGTATCAACTGCGGCGGACGGGCGCCCACGTCTTGCTGGTCGACGCGTATGGACCAGCGAATAGTCGCGCAAGTTCAGGCGGCGAATCGCGCATTCTGCGGCTGGGTTATGGGCCCGATGAAATCTACACGCGCATGGCGCGGCGCTCGTCTGAACTGTGGCAACAATTGTTTGCTGACATGGCGCGGCCACAACTGTTTCAGCCTACCGGAGTTTTGTGGCTGGCTCGAGAACAGGATCCTTATTGCGAAGCCACGCTTAAAACGTTCGAGCAAGCCAAAGTAAAGTACGAAAGATTGACGCGGGAAGAACTCGGCCAACGTTATACGCAGCTTGCATTTGGTCCAGTCGCCTGGGGCATGCTTGAAAACGAGAGCGGCGTGTTGTTGGCCCGCCAGGCGGTGCAGGGTTTAGTCGCGGCCGCGCAATCTCGCGGCGTGATTTACGTGCAAGCAGCAATCCTCCCACCCCGGAATGGAATGGCGAGACTGCAGTTTGTTGAAACAACCGCGGGCACCAGGATTGTCGCTGACAAATTTGTTTTCGCTTGCGGCCCCTGGTTGCCAAAACTCTTTCCTGAGTTACTGGCTAAATTGATTTATGTGACCAGACAAGAAGTTTTCTTTTTGGGTGTGCCGGCCGGCGACGAGCGCTTCCTGCCGGAGCAAATGCCGGCGTGGATTGACTTCAACGATCTTGTGTATGGCATTCCCAATCTCGAAAGCCGTGGAGTCAAGATCGCAATTGACGAACACGGTCCACCGTTTGATCCCGACACAGGCGAGCGAATTGTTTTGCCGGAGAGCGTTACGCGACTCCGCGCCTACCTTGAGCGGCGCGTGCCCGCGCTGGCGGATGCGCCGGTAATCGAGTCGCGCGTTTGCCAATATGAGAGTACTTCCAACGGCGACTTCCTCATTGATCGTCATCCGGTGTTTGCAAACGCTTGGCTCGTCGGCGGCGGTTCGGGACACGGATTCAAGCATGGGCCCGCAGTCGGGGAGCTGGTCGCGTCGTTAGTTTCAGATAACGCGAAAGTCGAGCCGCGGTTCTCGCTGGCAACTAAAGAAAAAGTGCAACAGTGCAAGGTTTACTAATCACAGGCAGTACCAATTAGAGAGTTGGGTTTTTAAGAGAACATGAACCACAGAGGCACGAACCTCGGGGCCAGGGTTCAAGAACAAAACAATCTCATGGCCGGGAAGGCTGGCATGCCCCCCGCTCTTTCGTCGACTGGCACCGAAACCAGCTGGGGCATGTCCCCTTCCCAACACGAGCTTGTCCCTTCTACCAATTGCCACCTAACCATCGTTTGTTTGCAACAAAATTCTTCTCCCGATAGGTCACAATTACCGGTTCGCTTCTCCCGCTGAGCCACCGGCCGATTGCGTCCGGAAATAGTTGAATCCCAAATCAATTTTGAAGGAGTAAACATGAGGATTAATGAGAATTTTCGCCCGCCCCAGCTGCTGATCGGGTTGGCTCTGTTGTTTGCCATGACCCCGTTCGTTTATGGCCAGGTTGCAAACCCCCAGCCCACCGCGGTCGAGCGCAACATACAATCCATTCCCAACGGCGCGAAGTTGAAGTTCAAAGGTGTAGTTATCGCGCGCGAAGGCGAGACCTTCAGAATCCGCGATCGTAACCGCACCGACTATCAAGTACTCATAACCGATCGTACCAGCGTTAAAGCCAATGGTGGCTTTCTTCGCAGCGGCAAAAAATATCCCGTGACCGACATCCTGCGCGGGTTGATTGTAGAAGTCGAAGGACGCGGCGATTCACAGGGCCAACTGGTGGCTGACAAAATCAGGTTTGATGAATCCGACATGCGGGCTGCGATCACGTCTGATTCACGAGTGACTCCTGTCGAGGAAAACCAGCAACGGATGGCCGGCCAGATGGACGAGCTCTACGCCGTTGCCGCCGAAGCGCGGAATGAAGCAACCGCCGCTAACACACGCATCGACGATCTCGATGAGTTTGATGTACAGGAAAACGTTGCGGTGAACTTCCGAGTTAACAGCGCGGTGCTGTCGCCGGAAGCAAAACAACATCTGGACGAGTTTGCAGCCAAAGCGGCAAGCGCCAAGGCTTACTCAATTGAAGTTTCGGGTCATACGGATTCTACTGGTGGTGAAACCAAGAATTTTCGTCTGAGCCGCGAGCGCGCGGATGCCGTCATCCAGTACCTGGCCGTTAATCACAAGATTCCGCTCCGCCGTTTTGTGACGCCGATGGGCTATGGCAAAACAGAAGCAGTTGCCGATAACACAACCGCGGCAGGGCGCGCGCAGAATCGGCGCGTGGAAGTTAAGATGTTGCTCAATCGCGGTATGAGCCAGAGGCCGAATGCTTCACCGGTAAGCAACAAACCGTAGTCGCTACATCAACTGGTCTGTCCAAAAAGCCATGGCGCGAGCTGGGGCTTTGGCGATCAGAGTGGTAACTTCGAAGGGCACGGTCACGACCGTGCCCTTTGCATTTGTTTCGGTAGTTATTTGACGGATGTTCTGATGGAGGAAGCGAATGTTCAAGAATACGAAAGCATTTTCCGGTTTTTCAGTTACCGACTTGGCAAAAGCAAAAGAATTTTACGGCCAAACGCTCGGGCTCGATGTGGCCGACGCGCCAATGGGCTTGTTGCAACTGAACATCGCGGGCGGCGCGGTGATATTGGTTTATCCCAAGCCTAACCATGCGCCGGCAACTTTCACGATACTGAATTTTCCGGTTGAGCGTATTGACGCAGTGGTAGATGAACTGACGAAACGTGGGGTGCGTTTTGAACAGTATGACAATGCCGACATAAAGACGGATGAGAAGGGAATTCACCGCGGCGATGTTGGCCCCAAGATCGCCTGGTTCAAGGATCCGGCGGGAAATATCTTGTCTGTGCTGGAAGACTGAGTCAGTAGTCAGTCGTCAGTAGTCAGTAGTCAGACCAGAGGTCAGAGGTCAGAGGTCAGAGGTCAGAGGTCAGAAGTCAGATGTCAGCGTGAATCGTAAATTGTGAATCGTAAATCGTAAATCGAGAATCATCAAAATGTATTGCGGTAAAACCCAAAAGGGCTCATGCTTTGTTGACTTCTGACTTCTGACTTCTGACTTCTGACTTCTGACTTCTGACTTCTGACTTCTGACTTCTGACTTCTGACTTCTGACTTCTGACTTCTGACTCTCAGCCATGATCGTTCATCTAATCGACGGCACCTACGAACTCTTTCGCCACTTCTACGGCATCCGCCGCTTCAAGAAAACTGATCCGCCTTTTGGCGCCGTGTCCGGCGTGCTCAACATGGTCGCGAAGATGATCGAAGACGGCGCCACGCACCTCGGCGTCGCCACCGATCACGTTATCGAATCTTTTCGCAACGACCTTTGGCCCGGTTACAAGACGGGCGCCGGCATCGAGCGCGCGCTGTGGGCCCAATTTCATCCGCTGGAAGAGGCGCTGACAGCAATGGGCGTCGTGGTTTGGCCCATGGTCGAATTGGAAGCCGACGACGCGTTAGCTTCGGCAGCGCATCTGGCCGCGAAGGATAAGCGCGTCGAGAAGGTTTGCATTTGGACGCCGGACAAGGATTTAGCGCAATGTGTGGTCGCCGATCGCGTGGTGCAAATCGACCGCAGAAAAAATGAGATTCGCGATGAGCACGCCATTCGCGCGAAATTTGGCGTCGCGCCGCAATTCATCGCCGACTATCTCGCGCTGGTTGGTGACAGTGCTGATGGTTATCCCGGAATCCCGGGGCTGGGAGCAAAGACCGCGGCGGCGCTTATCAACCGCCATGGTCACATCGAAGACTTTCCTGCTGGTGTTCTAAAAGATGGAAACGTGGCGCCCGCGTTGCTATTCAAGGACTTGGCAACCTTGCGCACCGACGCACCGCTCTTCCGCAAGGTTGATGAATTGCGTTGGCACGCACCAACCGCATCGTTCAACGAATGGACTGAAAAGATCGGCGATGCGCGCCTGGCCCCGCGCGTACAAAAACTACTGTAATCGCGGGCCTTCGTCCGCAATGAGCACAGCGCGAACAGTTAACCCTTCGCGGTGAGCAATGCGTCTTACCATTCACTATTGCCCTGCATTTCCTTGCCGGTTTAGTCGCTTAAAGACAAGCACGCTGGAGTTTTGTTCCCGCACCACTACAACGAGTTCCCAGCCATTAACTCCGTAGAAATCTATCTTGGCCTTGTCTCCTTCTGCTGGAAAAGAGTTGGACGCCGTGTCGTAACGATATTCCCAACGAGGTTGAGCTGGCAGTGCGGACCGTGCTTGCCCCTTTGCGCGCCATCCCAGGGCCATTCCGAACAACAAAAGCGTCAGCATCAACGCCGCCACGTTTTTCCAATATCGATTCCTCATCACTGCTCCTTTCGCTGTAGTTGATTAAGAAGCGCACCAATTCGCCGGGGTGTCGGAACTCCATTCGGTTCCCCTCTTTTAGATTGCGCAAACTTACTGCTTCTTTTTCTTTAGGTTCTTTACTGAATCCGCAGTTGACCCGGCAGCAGTAATGATTCCACTAAGAGTGGAACTAGCCGAATTGATCTTGGAATTTACCTTGCCAGTCTTACTCGAGTTGCCGCCTGCGCCCTGCTGCGCGCCACCGGCTTCCTGACCCGTCGCGGGAGTTGTGCCGGATCCCGGTTCACTTCCAGTTGCGGTTACACCCGTTGCATCCCCTCCAGCCGCATCAGATGGCGTCGAGCTCGATGAATCAGTGGCCGTGCTACCTTCGCCAGGTGTGGGCGAAGGATTTGCTGTTGGCTCAGCGGGCGCGACCGAACCGCCAACTGCGGGATCAATTTTCACGGCGCCATCGACTTTGATCTTAAAGTTATCGACACCCGTCGACAATGTGACCTCCAGCAACAGAGTTTGCGTACCACGCACCTTCACTGTTTCCACCGCACGCTTGCTCGAACCGTGATCCGGGTTCGCATAGGTGCTCATGAGCTTCTTCGACTTGGCGTCGAACAGCGCGATGTCAACGCTGGACACGGCGGTGCCTTTTTCCGCTTTAACATCGAGAGTGATCGTCACTTCGCCCGGGCCGGCGGTGAATGAATAAAAGTATTCAGTTTTATCGTCCACGCCGTCGCTGGTGACCACGTTCGAGGTGAACGGTGTTGGATTATCGCGATCGGTCGATGGTGTGTCCTGAGCTCGTGCGAAGCTAACTGAGGTTGCCATAAAAAAGAGTATGGCAGCTGTAATTGTTGCGAGTTTGGCAAAAGATTGAGCTGTATTGGTGGTAATGCTTCTCATTTTTTTATCTCCTTTGATTAAGACCGGTGACGTAGTTTTTGTTCGTTCGTCCACGGTTTGGTTGAATGCACGATTGCTATTGATGCTGAGCTTGAAGTACGGTTCGGGTCTTAAGCGGGCCAAGGTCGAGGCGGCGCGCCTGTGGCATCAATTGGTAATAACGTGGCGGCAAACGGTACGCGTTGTTGATGGCATCGGCCCACATGGCCCCTGAGCCAATTTGGTTCGTGCCATAGTCAATCCACATGTAACCGCGCTCAGTACCAAAGCCGGCGGTGGTTCCCCAGTTCGTTCCCCACGAGTTCTTGATCAGCCAGGCGTTTTTGGCATCATTCCAACCGATGATGGTGACATAGTGTCCGCAGACTGCGCCGTTGGGCATGCCCTGACTCGGACAGGGCTTGTTAGCACCCTTTTCGGTTGCATATTCGTCGTCTTTGTAAGCGGACGGACCTACATAGGTGACAAAACTATCGGTTACTCCAACCCAGGAAACGACCGGGCCGTGCTCGCAAAGGGCGGCTTTGATTTCCGAGACGTCGGGTATTGCTTTTGTGTCACTTACAAAACCGTAAACCAACGCCTGGTACGGCGTCGGAAAGTCCGTCAGGTTGGGTGTGCCGTCAGTTCCGGAATCCGGCAATTCAACCTCAGTCGTCGTGCCAGTGTTGACGAGAAAGTCTATTGCCCCTTTCGTACCTCCTCCTTTTTCACAGCTTCCCGCGCCGCTGTTGGAAACAATGAACTGCTCGGAGCCATCGATCGTTAAGTTGTTCCGAATGAGATAACTTGATTCAAGTACTGCCATTGCGCCATAGGCCCAGCAATTACCACAGCCTTGCGTTCGAACCGCGGTCACCTTGCCGGCGCGTCGCCAGTCAAAGCTGTGCTCGTTCGCAAAACAAGTCGTGGACATTTCCGGCAGCCTTGACTTGAGCTGCGGATTTTCTTTGAGGGCCTGATCACGAGTTTGCCGATCAAGCTGCGTAACTTGTCTCGCAATGATGTTTTGCTTCTTTGCAATCGCCACGATGTTGGGTGGTAAGCCACCGCCGGTAATGCTGCGCGCTCCGCGTGCCATCGGCACCGTGTAGCCCACTTCAAACCCGAGGTTGTGCGCTTTGATTCGCTGGCGCAGCTCCGCCAGTTTTTGCCGCACCGCGGGTGGAGCTGAGAGTTCTCGCTTGGCGTAATCTTCTTGTGGTAAAGAGTGTAGTTGAGCTTGATTGACTTGTTTGTTGCTCTGGGTGCGTGCGACTGTCACCAGCGTTATGGCCAGCAAAGCAAACGTCATAGCGCGGCTCAGTTTATGTCTCGTTTTGTTCATGTCTTCTCCTTTGTCAATTGAGTTGGTCCTAATAACATCCGCCATCGCCAAGCGATCTGGTACAAACGAGCAGCAGGCCCTCCTGCGATTCAATGAAATGCAATTGCCCGGTTTCTGTGCGGCGGTAGATAGTGCGCTCGGTCACTGTGGCAATCCGCGCGGCGTCTTCGACTGTTACCATTTGCACTTTCTGCCCGCAGGGGACGCACCAACCGACGGCGGATATTCTGCGCGTAGAAATCCTTAGGAACCGGTGTTGCTCGACGATGATTTCGATACGCCGCTTCGTAACCGTTGCTCCCTTCATCGTCCGTCTCAGCATCGCAGCCGGCATCATGATTGCGACCTGCTGAGTCCTGCGTTAAGATTTGCGCCGCTGTCTTTGTAACCGCATCCCAATTCATGGCTGCCCTCGTCGCGCAAGGTAGCCGTTACCCCCAAAAACGTCCTTTGCCAGGTCTCGATTAATTCTTAATAGTTTCTGAACTCTTTCTTAGGGCCGTTATGCGTAAGCAGTTAAAGCACTTTTATGAATTCGGGCCGTTTCGCCTGGAGCCCCATGAGCGCCAGTTGTTGTGCCGGGACAAGCCGGTTGCGCTAACAGCCAAGGCTTTCGACATGCTGCTTGTGCTCGTGGAAAACAGTGGGCACCTGCTGGATAAAGAGGAATTACTGAAGAAGGTTTGGCCGGGAAGCTTTGTCGAAGAAGCAAATCTCTCGCATCACATTCACAAACTCAGGGAGGTTCTGGGAGAAGGGAAAGACGGGGGCAAATATATTGAGACCGTGCCGCGCCGCGGCTACCGTTTCGTTGCCGAGGTTATCGAAATACACGACGAGCCTGGTGAAGAGATTTTGGTAACTGGGCATTCGCGAACCAGCTTGACAGTCGAGGAAAGTGTGGGGGAAGAAGCGGCTGATTTCGAGCCAACGCTAAAACGCTTCCCGCTCGACCCCATCACGCGCGCGAAATCTGACGCAGGACAAAGTCGACCGGTCTTACCGCTCGTCGCTTCCCGCCAGAAATCGTCGGCTCTCATTTTGGCCGGAATGGTTTTTCTTATTCTGATAGCTGGTGGGTACTTTTTCTGGACTCGTCACAGCGTCACCAAAGCGACCTCAACGCCCGGCACCATTCGCTCGCTCGCTGTACTCCCATTTCGTCCGCTTTCTGCCGAGAGCCGGGACGAATCGCTTGAGCTGGGAATGGCGGACGCCTTAATCACCAAACTCAGCAACGTCAAGCAGGTGGTGGTGCGGCCGACCAGCGCGATTCTGAAATATGAAAATGCAGAACAAGACTTGCTCTCAGCAGGACGTGAGCAGGCCGTTGATGCCGTTATCGAAGGCAAGGTGCAGCGGCTGGGCGATGAAGTCAAACTCACCGTTCAATTAATTAGAGTTAGTGATGGCACCTCATTATGGGCGGGAACTTTCAACGACAAGTTCACCAGCATCTTCGCAATGCAGGATTCAATTTCGGCTCAAGTTGCGGCCTCGTTAGTTCCGCAACTTACAGGAGAAGAACAACAGCGGATAGCCAAACATTACACCGATAACATCGCGGCTTATCAGCTCTATCAGAAAGGCCGGCTGTATTGGTACAAGTTCACGCCCGAAGGTGTCGAGAAAAGTATCGATTACTTCAATCAGGCAATCGCCCTCGATCGGAACTATGCGCTGGCCTACGCCGGGCTGAGTTTCGCCTACAGCGTTCAGGGTGCAATTGGCGCCCGAGCCCCGGTTGAAATACTTTCCCAAACAGAAACTGCGGCCCGGACCGCAATCAGACTTGACGACAGTTTGGCAGAAGCGCACGTGGCGTTGGGCGGAAAATTTCTTTTTTTTCAACATGACTGGACCAAAGCCGAGTTGGAATTTGAACGGGCGATTGAGCTGAATCCTAATCTTTCTGATGCTCATCAACTGTTAGGCTACTACTGGGAAGTCATGAAGCAGTATGACAAAGCGGAAGAAGAAATAAGGAATGCGCAGCTGATCGCACCGTTGATGGGCCTGCCGAACATGGATGTGGCGAATCTCGCTTATTACGAACATCACTATGACGAAGCGATATCTCTGTACGCCCGGGCCCATGCGCTCGACCCCGACTTCCTGCCGGTACCGTTTTTTCTCGGCCAGGCTTATGAAAGAAAGGGAATGTTTGATCGGGCCATTGAAGAAAGTCGCAAGGCCCTTGAGAAGAGTCCCGACAACCCGTCCGTGCTTTCAATTCTTGGCTATGCCTACGCGCGCGCCGGCAAGCAAGCAGAGGCAATAGCAATCCTTAATAAGCTCAAGCAGATGCGCAAGCGACATTACGTTTCGCCTTTTATGATTGCGCTTTTGGCCGTCAGCCTGGACCAAAAGGAGCAGGCATTTGATTGGCTCAACAAAGCTGTCGACGAGCGCGATCCGCAGATCATTTGGCTTGCCCTTGATCCGGAGCTTGAGCCGCTACACCCGGACCAGCGTTTCACACAACTTCTGCAGCGCCTTGGAGTTTCTTAAGCTGCCGCTGGCCCAAAGGATAGTTCATGGAAGAACTCGCACGTTCACCACTCGCTGCCTGGGAAACCTTCTACGTAATCGTAGGTTCATCAGGAGCCGCGTTAACCGGATTACAGTTTGTAGTTATTGCGCTGGTTGCGGAGTCGCGGCGAAAAAGCACTTTCAAAGAGATTGATGCATTCGGCACGCCGACCATCGTGCATTTCTGCGCAGTACTGCTTGTTTCCGCCATTCTCAGTGCGCTGGCGCGGCTTGTTGGGTGTAAGTATTGCGCTGGCGGTGTGTGGTCTTGCAGGCGTGCTCTACGGACTGATTGTTTTCAAGCGTGCGGGTCGTCAGAGCGGCTACATTCCGGTATTTGAAGACTGGCTTTTCCATGTGGTGCTGCCTCTGATCGCGTATGCATTGTTGGCGGTCGCGGGCTTCTCGCTTCGCAGTTATCCGGGGAGCGTGTTGTTCATGGTGGCTGCGAGCGCTCTGCTACTGTTGTTTGTCGGCATCCATAACGCTTGGGACACGGTTACTTTCATCGCCGTCGGGCGCTGGCAAGCAGGCGGACACTCTGAGGAAACTAAACCGGCCAAAGGCGATCATTAGTGTCCTTGTCCCATTACGTTTTTTTTCTGGCTTGATAAAGGTGAGGGCCAGTAATCAAAACTACCTCCCAAAGAAGCCGGGATCCATCAAATACCAGTTGACTAACCCTGCGGTCACACCAATAACAAACACAATCAGCAGGATGATTTTTTCTCTTGCGGTGTTGGGCTTTCCGCCCATTGACGGGAAGAAGACTAAGAATATTCCCCCTACTGCGACGAGTGGTCCGAACGCCGCCAGCTTCAGCGAATAACTGCCGTCCTTCATCAGTTGATGCCAGTTGATATAGACCAGTCCAATTCCAAGGACAAGAAGGACCAGACCAAGGATGCGCGACTTGACAGTTTGCATAACATCTCCATTTAACTTGAGGGGATAAATTACATCGTCAATATAACGTTGAACGATGGGCCAAGTTACACCTTTTTATCCTCATCTATCTACAGTTAATATCCATTTGCATGTTGGACGTTAAGGCTTACCTCGAACGCATAAACTACCAGGGCCCGCCGGCACCGACTGCCGAGACGCTGCGCGCCTTGCAAGTGGCGCATATGTTAACAGTGCCTTTTGAGAATTTAAGCATTCACGCCGGCCAACCGATTGTGCTCGAGGACGCGGCGCTGTTTACCAAGATTGTAACGAACAGACGCGGCGGTTTCTGCTACGAAGCCAACGGCCTGTTTGCCGCGTTGTTGCGGGCACTGGGCTTTGACGTCACCATGCTGTCCGCCGGAGTTGCTAATGCCAGCGGTGAGTTTGGTCCCGACTTTGATCACATGACGCTTATGGTTCAACTGGACCAGCGCTGGCTCGTGGATGTTGGTTTTGGTGATTCGTTTCTCGAGCCGCTGCTTTTGGATGAGCGCGACGAGCAGCGACAGGGAAGTCGTGCATATCAAATTATTTCTGAGGGCGATGACCTTGTCCTGACGCGACGTGATGGCGACGGAGATTGGAAGGCGCAGTATCGTTTCACCTTGACGCCCCACACATTCGCCGACTATGCCGGAATGTGCCGCTATCACCAGACTTCTCCCGACTCGCACTTCACTCGTGGCCGCATCTGCTCGCTAGCCACCGCGGAAGGTCGCATTACCCTCAGCGACATGCGTCTGATTACCACCTCCGATAGCGCCGAGCGGCACATTCGTGAGGAGCGAATCTTATCAAGTGAAGAAGAGTTCGTGCGTATCCTGTTCGATCACTTCAACCTCGTTATGAACATTGCTTGACCGCGGCACCTGCCGCTGGTGCGATGCCACGATGATCCTTTGCCGGCAAGTTCGTTGACTTTTCCCACGCTTCTACCATATCTTCTTGCCCCACTGTGCAGTATCGTTTTTCAGGAAGTTTTATCTGAGCAACGTCCTTGCCTTAACCAGGCTCAGCAATTTTTCTAAGACTTTGTCAGTTCCGATTTCTGGTCTTGGTGCGCCGAAACCATGATCCAATCTGTCGTAACAACTACTCTGAAAGGGAGGCTTCTATGCCCACTTATAACAACGACCCGGTCACCAGCAAGACTAATCAAGCAACCGGCACCGATGCGGCGGTAGTAGGTATCAATACCTTTGTTGCCCACGTCATGCCCGGTTTTCCCGGAGCCAGCGGCGGCGCCGGCGTAGTTGGCGACAGCAAGACTGGCCCAGGAGTGCGCGGGGCCAGCGGCGGCGGGACTGGTGGCTCGTTTGAAAGCAAGACCTACGAGGGCGTACGTGGTACCAGTCGCTCTGCGGACCACGCCGGCGTAGTCGGTATCGGCGAACCCAACGACCACACCAAGGGAATCGGTGTCTATGGCAAAGGAGGCCGACTGGCAGGCTTATTTGATGGAGATGTCGAAGTGCGAGGTGACATCCGCTTCATTTCAGGTCACGCTGATTGTGCTGAAGATTTCGACATCGCCGAAGCAGTCGATCCAGGTACGGTGATGGTACTCGGCGAAGCAGGCGCGTTGCGTCAAAGTCACCAGGCGTACGACAAGCGAGTTGCCGGCGTTATTTCCGGGGCCGGGAGTTATAAGCCTGGTCTGGTGCTGGATAAACAGGATTCACCGACAAACAGATTGCCCATTGGTCTAATCGGCAAAGTTTACTGCAAAGTTGATGCTCAAGCCTCGCCTATAGAAATCGGAGATCTGTTGACGACCTCAACCACGCCCGGTCATGCCATGAAGGCTAGCGATCCGTTGCGGGCCTTCGGGTCAGTCATTGGCAAAGCGTTA
>JANMKA010000022.1:0-13672 GCA_031371765.1 Blastocatellia bacterium
GAACACGAGTAGACCCGGCACGGAAGCGGCGGCATTTGTTATCTGCCTCTTAACGCCCTTTGTTACCTCCTGATAGGAGTAGTTCAGTCCCAGGTTGACGGTGAAGTTTGGACGCATCCGCCAGTCGTCCTGGACAAAGGCGTACAGGATCTTCTGGTCACCGTAGTAGGTGTTGGAACCGACGTTACGCTCGCCAAATTCAGGACTGAAATCGCGTAGGTAGTCGTCGATAGACAGATATTCATAATCACCGCGTTCGCGCTGCACAAAGTGCTGCGGAGAGATCTGTTTGCGGAAATCGCCGCCAACCTTAAACGAGTGTTTGCCACGAATCCAAGTTACGTTGTCGACGACTTGGTAATTGTTTTCAATGCCAAACTGCGGTGCGTTTCCACTCGGCCCGAGGCTTATTCCGAGGTCGTCTAGCTCAAGATTCGGGAATGAGTCAAGGCCCGGGAATTTGAAATCCGGAACCGGGTCGCTATACGACGACCGGCGAAAAGCAAGGCGCGTCTCGTTGATTACATTCGGGCTGAAGTTGTGAGTCACTGTATACGAGAAGAGACGCTGCTTCGACGGGAAAGGAGCAAAGAAAATGGGCAGACTTGCAGCGGTATCAATGTCAGAACCATTGGTCATGAGGAAACGCCAGTGGTGCTGCGTTTCCGTGCTCTGATTGTAGTCCAAGTTGATAACCGCGTGGTTCTGCTTAAAGAAGTTCGGTGAAGGGATGTTCACAGTGCCTGCATCCACCGGGATTAGGTTCGCTACAGGACAATCTCCGTTCACCACATTCACGCTGCAAACTGTAAGAGTTGTGCTTTTCCTGGGAGCGAGCGGCAATAGAAACTGCTTCAGCACATTAAGGTTAGTCGTGGACACTCCAGAAAGAGCCGACAGGGTACTGAAGCCACCAAAAGTGGGTACCACGATTCCGGGTGATCCCACCGCGCTTCCGCTTTGCAGCCTTTCATACGAGGTAAAGAAGAAAAGCTTATCTCTCAGCTTCCAAAGGCTTGGACCACCTTCTCCCCAACGTGGGAAGAATACCGGACCGCCCATGTTAACCCCACCGCGGAAGGAGTCATACCGTGGCATAAACAAATCGCCGTCCGCCTTGTTGCGTGTGACGCCGGCAAGCTTCTGAAGTTCATCGAGCGCGTTCAGATATCGATTCTTAACGCTTGCATGAAAGGTGCCATGGAACTCATTGGTACCAGTTTTGGTAACGGTGATGAACTGGCCGCCACCGTTGCGAGCGAACTCGGCCGAAAACTGGTTCGCGACCAGCGAGAACTCGGCAACTTCTTCTGGCGAGACGTAACTCTGTGGGCCGGTTACCGCTTTGTCGTTATTGTCGACGCCGTCGATCATAAAATTGTTATTGCGTGGACGCTGGCCTCCGACGGAGCCGCCGGTGCCGACGCCGATGCCCCCCGAACTTGTTACATTCGGCGCGATCAGGGCGAGGTTATTCACACCCGAATACCCGGCACCAGCTTGGGCAAGGTCGGCGACCTGTCGCGCGCTGAAGCTTTTGGACAGATTGGACGTGGTTGTATCAACAAGTTCAGTGCCCCCAGCCGTAACGGTAACTGTTTCACCAACGGCTCCCAGCGACAATTGGGTCGCGAGGTCTGTGACTTGGCCCACCTGCACCTTCACATCAGTGAGTGTCAGACTTTTAAAATTCGCAGCTTCAACCGTAACACTGTAGTCGTCGCCCGGTAGTAAGTTGGCGAACTCGAATTGACCAGAGCCCGACGTTTGGGTAGTAGTCGAACTATTAGTTGATTTTTTGCTAATTGTTGCCTTTGCGTTAGGCACAATCGCGCCGTTTGGGTCTGTCACCATGCCGCGGACGTTACCGGTGGTAACCTGCGCCTGCACTGAAAACCCAAAGGCTAATGCGAAGACTATCACCCCTAAAATCGGAGCGATTTTGCGAAAGTTTTTCATCATATAGATAAGTCTCCTGTGTGAATCGTTTCTGAGAACTTTGGGGATTGCCTAACTGCGTATCAGTTCAGAACCCAATCTTGGCAAGTCTTATTCCTTAAAGTTGGACCTAAATACAAGAAACGGAACCACTCCTTAACCCCTTGATTCAATGGGGTTTAGGGTTGAAGGCGGAACTTCGTTGAGGAACGCCCAGAGACCGATATTATCCAGCCGCGGCAATAATATTCAAAAAAATGGAGAAACCGAGAAATAATGGAGCCAGAGCAATCGCGAGACCCCTTGCCTTGACGCCAATCGCTCTCCTTACAATTTACCGCCGGTAGATTTTGCCCGCACCTGATTTCGGAAACCGCGCTTTGCCCGAGTCCGGCAAGTCGGCACGTGAAAGTGGTAAACTCCGCTTTCGCAAAAAAAAATACCATGTCAGAACGAATCTATCGCGATCCGGTCCACAACATAATCAGGCTTCGCACAGACGACGAAGAGGGCGCGCTGATCATGCATTTGATCGACACGCCCGAATTTCAAAGGTTGCGTCGCATTAAGCAACTTGGCCTCGGTCTCTATACCTACCAGGGCGCGGAACACTCGCGCTTTACTCATTCGCTGGGCGCGTTTCACTTGATGAGTCGCGTGCTGGATCGCCTCGGCGAAAAACATCGCATCGATAAGCAGGATCGCGCGGCCGCGCGCGCCGCTGCGTTTTTTGATGACGTGGGCCACGGATCGTTTACGCACGTGATGGAAAAAGTGCTTGGCTTTCATCACGAGAAATGGACCGTGGAAGTTTTGCTGAGTGAAGAAACCGAGGTCGGGCAACGCCTCCGTGCACATTCCGCTGACTTGCCGGCGAAGGTTGCAGCAATCATTGAAGGAAAATTTCAGCCGGCGGCGCTCGCTCAACTGGTTTCTTCGCAGCTCGACGTCGATCGCATGGACTATCTCTTGCGCGATTCGTTAATGACCGGCGCGAAGTATGGAATTTACGATTTGGAATGGATCATCAACGCGTTGGCGATCGACGAAGAGCATGATCGGATTTACGTCGCGGCGCGCGGCCTGTATGCAGTTGAAGAATATCTGCAGGCGCGCTACTACATGTTTCGGCAGGTCTACTTTCATCGCGCGTTACGCTCGGCCGAAGCAGTGCTTCGTTCAATTCTGCGGCGCGCGCTGGCGCTACTTGAAAACGGCAAGCCTGTTTGGCATGCGCCTGGCACTGCTTTCGAGAAAGTGCTGCGACGGAAATCGCTGAGCATCACCGAGCATCTCGAGATTGACGATTCGGACGTAGTGTTTCATGTAAAGCAGTGGCAGCGTTCTGATGACGAGGTACTTGCCAACCTCAGCCGGCGTTTCGTCACGCGACGTCTTTTCAAAGCTATCGATCTGGATATGCCGGTCGACGAACGCCCCGACTTCCTGACTGCGGCGCGTGCCTGCGTCGCCAAAGCGGGGTACGATCCTGAGTACTACTTCATCGAAGATCGCGCCAGCGATGTTCCCTACTACAATTACTACACGCCAAAAGATGCGGAACCGAAGAGCCGTATTTACGTTGAAGACGGCTACGCGCGGCCGCGCATACGCGAGATTAGCGAAGTCAGCGATGTCGTGCGCGGACTGCAACGCGGGTACGAGTTACATCGCGTCTGTTTCCCTCCCGAAGTGAAAGAAGAAGTTTACCGGCTTTATCACGAGGCGACGCCGAAAGAACCCTCGGCTGTCGGTTATGCAAACGCAAACGGAGATTAACTTGCGATGGCGAGAATAGCGGAAGCCGATCTTGAGCAAGTGGATCGTTATGTGAAGGACGTGCTCGACGCACAGCAAAAGACCTGGGGCGCACCGCTGCCCAATCATCTGCTGTACGCAAGACGCCTTTCAATTTTTCGCGGCGCGCGCGCGATGTGGACCGGCATTGATGCGTCTGGATTAATTGATGCGCGCTTGCGCGGGTTGATCAACCGGCGCGTGGCGGCGCTAAACGGCTGCGAGTTTTGACAGGACATTAATGCTGCCGTGTGCAGCCAGCTTGGTGTTTCCGATGAAAAGATTGAAGCCCTGGCAGACTACGCAACCAGTGACCTTTACGATTCGTCCGAAAAAGTTGCGCTCGAGTACGCCGACAGCATGACAATAACCGGGCGCGACGTGAGCGACGATCTTTTTGCGCGCCTTCGCTCCTGCTACAACGAAGATGAGATAGTGGAATTGACCGCCACCATTGCCTGGGAAAATTCGTCGAGCAAATTCAATCGGGCCTTGCGCGTACCGTCTCAGCAGTTGTGGAAAAGTGGGCGACGAACCTGAACTCGCTAAACTAGCAACCGCCTCCCCCGCTGCAACTAAATGCCCTTCATCCAAAAAGATTGTTCATGTTCGTTCGTAGCAAGTTTTGCGTTGACTGTAATTCTTGTCGCGGCTTTGTTTCCGCCGAACGTTTCCCGCCTTCAGGCCCAAACTTCGGCGCGCCGCCCCAGTGTAGCCGTGGTTGATTTTGGTGAAACAGTATTCGCCCGACAAGCCGTCGAAAAGTTCTCAACCAGTCTCAAACAAGTCGAGAATATTGAGATTCTTGATCGCGATCTGGCCCGTGCAGCCGCGCGCGGCGCTGGCTACGAAGGTTCTTTGAACCTGTCGCTAAGTGAAGCGCGCAACCTCGGCGCGGTGCTTGGCTCTGACTTTTTTGTACTGGGCGACGCGCAAACGCTGCGTCGCTCACCTTCTGCCGGCCCGGTTTATTTCGAAGCCTACGCTTCGATTTTTCTGGTGAGCGCGCGCACTGGACGGCTACTAACCTGGGAACGTCCAAACTTTCGCGCCGCGACTGCAGCGGCTGCTGAGCATTCTCTGTTAGGCGAACTTGCCGGCGCACCGCTGCGATTCCGCATTCGCGTTGCGGCTCTCCGGGCCGAGGTGGATGAACGTGCGGAACGCGCAATCATATTTGACGGCGAAATCCCAGTCATCGAAGCAGCGCCGGACGATGACAAGGTAGCGGCAGCCGAAGGGCTAAGGCTGCCGAAACCGTATCGCCGCTTCGTTCCCGCTTATCCAGAAACCGCGGCCGCTGCCGAAGCTGAAGCTGTCGTCGACGTGCTGGTGGACCTGGATAGCAGTGGCGAAGTTCAACACGCCGAAGTCGCGCGTTGGGGCGGTTTTGGGTTGGACCAGGCAACGCTCGACACGATTCACAAGCTGCACTTTTTTCCGGCGATGCGCGCAGGCGTTGCCGTTCCGATTCGCGTTCTCCTGCGCTATAACTTTCGCAAGCCGCCACCGTAGATCTCATTGCAAATCCACTCCCTCAAACCCCTCAGCCCGTTGCAATCGCTCATGCTATGATGCCCGCGCGCCGCGGCTTCCGCGGGTAAACCAAACATGCTGTATCTATCTCAAGTGCTGGGTCGCCCCATACGCGATCTGGAAGGCGAACGTGTCGCGACCATCAAGGACGTGATTGTGCGTCTGGGCGAAGAAGATCATCCCCCGATGCTCGGGCTGGTTGCGCGCTATCGGCGGCGCGATTTTTTTGTACCGCGCTGGCGCATCACAAACTTTGACGAGCATGGCGTTGGTTTGAATTCAGACATTCTCGATCTGCGGCCCTTCGTGCGCCGCGACAATGAAGTTTTGCTCGCGCGTGACGTGCTCGATAAACAGCTGATCGACGTAGACGGCAAACGCGTCGTGCGCGTTAATGACGTGCAAATTATTGAAGCCGCCGGCGATTGGAGAGTGACGGGCGCGGACGTGAGTTTGCAGGGATTGTGGCGGCGGCTGGCGCCGGCGAATTTTTTGGGAACCAGAAAAGCAGTCGAAGTTATCGACTGGTCCGACGTTGGTTATCTCGCCACCGATGCGGCGACGGTCCAGCTAAAGTCCGCCAGCGGCAAACTTGCGCGCCTCCATCCGGTCGAAATCGCGCGTCTCGCGGAAGCGCTTTCCTATCACCACGGTTCCGAAGTTGTCGAATCGTTGGATGATGAAACCGCGGCGGAAACTCTTGAAGAGATGCCGTCGGAGCGGCAAGCGCGCATTCTCGGCGACATGGATGAAGAACGCGCTGCCGACATTCTTGAGTGGATGTCGCCCGACGAAGCAGCCGACGTGCTTGGCGATCTGCCTGAAGAGAAGGCAGAAGAATTACTCGGCTTGATGGAAAGCGAAGAACAAGCCGAAGTCGCTGAGCTGCTACCGTATGCGGACGACACTGCGGGCGGCTTGATGACTACCGAATTCGTCACGCTGCCGCGCGAGTTGACCGTCGCTGAAGCGCTGGCGCGTCTGCGCGAGATGGCGGAAACGCCAAACATGATCTATTACCTTTATGTGGTGGCGACTGAAGGGTCGTGGCAACTCGCGGGTGTTATTGCCTTGCGCAGTTTGATACTTGCCGATCCTTCGGTACCGCTTTCCCAGATGATGCGCACGGAATTTCAAAAAGCGCACGCGGATGAAGCGGCTGAAGACGTGGCGCACCGCATAGCCGAGTATAATTTGCTGGCGCTGCCGGTAGTTGATGAAGGCGGCGACATCCTCGGAATCATAACGGTTGATGACGCAATGGAAATTCTTTTGCCGAAAGACTGGCGCCAGCGATTGCCGAGACTGCTGGGCTAGAATTAAACCGGCCGCGGGTGTACGCGGACCACGCGAATCTGAAAAAGTTCTTTCTTGAGCTTGAAGTTCCTGCTTGATCTGATCCGCGTTTATCCGCGCAAATCTGCGGCTAAGAACGTATGACCGACGGAGAACCTCCAAGTGGCAGAATCACGAGCAGCGGTCAGGGCCGCAGGACGACGCTTGTTGCGTCGTGGCGTGGGCCATACCGTCGCGCGCCGCAGCAGAATACTTGCGTTCCTGGCCTTGCTTGGACCAGGCATGATTGCTGCCAGCGCGGGCAATGACGCGGGCGGCATCGCAACCTTCGCTTCCGTGGGTGCCGAACACGGCTACCAACTTCTTTGGATCCTCATTCCCATAACAATCAGCCTCGGCATTGTTCAGGAAATGTGCGCGCGCATGGGCGCAGTCACTGGCAAAGGACTTGCCGACCTGGTGCGCGAACGGTTCGGCGTGCGCTGGACCGCGTTCATCATGCTGGCGTTGCTGATCGCTAACGGCGGCGTGACTGTTTCCGAGTTCGTTGGCATTGCTGCTGCAACGGAGTTGTTCGGCGTGCCGCGTTTCATCTCAGTTCCCTTGTCGGCGTTCAGCATTTGGTGGCTCGTTGTGAAGGGTTCTTATCAACGAGTGGAGCGCGCATTTCTGCTGATGTCGCTCGTCTTTCTCGGCTACATCGTTTCCGCATTTATGGCCCATCCTGATTGGAGCGCGGTCGCAGTCGGTTTCGTGAAACCCACCTTCAGTTTGAGCTCGGCATATCTATTCACTTGTGTTGCAGTAATCGGAACCACCATCTCGCCGTACATGCAGGTGTACGTGCAGTCGTCGGTGGTTGAAAAGGGTGTTACTCCCGAGGAGTACCGGAAAACAAAAGCGGATGTCTGGGTAGGGACTGTTTTTGCGATGCTAGTCGTCTTTTTTATTGTGGTGTCCACCGGCGCGACGCTGCACAGGTTTGGCATTCGCATCGAAACCGCTGCCGATGCTGCGCGCGCTTTGAGACCGCTGGCCGGACCTTATGCGGAAAAACTATTCGCAGTAGGTTTGTTTGGCGCTTCGATGCTAGCCGCGGGCGTGCTGCCACTTGCGACGGCTTATTCAATCAGCGAAGCGCTCGGTTATGAAAAAGGAGTGTCGCGCAGCTTTCGCGAGGCGCCGATCTTCATTGGTATATTCACGTTTCTAGTTGCGGTCGGCGCCGCGATCGCCGTAATTCCCAACCTGCCGTTGATTCGCGTGTTACTGGTCACTCAGGTTATCAACGGTCTGCTCTTGCCCATCATTCTGTTCGCGGTCCTGCGACTGGTTAACGATCGTGAAATCATGGGCGCCTATGTCAACGGCCGGCTTTACAACCTCGGCGCCTGGTTGACGGTAATCATCGTCACTGCGCTCTCGCTCTTGTTAATTCTGGCTACGTTCTTTCCTGGCGTTTTCGCAGTCTAGTTAATGATCCTGGCTTTGTGCCGCGGCGCAAATCTCTCTCGCCAAGCCACGCGATCAGTGATAAAAGAATAGGCCACAAAACCCGGTTGCACTTGCCGAAATCGTAAGCAACAACTTGAAGCGCACTCAATCCAAAAATAAAGCGATTCTCTTCCTCGTGGCCACCGCCGTGGTCGTGCTGGCGCTCTATCTCGTCTTCAAATTCCAGAAACCGGTAGGGGATTTGCTGACTTCGCGAATGGCGGGGATTCAGCCCGGGACCATCATCGGAATTCTGAAACTGGCCTTGTTTGCGACGCTCGCCTACCTCGTCGTGCGCGCGCTTAACGTCGCTATCTTTGGCTTAGTTCGTTTGCGTCGCGGTTTCGACGCCCCTACGCTGGTTCGCAACATCTTTTCGATCATCGCGTTCACCGCGTTGTTTTTCCTCATCTTTACCCGGGTTTTTCCTGACGTTAACCTCGGCGCGCTGTTTACTACCTCGGCAATCTTCGGCGTAATCCTTGGACTTGCTTTGCAGGACACGCTCGGGAATTTCTTTTCTGGTATTTCGCTGCAAGCCGATAGGCCGTTCCAGGTTGGCGATGTGATAACCGTTGGCGCCCACCAACATACCGGAGTGGTCGAGGAGATAACCTGGCGGGCTGTCAAAATCAGAACCTTCCAGAATCATGTCGTGCTCATCAGTAACAGCACGGCTGCGAAAGAGCCAATCGAAGTGGGCCCGCGTGACAATCTGAACGCCCGCTTGGTTTTCTTTAACACGTTGTATACCGACTCGCCGGCGAAGACGATTCATGTGGTGAGGGAAGCAGTGCGCGAAGCAGATAACGTCTCGCAGAAAATCACGCCGATCGTGCGCATCCGGAATCTGGGCGAAAGCGGGGTTGATTACGAAGTAAAGTATTGGCTTGATGACTATGCGAAATACAACGACACCGACGCTCTCGTGCGGCAGCGAATTTGGTATGCCTTCCGGCGGAACGATCTGAGCTTTGCCTACCCCACTCGAACCTTGCTGGTTGAAAGAAGACCAAAAACCCTGGGCGGCGACGCAGCGCCCATTGTCGAGCGGCTGGCTGCCGTCGACATCTTTGCTCCACTCTCGACTGAAGAAACCACGATGCTGGCACAGGCTGCGTCCAGTCATATATTCGCGCCCGGCGAAACAGTTATTCGCGCCGGCGACCCGGGTTCATCAATGTTCGTGGTCCATAACGGCCGCGTCGCAGTCCAGCTAAGTGAAAGTGGCCGGCCACGAACCGTCGCCACACTCAGCGAAGGCGCTTTCTTCGGTGAGATGGCTCTGTTTACGGGCGAACCGCGAACAGCCAATATCGTCGCGCTGGAAGAAACCGAAGTCTTGGAGATTGGTCATCAGGCGATGAAACTAGTTTTCGCTGCCAACCCCGACCTCGTCGAGTCACTGAGCCACATCATCGCGGAACGCCTCCAGGCTCTCGCCGCCAGCGAGGATCTGGGAGCCACGGACAGGGATGAATCCGCCGGGCTTCTGTCCGCCATCAAACGTTTCTTCGGCCTCTCCTAAAGCCAAATCGAGCGCTGTTTCTTCGTTCCACCTCTTCCGCCCCAGCAAATTTTTACACGGTTTTGCTAGCCTTTCCAACCTGTTTGCCCAACTTGACAGAACCAGACTCAATCTTTATTATTGCCCTGCGCTCACTGGGCGTAACCCAAAAATATCAGCCCCCGAGCGCGAAGAGAAATAAGGAGGACATTTTGTAATGACCATAGTTCGTTATGACCCCTTCCGCGATCTTCGCACCCTCCAGGAAGAAGTGAATCGCTTGTTTTCGACGAACCTGACTAGAGGCTTTGGCGAAGAAGGCATTGGCCGCGGCGCCTGGAATCCCAGCGTCGATATCTATGAGAACAAGGACCACATCGTTCTCGAGGCGGAATTGCCCGGAATGAAACGTGAAGACTTTGAATTGTCAGTGGAAAACAATGTGATCACCCTGCGCGGTGAACGACAGTTCGAAAAGAAAGAGGATTCGGACAATTATCACCGCGTCGAACGATCGTACGGTTCGTTCACGCGTTCCTTCACGCTGCCGCAAACGGTTTCGGCTGAGGGAGCCACTGCTGAATACAAAAACGGCGTGTTGCGCGTGACGTTACCTAAACGCGAAGAGACAAAAGCACGCCGCATTGAAATTAGCGGCGAAGGCGCAGGCAGTACGGCGAAGACAATCGAGGCAAAAGCTGAGAGCGTGAATAACGCGACGAAGTCTAGTCAGGCCGCCGGCGGCCGTTAAACCTCTCGCGCGGTAGCAAACACAAGCGGGGTCGTCGGGCGCTCAATCGCCTGATGTCCCCGCTTAAAGATAGAAACAGACATGAGATTAGATAAATTTACGCTGCGAGCGCAGGAAGCAATTCAGGCAGCAATAGAACTCGCGGAAAAAAACCAGCATCAGCAAGTTGAACCAGAACACTTGCTGGCGGCCATGCTCGAGCAACCAGAAGGGATTGTGCGTCCCGTTCTGGGTAAGCTCGCGGTCAATGTGCCGGTTGTCCTTAATGATGTGCAGGCAGCCATCGGTCGTTTTCCAAAAGTCGAAGGCGGTCAGCAGTATTTCAGTTCACGTCTCAGCCAGATTTTTACGGCCACTCAAAAGCTGGCCGACAAGATGGGCGACGAGTTCAATTCGACCGAGCATCTGTTGCTGGCGCTCGCGGACGAAAAAGATGGCGAGGCCGGAAAAATTCTCCGCCAGCATGGCGTGAAGCGCGACGATCTGCTGAAAGTGATCGAGCAAATGCGCGGCGGCTCGAAGATTACCGACCCGAACGCGGAACAGAATTACCAGGCGCTTTCAAAATATGCGCGCGACCTTACTGAACTCGCTCGCAAGAACAAACTCGACCCGGTGATCGGCCGTGACGACGAGATCCGAAGAACAATCCAGGTTCTTTCGCGCCGCACCAAGAACAATCCAGTTTTAATTGGCGAGCCGGGCGTTGGAAAAACCGCGATCGTAGAAGGATTAGCGCAACGGATTGTTTCAGGCGATGTGCCTGAGACGCTGCGTAACAAGCGACTGGTTGGGCTTGATTTGGGTTCCATGCTGGCCGGTGCGAAATATCGCGGCGAGTTCGAAGACCGCTTAAAAGCAGTTCTAAAAGAGATTGAGAACGCGCAAGGGCAGATCATTCTTTTCATTGACGAGCTGCATACGTTAGTCGGGGCGGGCGCGGCCGAAGGTGCGATTGACGCTTCGAACATGTTAAAGCCGGCACTGGCGCGCGGTGAGTTACGCTGTGTCGGTGCTACCACGCTAAACGAATACAAAAAATATATCGAGAAAGATGCGGCACTCGAACGCCGCTTCCAACAGATCTATGTTGGCGAGCCGAGCGTCGAAGATACGATCGCCATCCTGCGTGGCTTGAAAGAACGCTACGAAGTGCACCACGGCGTGCGCATCAAGGATTCGGCAATCGTTGCCGCGGCCACACTTTCCAATCGTTACATCACGGATCGCTTTCTCCCGGACAAAGCCATCGATCTAATTGATGAGGCGGCTTCGCGGCTCAGGATCGAGATCGATTCGTTGCCGCAGGAGATCGATGAACTGGAGCGCGAAATTCTGCAGTTGGAAATTGAGCGCCAGGCGTTGCAGCGTGAGGAAGACGAAAAGTCGCGAGCGCGTCTCAAGGAAATTGAGCAACGCATCGCCGACCTGCGCGAGAAATCGTCCGGCATGAAGGCCAAATGGCAATCGGAAAAAGAAGCTATCGAGCGGATGCGTACCGCTAAGGCTGAGCTCGAGCAACTGAAAATGCAGCTCGAACAGGCACGAAACGCCGGCGACCTGGCGCGCGCTTCCGAACTGCAATACGGCCAGATCCCGGAGCTTGAACAAAAGTTTACTGCCGAACAGGAAAAGCTCGCAGCTTTCCAAAAAGACGGCGTCATGCTCAAAGAAGAAGTTGATGAAGAGGACGTCGCGCAGGTTGTTGCCAAGTGGACCGGCATCCCGGTTTCCAAAATGCTGCAAGGCGAGATGCACAAGCTGGTGACGATGGAAGAGGGTCTCGGCAAGCGCGTAATCGGCCAGGAAGAAGCATTGGCGGCGGTGGCGGATGCGGTCCGACGCGCGCGTGCTGGGCTGCAGGATCCGAATCGTCCGGTCGGTTCGTTCATATTTCTTGGTCCAACCGGCGTCGGTAAAACTGAAACTGCGCGCGCGCTCGCTGAATTCCTTTTCGATGATGAGCGCGCAATGATTCGGCTCGACATGTCTGAGTACATGGAGAAGCACGCCGTGGCCCGCATGATTGGAGCGCCGCCGGGTTATGTCGGTTACGAGGAGGGCGGGCAGCTTACGGAAGCGGTGCGCCGCCGGCCATACGCGGTCATTCTTTTTGATGAGATCGAGAAAGCGCATCCTGATGTTTTTAATGTGCTGCTCCAGATTCTCGACGACGGTCGTTTGACCGATGCGAAGGGGCGTACTGTTGATTTCAAAAACACTGTGCTGATCATGACTTCAAACCTTGGCTCGCGTGAAATTCAGGCGGCCGACGGCGACGAGACGCAGGTGCGCGAAGCCGTGTTGCAGGAATTGCAGGATCACTTCAAGCCGGAATTTCTCAATCGCATAGATGACATTGTGATCTTTCATCAACTTTCACGCGAGCAAATCGTGAAGATCATCGACGTGCAGCTCGAGCGGCTGCGCAAGATGCTAAGCGAAAAAGGCATTCAACTGGTTCTGGACGATTCGGCACGACAGCTTCTGGCGCGCGAAGGGTACGATCCGACTTACGGCGCGCGTCCTTTGAAGCGAGCCATTCAAACGTTGCTACAAAACCCGCTCGCAGTGAAGCTGCTGAACGGCGATGTGCTGCCGGGACAAATCGTAAGAGTGTCGGCTGAAGACGATAAGATGATTTTTAAGAACGAGGCAGCGGCAGCAGTTGCTTAACATTTTCGAAGGGTACAAGACGATGTCTCAGTGGAATCCATTGCACGACCTGGTGACTTTGCAGGATCGAATGAACCGTTTGTTTGAAGACGCAACCCAGCGCCGCGCGAGCGAAGCGGAAAAGAACGATGAGTTGGAGCGCGCAGATTGGTATCCAGCGGCGGACGTTTACGAAAACGATGGCGCGTTCATGGTCGCTGTCGACCTTCCGGGAATTGATCGCGCGAAATTGGATATCAGCATTGACGGCGACAACCGGTTGACCATTAGGGGCGAGCGCCCGACTCGTGATTCAACACAACATCGTGGCGAGTGTCCGAGCGGCAAGTTTTTGCGCACCTTCAGCGTGCCAGCATCGGTCGATCAAAAGGACATCAGGGCAAACTACAAGGACGGCGTGCTCGAAGTTCAGCTGCCAAAGCGGCCCGAGCGCAAACCGCAGCGCGTGGAGATCAAAGTTTCTTAGTTGTGAATCAAACTGTTAGTTCGCGGCTTTTCGTAATTGCGATCGAGCGGAGTGGGTAACAAAGTATGAGCAGATTTGGCAAGGTTCGCGGCGCCTGGGACGAAGATGAACCGCGAGACATCAGGGTAACGGATCGTCGTCGCATTCATTTGGACGATGAAGGCGAAAGCGCCGCGCCGGCCGCCGATGTTCCGAATCTCAAGCCGAGCTA
>JANMKA010000069.1:0-6000 GCA_031371765.1 Blastocatellia bacterium
GCGTCCTTTGTGTCCTCTGTGCCTCTGTGGTGAGCAACTCGCTAGAAAAAGAATCCACCACAGAGGCACAAAGGACACAGAGGACGCACAGAGGATTAGTTCAAACCAAGATTCCACCGGGAATCATCTTCACCTTCCATACCGCAGCAGAACACTTCGTAACCATTGAAATTCATTCAGCTGTTAGTGCTTAACCGCGATTGGAAAATCCGGCACCGTTTGCGGCGAGATCATCGTCGGGTGTTGCTGGCCCTTAGTCAGTTCTTTCACGCGTTCTGAGATATAGACGTTGAGCATATCGTAAGTAATGCGGCCTGTATTGCCGATGGACGCCGCACCGCTTAAGCCCTCGACCAGAGCTTTGGTGAACGCGCCATTGCCCCACTCTTCGCGTTCGTAGGAAGACTCGCTGCTGGTCGAAGCCGAAAAAACTACGACGCCGTTTTCAGCGCTGGATAGTTCGTTGATCACGATATTGATGTCGAGCGGCCCGCGCCGTGCGCCAAGACCGATGGCATTGCCGGAGTGACATGAATCCACGAAGAACAAAGCCTTGCCGGCAATTGCCGAAACGGTCTTCTTGATGTCGCTGAAAGCTACCCCCGTGCGCAGCAATCGGCTCGGGTCCACGTTGTAGGGACAGAAGTAGTAGTAGTTGTTCTGATCGTTGATGCCGTGCCCGGCAAAAAACACCATCGCCACGTCGTTATTGGTTGTCTCCTGTCGAATCCAATCAAGTCCGTCAAGCACGTCGTCCTTCGTCGCCTTCTCATTAGTTAGTAGCTTCACCACCACCTCGCGATAAAGCAGGTCCTTCTGGCCCATCATCACTTTCACAAAATCGCTCGCATCCTTGTCCGCGAGTTTCAGATTGAAATTGCTGTCGGCATAGTGGCTGACACCGACCGCCAGGATGTAGAGCTTCGGCTTGACGACGAAGGCTTCTGGGCGAGCCGCGGTGGCGTTGTGCCATTTGACCCGTACGGTCGCGGGCACACTCGCCGTAAAACGGTTCTCCGCGATGATTGAGATCTCGCTGTCGCGTTTGGGTAGGGTGACACGTAGTTCGCGTATCCCATCCGCATTGCTTGTGGCTGCTTCCTGAATTAATTGTCGCGCACCCATGGGCCGTCCATCCACTAATGCTTTGACGCTGGTCACGGGCTCGCCCGAAGGCATACGCACGCGAAATCGCACTGCGATCTCGGTTGCGGCAACTTCGCTACTGTCCAACGGCGAAATTATTTCGACGACCGGTGGCAACTGCTGAGCGATGCTCGCTGGCGCTTGCTTGCGCCCAATCTCTTCGTTTGCCTCTTTGAGCGCTAATTGCTCGTCGCGCGTCGACAGCACCCTCGAGATAACATCGGGTCGATAGTAGGTCGAACGAAATTGTCCCACAGGGAAAAAATCAGCAGCCTGATCTCTGCCGTTGTTTACTTGCCAGCCAATAAGCTCTTCCGCACCGGGTGAGGCGTCGTAGTAACCAGACGGCGTCCAAAGGACCCAACGTTTCTGGTCGGCATGTGGATAGAAGGCAAGCAATTCCTTGCCGTCTGTCATGCGATACCAGCGGATCGTGCCATCGCTGAATGCTACGACTGCGAGTTTGCCATCCGCTGAGACGTTCACCTCCCAGGGAGCGCCGTGATTTGCAATTTTCCACCGCTCAGCGCCGCTGCGGTCGAAGAGCCGGCTGGAGTAATACGTGCCGAGCAGGACGGCACCCGCATCGGGTGTGATGGCGTACTTGAGCGTGTACGGTGGTAGCTCGGACCGGTCTAACTGTAAGCGCGTCCCGTTCAGCTCCGGCGCTTGCGTGTCCATGTCGGTCATTTCAATACCGGCACTTTGGGTCGTGGCGGGAGTCCAGTTCACTTCGCCCACCGGCGCGACCTCCAGTTTGCGATTTGCAACCGAGAAGCGCGCGGGCCCAGTCCTGAAACGTTGATACGCAAAGCCAACGCCCGTGCCGTCAGGCGAGAGCAGAAAGCCGCTTCCTAGTTCTCTGAAGTCAGCAATTGGCGCCGAGTTGAACAACAGCCGTCGACCGTTAGTGTCAATTACCCCGAAGGATGGATCACCAGTGCTGTACACGATACGGCCGTCTCGCAAGGGCAGGATCTGGAAGATGGTGTTAGTAGACACAGCGCCGGCAAAATCCCGGTATGCACCTCGTCCGCCATCGGCCCACGCCGCGATGAGTGGCCCCTTGTCGGCATCGTGCGCACCGCCGCCCGCATAGAGCGTCTGGCCGTCCGCCGACCACGCCACTTGGCTTAAAGTGCCTTTGTAAATGCCGCTGGTATTGGGTTCATACAACTGCGAGAGGTCGCGCCCGGACAGCACGTAAACGCGCTTCCAATCATCAAACGCGATCGCGATGCGCGCGCCGTCGGGCGAGAAGCTCACGCCGGAGGCGCGCTCACCGTCTGGCACCTTCTCTTTTGCGAGCAGCCGCAATGTGCCGCTTCCCTCGGGTGGGGCGTAGAGCCGGACGAAACCGTCCGAGCACGCCGTCACCAGCCTGTCCGCGCGATCGAAGTCCAGAGCACCATAGAGTTGTTCGCCGTAGTCTTTATCTTCACCCACCGCAGAATAGTTTCTCGTCTCATAGACGCGAACACCATTCTTACCGCCGAGAATCGCCGCCAGGTATTTCCCATCCGCAGAATAAACTAGATGGGAGATGAGACCTGGCAAAGCGCCGATTCGCCGCACGAGCCTGCCGCTCTCGCGGTCGAAGAAGTAGATGTTTGTGTTGAATCCATCCGGTGAGGTCCACCCGCCAGTGGCAATGGTCATCCCGTCGGGCGATAAAGCAAGGGAGTAGAGCGTGCCATCGTAGCCCGTGGCGCCTGGCACGCGTATGGTACGCAACGGCCTCCCGCTTGGTAATTCCCAAACGCGCACGGTCTTGTCTTCTGAACCAGTTACCAGAAAACGGTTCCTGGCATCCACACCAATTTGATAGATCGTGCCGGTGTGCATCCCTGTCTCGATGCGCAGCATCGGCTCGCGCGACGGCTCGTTCTGAGTGGTTGCAAGCTGCGCGACGGTGGCGAGTAGCGCGCAAACCACTAGAGCCACCAGTAACCATCCGGTGTTGTAACTTCTAACTCTGCAAGCTCGCGTGCTCATGGCTAGGCCTTTGGTTAATCGATTGCGGGGCTATTTCCCGTAGCGCAGGGCCACGGTTACAAGGAAGGCGTTCTTACTTCTGCTACCGATGCGATAAACCGTTTGCGGCGCCGGTTCTTCCTGCGTCAAGATTCTCGAAGAGCCCGCCGCGCTCGCCGCCATCTCCGCTTTCGACCAGGGCATGCCGGCGCCTCCCACCATCTCGAATCGTTCAACTTCGATCGAACCCGACGCTTCCCACTTTCCGACCTCAGACTTTGAGAGCTTCAACGGCCGCTCTGTTAAGCGAAGACTACTAAGTGGTACGGGTGTGACTATGATGCTGAGGATTTCGGCGACCTGATCGCTTCTGCTCGGGCTGGGCACGAGGGTGAAGTAGCTGGGGTTGTCTTCCTGCGCGGGAATGTCGATTAGCTTTCCGGGCCGGACTTCATTGTCGCCGCCGCGAGTCCGCAGCGTGGGAAAAATCAAATAGGCATCGCCAAAGGAACCGTCGGCATATTGCTCACGATCGATAACGTATAAGTAACCGGCGCGCGGCGATTCGATACTGATGCGGACTCGTTCGCCAACTTGCAACGGTGTGTCGGCCTCAATGCGTTGCGGCGTCCACTCCGTCGGCCGGGCGTTTTCCATTACCAACATGCGCGCGCCGCCCTCAACCCCCGTCGATGGACGGAGACGCCAGATCGTTACTCCGATATCCATGGTTGGCGCGCCGGGCTGCAAGGAGGCGATCACTGACGGCGTCTTGCGCACATAACGAGGCGCCTTAGCCGACGCGGGTGGTCGGCGAGACCCACTCTTTGGGGGCGGTACTTTGGCAGACGTTGCAGCCGGACGCGCGCGTGTGAATTCTTCCAGCACGATCTGTCGCGAATTACTTTCAGGATTTTGAGCGACCAGATGAACCGCACATATCAAGCCGAGTAGTAGTGATCTCATTGGCGGTGAAAATATTGTTTCGAACATCGTGCTCCTAAGGATTAACTTCGCACATTCGTTGAATTTCTGTAAGCGCCTCGGCTGCTTCAGCCGGAGACTTAAAGCGCAGCCGCCACGGGTCGTTCTTCCGGGGTTGAATTTCACGAATTATTAGTTTGTCAGTTCTTGCCACCTTGAAAGCAGCGCATTCCCAGTGCTAATAAAATTTCTTTTGACGCCCAAGCGCCGTTTCAAAATCTTCTTTATAGATTGATGCGTAAACCTTAGATTCAGCGCGAAGGCCTTCTGGATCGCGTTCGATGTAAAACTTGTTAGTAAGAAAAAGAAGTTTGGCAGGGTCGTAGGCTTCGCCAGTAAGTGAGTCCCCTTTTTCAACTTCGACATCGTAAGTCTTAATTGGCTTTGCTGCCTCGGCTTCGAGCCGCTTTGCTTCTCCGCTCTGTCTTTTTCCTTGATAGCAGCCTCGAGAGCTTTGATGCGATTGTTCGCCAAGTCGGAAAGCTCAGAGCGTGATCACACTCAAGCTGAGACTCGTCTCTGGTTAGATAAACAGATCATCTTTCGCTATCACCGCCCTCCTCGTAAGTTGGAGTTTTGTGATTTGTCAGGAGGCATTCTTCGAAGAGCTAAAGTCTCTTGTGCTTTTGGGCTTTAACCATATGGTCCTTGATTACAGCGTTCTGGGGATCGAGGCGGAGTGCCTCATTGTATTCGGCTTCCGCTTCCGACCATTTCTTTTGCGCCAGGAGAATAGTACCGAGCGTGTCATGGGTCCACCCAGTCTTGCCGTCGAGTTGAACGGCTGTGCGAGCCTCAGTTTCGGCTTCGGCATATTGCTGCGCGTCGCTCTTGGCATCGAGCCGTTGATAAATCGCCAGCGCCAGAAGAGCGTGATAGCGCGCATTCGTTAGATCGAGACCCAGCGCCTTGCGATACTCAGCCTCAGCATCTGCGGGCTTATTTTGGCGAAACAGCACAAAACCCAGCTCGCCGTGATACCAGGCCGTATCGTCGTCCAACTTCAAAGCCTCTCGATACTGCGCTTCTGCTTCGATCCAGGAGTATTTGCTCGCCAGTTGGGCGGCAGTTTCGGCGTAGCGCGCGGCGGCAAGGCGGGCCGATCGCCCGCGCACTAATACAACGTCGCGCGCGGTCGATCCGCCGCTGCTCAGAATGTTAAGGGTTACCTGACTCCCGACTGGTCCACGAATTAGTGGCGCCACCTCTTCTAACTTGAGGTTACTGATTTCCTGGCCGTTGACTCTGAAAATTTGGTCTCCCGGTTGCAGGCCCGCGCGCCGGGCGGGACTGTCAGCTTCTACACTCTTAATTAGGTGTCGGTTTTCACGGGTTTCGAACTGCACGCCGATTCCTCCGACATCGCCGCTTGGCGATGACGACTTGCTTGATCTCTCCGCAGACCGCGTGGCCGCCCGGATGCGGGCGAGTTCAGTAAAAGCACCGTTCGGATACTTGTTCAGATAGGCTTGCAGATCTTCGGGACGCTCGCTGTTCTTCACGGAGTCCCAGAATGCCAGCTCTGTCGCTTCACTATTAGCATTCGTTGGCGCCGAACCGCTTGATTTAGTTGATACATCAAGGGTTTTGATTCTGTTCTTCGCCAGGTCGGCAAATTGCCCGTTGGGGTACTTGGCAAGATAGGCCTTGAAGTCATCAGCGTTGGTGCTGTTCTTGATCGAGTCCCAGTAGTTGTACTCAAAAGCTGCCGCATCGAATTTCGTTTCGGCGGGAGCAGCACTGTTGTTCGGTGAACCTGAGTTTGCCGGTCCGCCGGTGAAATAAAAAGAACCAACGAGCGATGAAGCCTCCCACGGCACCTGTTTGTTGCCGGTTTTCTTCATCACTTCCGCGCGCACCTGCATGAACATGTCGGTTGCACTCAAGCCAGGCTGG
>JANMKA010000080.1:0-3307 GCA_031371765.1 Blastocatellia bacterium
TCACCGATGTCCCCGCTTGTCCTAACATCGTCAACAACGCAACGAGTGCCGATTGAATCAGGATGGAAACATAAGGCGTGCCCCATTTCCGGTGTACGCGACTAAATGCAGCGGGCAGAAAATGATCTACGCCAGCGACAAACGGCAAGCGCGCGCCGGTCGTGATCCACGCGCCAATCTTGCCCACAAAACTGACCGCGATAAATGCCGCCGCGACAGGCGCGAGTCCCGTCAGTCCGATCCGATTGCCGACTTTCTCAAAGGCTTGCGTGATGCCTTGCAGGTTGGTGACTTCGGTGCTCGGCAAGCTCAACAACACGCTCAGCGTGCCGATGATATAGGTGCCAGCGATAATCACTCCGGCCAGCAACAAGGCGCGGGGCAAAATGCGGCGCGCGTGGTTGATCTCGTCGCCTAACACCGGCCCGGCTTCGATACCGGTAAAAGCAAACACCACTGCCGCCCAGAAGATCGCGTTCTTCAGGCTCAAGCCCGGTAACATGCTGGCGAGCGTGAATTCCGTCGCCGAGCCGAATTTCAGCCAGGCAACAACGCCAATGATGACCAGTCCCAACGTCGCCACCCAGTCCACCAGCGTGCCTATATTATTCAGCCACTTGGCGACATTCAGGCCGACGAGATTAAGCGTCGTCACCAGCGCGAGACACAACAGTGAGGTGATGATGAAATACGTCGGGCTGTTCGATAAATGCTGCCACCGCTGACCGCCGATAAACAGTGCGTTGCCCGCAATGTAATACAGCAGCGCCGGAAAGTACGGCAGCAAACTCGTCCAATAAAACCAGCCCGTCATAAACCCCGCGAAATCGCCGAAGGCATGCTGGCTCCACTTGTACAGGCCGCCTTCCTGCGGATACCGCGACCAGAGTTCAAGCACGGTGACGACCAAAGGAACATAAAACACTACGCCGGCAATCACCCAGACCGTAATGGCCGACGGCCCGCTTGCCGCCGCCACCGCCACCCAGCGAATGCTAATACCTGTGGCAACAAAGAAGAGCAACAGGTCTTTGAATCCCATTGCCTTGTGTAGTTGCGAACTCGTTTCATTTTTGTTCATTACTCTGTTACTCAATTGCCACTCGCTTTAACAAGCAGGGAGAAGGGCGCGACCAGCAGCGCCCTTAGCAGCAGATTCTTCCCTCTCATCGTCATCTGTTACCTTCCTCCGTTTCCTGCGCTGCGGGTCTTCAGCACAACAAACGTAATGTCATCATCCTGCGCGCGGCCTTCGCTCCAATCATCGCCAAGACGAATAAGCGCCGCGATGATTTGTTCGGACGATTGATGAACGAGCGCAGGCAAGGCCTGGTGGATGCGCTCATCATCTAACATCTCGTCGTTTGGATTAAAGCGTTCAGGCAAACCATCGCTCATCAGTACGACGACATCGTCCGTGGCGAGCGTCAATTCCCGTTGTTGATATTGATACTTCGTCAGGCCACCGAGCGGCAGCGCCCGCATCACGACCTCTTCCACTTCATTCGTCAACGCACGATAAATCAATACCGAAGGCATTCCGGCGATGCTCACGTTCATCTGATTGCCTTTCACTTTCACCATTGTCATTGCCATAAACAAGCCGCGCAATTTCATCTCTTTCAGTACCGCGCTGATGCGATGAAAGATGTGCGGGATGTCGGGATGATAAGCGAGCGAAACGAACAGGCTTTTGACCGAAGACACCAGCGTGCCTGCTTTCAAGCCGTGTCCCGTCGCATCGCCCACCGCAATCGTCAATGTGCCGTCTTCGCCCAGATGAAAGTCGTAGTAATCACCGCCGACTTCCGAAGCGGTTTTCATATACGCGGCGATGTCGAGATGCGGCAGGCTGGGCAATTTCTTCGGCAGCATCGTAAGCTGCAACTGGCGGGCTTCTTCCAGTTCGGCGGCGCGGCGGTCGTTCTCAGCTTTGACTTTCTCGTGTTCCAGCGCGGCGGTAGAGAGTTGTTTGACCTGTACGAGTTGCGCTTCAAGGTCGAGGTTCATGCGGGCGAAGCGGCGCGCCATAAAGATCGAAGGCGGAAGAACCAGACTGAACACGCTAATGACTCGCAGTATTAAAGGTGCTACTGCACCCGTTGATTGATAGGAACTGATGATCAAGAGCATTATCCCGCAGAGAAGCAAACCGATCCCTAGAACCCAGGCTCCGTCTAATCTCTTCCTGATGGACTGAATCACCACGCGCAGCACTTCAACAAACACCAGCCCGATAAAACTCCGATAGCCCGTTAGTAATAGGTTGGATTGAGCCATGAAGAAAATTAAAACTGCGGCAATGAGCCAGAGCCAGAAGAGGTTGGGCAAACGCTTTAAAAAGACCGTATAAAAAAAGGCCAGCAGCGACACTAAAAATAAGTGGAACGAAAGACTATTCACCACTGTCAACAGTAAGATTTCGCTCACGCCGTAATGCCCGATAATCACAGCATACTGGGAGGTGAATGTGACAAACACCAGAAAGGCAAACAGTCCGTAGAAGAGATTGGCGCGCTGGTCTGGATAAAACCAGTACATCAGCAGATGCAACAGGCCGATGACTAGAGCCAGACCGCTGGCATACAGCGCGAATCCCCTCCCGTCCGGCGACCTCAGCCGATCAATTTTGGCTTGCGCCTGATTCAATTCCTGCATCTTGATGCCGAAGCCCGCGCCATACTCAATCGTGCGATTCGTATAGTTTCTCAAAAGCTGTTGGCCGGAGAGGTGGTGCAGCCAACGACTCCGCCACGAAGTTGCATCGCGCATCACCATGCACGAATGCCGCACGGCAATCACATGCTCGCCGCGCTCGTCCAGCACAACGGCGAGCGGAACCGTATTGGGGTTGTATTCCACTTCGCTTTCCGGCGTCGCTCCGACCGTCCCGTAGCGTTCGATGAGTTTGCCGTCCACATAAATCTCTGACGCGCCGTAATGCACCATCACCAGTGCCAAAGGTTGATTTGCTAAGGCATGATCAACCTGCAAGCGCAACCGGAACCAGCCGATACCGCGCCAGCCGCTTTTCGGAATGCTGTCCAGCGTGATCGCTGTGTCATTCAAGGTTTCCCACGCACGATCATCGAACTGCGGATCAGCAAAGCGCAGATCATCGTTCGGCGAGTAATTCCAACCGAGCTTGTCAAGTTCGACGGCTTGCCCGTTTTGCAATTGGTCAGCGGTCAAGACCGTTTGCGCCTGCGCGGTGATCAGGGTGATGAGAAAGATTGAAGCGAGTAACAAGAGGCTTCGAAGCATGCGGGGTCTTCCCTATGAATAATTTTCCAATTGATTATGGCCT
>JANMKA010000095.1:0-4287 GCA_031371765.1 Blastocatellia bacterium
CCTGAAGAAATGACGGGGCGCAAAATTGCCGTCGTTGCCAATCTCAAACCGCGCAAGATGCGTGGCCATGAATCGCAAGGTATGTTGCTCGCCGCGTCGGTTGGCGACGGCGACAAACCGGTGCTTGCCACCTTTAATGAAGAGGTTCCCAACGGCGCTCGGCTGAAATAGCAAGTGCTTCTGTCATTCTCACTTCGAGGCAGAAGTTTGACTTTGTCCGCAGATTACACAGATGACGCAGATTAAGTAACAGGATGTTTGTTTCCGCTTTTTTCATCCGTGTAAGCGGCGGAATCTGCGGATATGAGTCCCGCAAAGCGCGCGCTAATGTTCGTTGATTCGCATGCACACATCGATGGGGCGGAGTTTGACGCAGATCGTGACGATGTCATTCAGCGCGCGTGTGACGCTGGAGTCTCTCTAATTCTCGACGTTGGCACGGGCGATCCAAACAGCGGAGCATTCGAGCGAGCGGTTGAGTTGGCTTCGCAAAGCGCAAGTGTCTACGCGGCCGTTGGCACGCATCCTCATGATGCACGGCTGTATGACGATGCGGCTGAAGACAAGATCACCAAACTCATCAACGATAATGCCCGGGTGATTGCCTGGGGCGAGATCGGCCTCGACTTTCACTACGACAACTCACCACACGAAGTGCAGGTCGAAGTTTTCCGTCGCCAATTAAGATCGGCGCGCGAACTGAAGGTTCCGGTAATCATTCACACCCGCGAAGCTGAAGCCGAAACGATTGCAGCGCTGCGAACAGAATGGACCGGCTCGGGATTGCCCGGCATCATGCATTGCTTCAGCGGCAGCCAGTGGCTGGCAGACAACGCTCTGCAATTGGGCCTGCTGATTTCTTTTTCCGGAATTCTGACGTTTAAGAAAGCGGACGATTTACGCGCCATCGCGCGCAGTGTTCCGCTGGATCATTTGCTGATCGAAACCGACTGTCCTTACCTGACGCCGGTGCCTTATCGCGGCAAACGAAACGAGCCGGCTTATGTAGTCGAAGTGGCGCGGTGCCTTGCGGAATTGCGCGAAATCAGTCTTGAAGAGGTTGGGGAAATCACCTCGGCAAATTTCGCGCGCCTGTTTGGGTTGCCGGTACCCGCGCTCTAGCGACAACTTTCACATGCTCGCCTTTTGATGTTATTCTCAAAGGCCAAACAATCTTCCATTTAATCGACGTTATCTAAAACCGTAATGGCCCAGCAAAATTCTTTCGACATCATCTCTGAAGTGGATCGCGCCGAAGTAAACAACGCAATTCAGCAAACGGTCAAAGAAGTGCGGCAGCGCTTTGACTTTAAAGGCAGCACGGCCACTGTCGTTATGGAAAAGGATGAGTTGGTGCTGACCGCCGAGGACGAAACCAAGCTGCGAAATATGAATGACATTCTGCAGCAGAAGCTGGTGCGGCGCAGTGTGCCGCTAAAGGCGTTGAGTTATGGCACAGTCGATCCGGCGGCGGGTGGCAGCGTCCGGCAACGAGTGCAGATTCAGCAGGGCATCCCGCAGGAGAAAGCTAAGGAAGTCGTAAAGTTCATCAAAGATTCAAAGGCGAAAGTCCAGGCCTCGATTCAGGGCGACGTGGTGCGCATTTCAGGTAAGGATCGCGACACGCTTCAGGACATTATTGCCAAACTCAAAGCAAAAGATTTTGGCATTGACATGCAATTTTCGAATTACCGGACAAACTGATCCTGGCTTTCAGCTAATACGAATGCACGCAGAACAAAGCGCAGTTCTTGAAGAAGCAAGGCTCTCGGCCAGGCGCATCTTCAGTCTCATCGAAGCCGATTTGGTGCAGGTCGAGACGGAGTTTGAGCGCCAGGCGCGTTCCAACGTTCAGGTCATCGCGTACCTGGGCGACTACTTGCGCGAGTCAGGCGGCAAACGCGTTAGGCCGGCGCTTACGATTCTTTCCAACTATGCCGTTGGCGGCGATGGCTCGAGTTATAACTCCATACGCATGGCGACGGTGATGGAATTTCTGCATACGGCTACGCTGGTCCATGACGACATCATCGACAAAGCCGATACGCGCCGCAATCGTCCCACCGTCAATGCGCTTTACGGAAATGAAACTGCTGTGCTGATGGGCGACTGGCTTTACATGTCTGCGTTTGAAACCAGCCTCGCCGAACGATCGTTGCCGATTCTCGACATTCTGACGCGCGTCACGCGTAAGATGACTGAAGGCGAGTTGCTGCAGTTGACGACGCTGAATCGCACGGATGTTTCCGAGCAGCACTACCTCGACATTATTCAACGGAAAACTGCGTATCTCTTCAGCGCCTGTTGCGAAGTAGGTGGCATCCTCGGCAACGCCGGCAAACTGGAACAGAAGGCGCTGGCCGATTATGGTTTCAATCTGGGCATGGCATTCCAACTGACGGATGACTTGTTGGACTTTACCTCGAGCGATGACACGCTGGGGAAGGGAGTCGGCGTCGACCTGCTGGGCGGCAAGGTAACGCTGCCCTTGATCTATTTTATGGCCGCGGATTCATCGGGGCGCGATTTAGTCGACGCTGTTATGACTGATGGCAACTATGAGCGTGTAGAGCGGCCGCGATTGTTGGCAGCATTGGAGCGGGTTGGCGCTCTCGAACGCGCCAGAACTCGCGCGGATGAATACGCCGAAGCGGCCGGACGAGCGATCGGAAACCTACCTGCTTCTGAATATTCCCAGGCTCTGCAATCAATTCCTGCCTATGTTCTCGACCGCGATCGCTAAGGTTAAATTGGACTGCGGCGTCAAACCGCGACACTCCAAATAATATTTGTGCAAAGCTGTAAATCCCTTTAAGATTCGCGCAATGATTGATCGGCCCAACGAAAACCTGCTTTCCCGCCTGGAACAAAGCCTGCGCCAGTCGCGCGCCGCGCGCATGCATCTGGCGGCACGGCTGCGAGAATTGGAAGCCGAGGCCGATTCGGTGCGTGCGGAGTTAGCGGAAATGGACACGCTAGCAAGTCAAAGTGAAGCCGCCATCTATCGCTTGTTATCTTCCGTGCTGGCTCCAGGTAACATCGGGTTGCCGTCGGATGCTGAATTGGAAGCAGCGATGCGGCAGTCACCAGCGCCTGCGCGCATGCCGCTGGCGCATGAAGTTACTCGCCAGACCATTCCCTCATTACGGCCAAACACGGAGGCGATCAGTGATCGGTTTGCGGACCGGACTATTCCCCAGGCCGTAACGCTTTTACTTCGCGAAGAGGGTGGGGCCCTGCACGTGAATGAAGTTTACAACCGGCTGCTGGAAGGTGGCTTTCGCTTCACCGGTCAGAATCCCACGATCAGCATCGCCGTTTCACTCAATCGAAACACGCGCTTCCGTAAAGTCGCCCCCGGCACTTTCGACCTCATGATCCGCGACGCCTCGAAGGCCTCTTAGTGGCACAGACTTCAGTCTGTGTGGGCCTCCAGAAACTGGTTCGTAACGAGAAAGACCAACTTGAGTCAGCGTGCTCGAAACCAACCTTGAGTGGAATCGCAGGTTCACAGACTGAAGTCTGTGCCACTACAATGCAATCATGCGCGCAATGATTCTTTCGGCCGGCTACGGCACGCGGCTGTGGCCGCTGACTGAAGATCGCACCAAGCCTGCCATCCCCATTCTTGGCAAACCACTCGTCGGTTACGTTGCTGAATATCTTGCTGGTTACGGTTGCAATGAGATCGTGGTCAATCTTCATCATCGGCCTGAGTCGGTGCGCCGTGCCCTCAGCGACGGCAGTAAGTTTGGCGTGCGCTTGCATTACGTTGAGGAGCCCGAAATCCTGGGCACGAGCGGTGGGATTGAGAACGCGCGCGCGCTGCTTGAGGGCGAAACGTTCATCGTGGTCAATGGCAAGATCATCACCGACATCGATTTGGACGCCGCCTTGCAAACTCACCGGCGCACGCGGGCGATCGCAACGCTGGTCGTCCTGCCCAATCCGTCCTGCGAACGCTTTTCGATCGTGAATGCAAAAGGTGGAATGTTAGAAGGCTTTGGCGGCATGCCGGTTAAAGACGATTTCGTCGATAAGAATCCGCCGCTCATGTTTACGGGCATTCAAATACTTGAGCCGGAAATCTTTAACTACATTCCGCGCGGCGTATTTTCCCATTCAACGACCGATGTCTATCCGCAGGCTGTTGCTGCCGGCGAGCAGGTTGCCATTCATGTCGCCCAGGGAAACTGGTACGAGCTGTCCACGATCCAACGTTATCTGGATATTAGTTTGCGGTTACTGTCGCGATCCGGTGCTGACGTGAGCATGGGCGGAGGCTGC
>JANMKA010000119.1:0-6205 GCA_031371765.1 Blastocatellia bacterium
ATAACAGATCGTTTGTTGTCGTGCATGAAAGTCAACGCCGATATATATTCTGTCCATAGCGCCTCCTTTCAGTCTCATGACTGTGAGCAACGTGAGTGTAACAACTCACGTAAAGGAGGCGCTTGCTTCATAACATCAGTATTGTCCGCGGTAGCGGATGGGTCTAGTGATTGCCGATTGGGAATTGCCGATTCCGATTGATGTCTCGCGATCGGGCCATTGCCAAGCGGCAATCGAAATTTGGCAATGTCGGAACCCATCCGCTACCGCGGACGGTACTGACCTCATTGCCACTGCGCCGTACTTAATGGAAACGGCATCACTGCCCAGCAAGACACACACAAAGATGCACCTAGAGCTTCGATCGAAATCTCAACGAGTCAACTCTATTAATGTGTTAAGAAATCGGACTGACTAAGCCTCGCTGGGACGCGGGTCTTTCGTGAGCAGGATTTTGATGGCCTGGGCTGTTTCGAGGCGGCGTTTCTGCTGCACTTCGTTAACCCAATTGGTCACTGTCTGGACGATTTCACGCGCGGTGTCGCGCGGCACGTTCTTCCTGGGCACGGCCTTGGTGCGACGCGTGCGGTCCTCTTTTTTCACTATTCGAATGGTCTTTTTTTCGGACATTTCCGCTAACCTTTGATATTCCCTTTTAAACTACTGTTTCCTTTAAAACGATCTTTTCCGAAGAGAGTTCCCAAAATTCGTTTCCCTTGCTGGAACGGTCAACCTTTCATTGGCTTGCAATAGAGCAAGCAAACCCCAAGCCACACTTTGGCAGATTGGTCACTTTAAGTCGAACGACGCGTCTTTGATGTTCTGCCTGCCGGCTCCGGATGCTCGGCCAGACCAGGGTGCGACTTCAAAAAGTACATTCTTCCGCCGCCGTGTACGGCTTGTCTAACTTCAACTCGCTTTTGCTTGTCGCACTGGCCTGCCGGCTTTCCATATCAAGCTGCCAAATCCTTTTTTGCGTCGTGTAAACCAGGACGCACAATCCCACCACGGCGCCCGCATTGACCCACTTCAAGCCGCCAATCATATGTTTCGTACCAAACTTAATCAGCAACGCGTTGACCACAATCAGCGCCAGGCGAAATTCCGTAGGGCCGAATTTCAAGTAACTGATTTTGAGTTTATCCGTCGCCGAGAATGCGAGAAAGGTGCTGAAGTCAAAAGCGGCAAACAACGCCAACATCAACAGCAGTTGAAATCGCGAACGCTCAGGCAGAATGAAGGCATAGCCGATCAGGATTGAGCATAAGAACACATAGTCCAGCAAGTGGTCCATGTAATAACCCCAGCGGACCAGCCCGGTGTTGCGATACTTGCCGACCTTGCCATCGTAGTGGTCGGTTACCCATTGCAGAAAGATCATGAGCGACACCAACCACAGCCAGCGCAAATTCCGGGCCGCCAGAGCACTGAACACCAAAATCAGCAGCGACCAAATCAGCGTCAGCATCGTCAAGTGCTGTGTCTCGATCCAACTCGGAATCCGCGGTATGACCAGCGGCGCCAGTCGCCGCTCCAGCGGAGCCAGAAATGAATTATTTGTTTTATGCGCGCCGGCAAACTCTGGTGTTTCGATCATAAATGCACCCCTGCTCAATCTCTCTCACACCAACAGAGCAAGGTTCAGACCACGGTTTGGAGCTATTTAGACTTCCGTTTCGCGTGTTTCTATTGAGGTTTTTGGGGCGCTGCAGCAAGCGAACCGACGAAGCAATTCGTCCGTTATGTCTTTAGACGGATTATTGCGACAGGCAGATGCGCTTAGATGAAAACTACTGATTGCGAGCTGGGAATATCAAAACGCCGGCGACAGCTCTTGCACGCCAGCATGTCATCGATGCGCACCATGTAGTCGCGCGACTTTTGAAAACGAGCGCGATCCTGTTCGTTCGCACCGCGCGGGGCTTGCTGTTTCCTCGTTCGTTTGAGCCAACGCACTTCATATTCGGTGCGTTCGCGACAGTGAGGACAACTGAAGGTGGCCTTTTTCAGTTCCTGCTTTTCGTTAAAAAAATCTTGTTCGTTCATCTTATTCTAAGAAGGTCTTTGGTCTTTAGTCTTTAGTCTTTAGTCTTTAGTCTTTAGTCTTTGATTTTCCGGCTCACTGTTTCCGGTTCACTGTTTCCGGTTCACTGTTCCCGGTTCACTGTTCCCGGTTCACTGTTCCCGGTTCACTGTTCCCGGTTCACTGTTCCCGGTTCACTGTTCCCGGCATTTACCGCTCGCCTAGCTCCCGCAAATACCGAAAACTGTAAATTCCCGTTTCGTGGTTATCGCTCCAGCGAAAGTTTAGCGCATACCGCCCAACAATATTCAGATCCGCAATCGTCAATTCATCGGAAACGGATTCCGGTTGCAGCACGCGCTGGCCGGTCCACTCATTCACGCACTGCGCGCAGGGACAGTGGCGGCGCAACTCGGCGGCGGTGTAAACGCAAACGCAATCGTCAGCCCAGGTAATGCGCAGGCCTGCGTCGCCCTCCTGTTTGATCTCGCGCGGCTCAATTGCCGGCCCACGTCGTTCAGCGGTCTCAATCATACCGCCTCACTCGCCTCACGAACTGCCCTGGCGACCGCCTCCGCCGTGATCTTAAAGTGCGAGGCATTCCAAAACACCTGACCCTTGCGCAAAACAATCACTTGCGGCGACTCGTGCGCCACGCCAAAACGACCTTCGATCGAGCTGGACAGACCGCGCGCGTTCTGAATTTCAATCAACGCCACGCCACCCTCGTACTGCTCCATCTGATCATAGGCGGCGGAGCTTATCGGACAGGTCAAACTGTGTTTGAAGATTACCAGCGGCCGCTCGCCGTAACTCTCGATCAAAGCATCGAGCGCCTCGGTATCGTTAACCCTCTTGAAATGATTATCCATTGTTACCCCTGAAACCCTCTGATATTAGCCGATAGATTTACTTCTCACAAAGCGCCCGCGGATTACGCAGATTTAAAAACACAAGTATCAGCCGCGCGCGGGACGTCTCCTACGCAAATCGCTGTAATCGGCGTAATCCGCGGACAGCTATCTGGTAAGTTGGCGATACTTAATCCGGTGCGGTGTTTCAGCCGCGGCGCCCAAACGCTCTTTGCGATCCGCTTCGTACTCAGAATAATTCCCTTCAAACCAAACGACTTTGCTGTCGCCTTCAAAGGCCAGCAGGTGCGTCGCAATGCGATCGAGAAACCAGCGGTCATGCGAAATCACCACTGCACAGCCGGCAAAATTTTCCAGCGCTTCTTCCAGCGCGCGCAGGGTGTTCACATCAAGATCATTAGTCGGCTCGTCGAGCAACAAAACATTCGCGCCTTCTTTGAGCATCTTTGCCAGGTGCACGCGATTGCGTTCGCCCCCTGACAACATGCCGACTTTCTTTTGCTGATCCGATCCGGAAAAATTAAAGCGGCCGACGTAAGCGCGCGAGTTCACCTCACGTTTGCCGAGCATTAACAAATCCGTTCCGCCCGATATTTCTTCCCAGATGGATTTCTCCGGATCGAGCGTGCGGCTTTGGTCGACGTAGGCGAGTGAAACAGTTTCGCCAAGGCGAATCGTGCCTGCGTCCGGTTTCTCCTGTCCGGTGATCATTCGGAAGAGTGTCGTCTTGCCCGCGCCGTTCGGACCGATGACGCCAACAATGCCGCCCGGCGGCAGCGCGAACGTCATGTCTTCAACCAGCAAATTGTCGCCGTAGCCTTTGTTAACGCCGGCTGCTTCAATCACCACGTTGCCCAGCCGCGGGCCCGGCGGAATATGAATCTCCAAATCTTCGCGCCGTTTTTCAGTGTCCTCGCGCAGCATCGCTTCGTACGAATTAATTCGTGCCTTGCCTTTAGCATGGCGCGCTTTGGGCGACATGCGAATCCATTCCAGCTCGCGCTGCAACGTCTTTTGTCTTTCGCTCTCGGACTTTTCTTCGCGCCGCAGACGCTCCTGCTTCTGTTCCAACCACGAGGTGTAATTCCCTTTCCAGGGAATGCCCGCGCCGCGATCGAGTTCCAGAATCCATCCGGCTACGTTGTCGAGAAAGTATCTGTCGTGAGTTACCGCGATGATCGTGCCCGGATAGCTCTGCAGATGATGCTCGAGCCAGGCGACCGATTCCGCATCAAGGTGGTTGGTGGGTTCGTCCAACAAAAGAATGTCTGGCTTCTGCAATAGCAAACGACACAAGGCAACGCGCCGGCGTTCGCCGCCCGACAAGACTTTTACGGGTGTGTCCCCCGGCGGACAACGCAGCGCATCCATCGCCATCTCCAGCCGCGCGTCAAGGTCCCACGCATCCTGATGGTCCAACTTCTCCTGGACCTCGCCCTGCCGCGCCAGCAGCTTGTCCATCGCTTCGTCGGACATCTCTTCGCCAAACTTAGCGTTGATCTCGTCAAACTCTTTCAGCAGCGCGACCGTTTCCTTGACTGCTTCCTCGACAACTTCGCGCACCGTGCGCGTATCGTCGATCAACGGTTCCTGTTCGAGATAGCCAACGGTGTAGCCGGGCGAGATGACCGTCTCGCCGTTGATGTCTTTATCGACACCGGCGAGTATGCGCAGCAGCGACGACTTGCCTGAGCCGTTGAGCCCGATGACGCCAATCTTCGCGCCATAGAAATAGGAAAGATAAATGTCTTTCAGCACGGCCTTTTTGTCGTAGAACTTGCTGACGCCGACCATGGAATAGATAACTTTGTTTGGTTCAGTGCTCATTGTTTGAATTTCGGATTGCGGATTTCGGATTGCGAAGTTTTATTTGTCCACAGATTACACCGATTCCACAGATTTAAAAAAAGCGCGAGGAACTGAAACTAGAGTCAGAAGTAACGCGGTGGGATGAAGTCCAGTACCGCCTGCGGTCGCGGGTGGTTTCCTCTTTTCGCTTTTTGATCTGCGTAATCTGCGTAATCTGCGGATGGAGTTCTAATGCATGTTGAACGGACCACCCGGCGGCTCTGGAACTAAATCAGGCCGCGTCGAATCCTGGACCACTTCATGCATCTCCAACTTGTTTGACTGCGAAAACGCTTCCTTTGGCAACGTGCCCGATTGCGCGTGGCCTTTGACAAACTCGTCAGAGCGCACCCAGTTAAGAAAATCCTGGCGGCTGTTCCAGTAAGTGAAGACTACGTACGGATCGCCATCGTTCACCGGGCGCAGTACGTGGTTGGAAATGAATCCCGGCATCTTATCAACCAGCCCGGCGCGGTCGCGAAACCTCTGCTCGAAAGCATCTCGGTATTCCTGATTTACGTAGATCCGATTAGCGACAGTTATCATTGCGTACTCCCTTTTGAAATGATGATAACACTGTCGCTGCTGGAAAGAGCGGGGGGCATGCCCGCCTTCCCGACCCTGAGCAGGGTCTGGTTGAGCTGGAACGCCGATCGCTAGGCTTGCAATGTTGGTTTGATAGCGGTGCTAGCTAGTCTCAGGGTTGGGAAGGAGGCATGCCCCCACTGACCTTCGCCTTAATCTCCTCGTGAACGAACAAACTCATTCATCCGTTGCGGGTCTCGAGCGCAGTCGCTTAACTTGCGACCGGTGCGCCTTTGCTTCCAGCGTGCGGTTCTTCGCACTGCGCGGAACGCGGGTAGGGACGCGCTTGGGGCGTTTGTAGTTCAACTGCGCAATCTTCTTACGCAGTTTCTCCAGACAGATCGCTTTGTTCCGGTGCTGGCTGCGTTCCTGTTGCGAACTGACAACAACACCTGAAGGCAAATGCCTTAGCCTGACGGCGCTTTCAGTCTTATTAACATGCTGACCGCCGGGACCGCTCGCGCGAAAGGTTTCAACTTCACACTCGCGCAACAAATCGGCATCGTCTTCCGGCAGTTTAATCATGGCTCGGTGGCAGGGACAAAACGGCTTTCTTCATGTGTCGAGTGATTGACCGTCTGGGCTGAGACACAGAAGAAGCAAAGGTTGCACAAAAGAACAAGGCGGTCGGCAGTTTACTGTTTGCTGTTTACTTAGAATTCAATAATCTGCCGCACCGCTTGCGCCTGGGCCAGTCGATCAAATCCCGCATTGATCTCTGCCAACGGCAGCGTATGTGTGTGCAGCTTAGCAACCGGCAGGATACCAGCCTGGTACATAGCAATGAATCGCGGGATGTCGCGGCGCGGCACGCACGAGCCCATGTACGAACCTTTGATCGTGCGTTCCTCAGCAACAATGCCTAGCGCGGGAACAG
>JANMKA010000132.1:0-9927 GCA_031371765.1 Blastocatellia bacterium
GGGCCACTGTCATGCGCTGAATGTAGCATAGGCGGTGGACGGTGGGCAGCAGGCAGAAAGTACTAGGCAGAAAGCAGTAGGCAGAAAGCAGAAACTAACCTAGCGTTGTCTGCGCACTGCGCACTGCCCACTGCCCACTCGTTCCCGCGGATTCACGCTGCTCGAACTGATGATCGTAATTACCGTCATCATCATTCTGGCCGCCATCGCTTTGCCGCAATATCAAAAGACCATCCTTTCGACGCGCGAAGCTGTGCTGCGCGACGATCTACACAATTTGCGCAAGCTGATCGATGAATACGCGGCCGACAAGCAGAAGCTGCCGCAATCGCTGGAGGAATTAGTCAGCGCGGGTTACATGCGCGAGTTACCGAAAGATCCGATTACCGGACAAGCGGATTGGACGACTACGACAGGCGAAGATCCTAACTCCAACGCCGGCGAGCAGGGCGTAACGGACGTGCACAGCTCCTCGACGGACGTTTCGTCGGAAGGCACGCCGTACAATGAATGGTGAGGTGAATTTCGGATTTCGGATTTCGAATTGCCTTTTGTGAAGCTTGCACCTTACTCAGGAGCAAATAGCCCGAGTAAGACTTTTCAAATCCGAAATCCGAAATCCGCAATCCGAAAATTCTTCAATGGCTAATCCTCTTTCAAAACTAATCCATCCCTGGTATCCCGCGAATGCGATCGGGTTTGAAAAGGGTCTACTGACCATGGTCCAACTGGAGCGCGGCAAGAGTGCGAGCAGTCTCAAGCGCGCCGCCACCGTCGCGTTGCCCGAGTCCTTGATTTATCCCAGCTTTGATGAACCAAACATTTCCGATCCCGCCGAGCTGGCCGCAGCGCTCAATGACCTTGCCGCCAGCGCCGGTCTGTTGCAACGCAAGCGGTGGTCGGCAAGTTTGCCCGACGCCTCCAGTCGCAGTCTGATCATGACGTTAGAGTCAAATCCCGGTTCACATGCCGAGCTCGAGGAAGTTGTCACCTGGAAAGCCGAGCGCGGTTTTGGCGCACCGCTTGACGAGTTATCGCTATCTCGCGAGCGCTTGCCGCCGGACGCTCAGGGACGTCCTCGGTATTTATTGGTGGGCACACGCACTACAGTGCTCGCTGAGTACGAGAACGTATTGCATATGCTGGGTTGGCGCGCTGGTCTGGTCTTGCCGCGGCACGTCGCAGAAGGGCAGTGGCTTACTTTGAACGGCTCAAGAGACGACGCGCTGTTGCTGAGTTCTTCCGCCACAGGTTTCACCGCGGTAGTTTTTCGCGGCAAGCAACCACTCATCATCCGCACCGTCATCTGCGAGCCCGATGAATGTGAAGACGAGTTGTATCGCTTGCTTCTCTTTTATCGGGATAAGCGATCCGGTGAGGGCGAACTTGGAGCCAGTCTGCTCAGCAGGCTGTTGGTTGTTGGCGATGCCATCAGCAAGGAACGGATTACCACTATTGTTCGCGACACGCTCGGCGTCGACCTGCGTCCGCTGGAAGCCGAGGACCTGGGGTTACAACTTTCGACCCGCCAGCTAAGCTTTGACGCCATTGCCGCGCCTGCGGGCCTGGCGACGTTGTCCTGGCAATAGGGCAACCGCAGCGGGGCGAGTTTGAAACATCTGTGATTTCGCGGACGTAATACCTCCGCATAATGAGTATGTCAGCATCACCCAAGCTACTTAGTTTCAGCGGCGTTGCCGACCGCGAACTGGTCGCAACCGCCGCGCAAGGTCTGGAAGGCGGTTTCGAGGAACTGGTCCGGCGCTATCAACGGCCAATCTCGGCTTATGTCTACCGCATGGTCGGCGATTATGATATTGCGCTCGACTTGACCCAGGAAATCTTTATCAAGATTTACGCTTCGCTTTCGCGCTACCGGCCAGAGTTTAAGTTTTCCACCTGGATTTATAAGATTGCCCACAACGCTGCTATCGATCATCTGCGCCGCAGTGCTGGGCGCGAACGCTCGATCAACGGCGGTACAGAAAGCGAGCCGCGGCAACTGGCAATTGAAAGTAAGGGGCTCAGTCCAGAGCAACAAAGCGAACGTGAAGAGCGCCGGATAGAAATTGAAACAGTGGTTCGGTTGTTGCCGACGGCTTATCGCGAGCTAATCGTCCTGCGTCATTCGCAGGATCTTACTTACGAGGAGATAGTCGAAGTGACGGGGTTGCCGCTGGGCACCGTCAAGAACCGGCTGTTTCGCGCGCGCGAGATGATGCGTCAGCAGTTTTTGCTGCGCGGCATTAACGGAGTTTAGTTTCCTTTTGATGACCAGCAAAAATAATATTTGCGAGAGCGACGAGATTGCTGCGTTCGTGGATGACGAACTGGAACCAGCGCGTCGCTCGGCGTTTGAACAGCATGTGCGCGCGTGTCAGTCCTGTGCCGAGGAGCTGCGTGCCCACCGGACGTTCATGCGCGAACTCGACACTGCGCTCGCCGGACGCTTCGATTTGGAAGTGCCGCCGGACTTTGCAAAAGTAGTGGCCGTGCATGCCGAGAACGATATGCGCGGCGTGCGCGATCGAGCGGAACATCGTAAAGCCTTGCGCTACTGCATCGTTCTTGGGTTAGTTGCCTTTGCTTTATTGGGAGTCGCCTCGAGCCGCGCGGTTCTTGCCAGTGTCCGATCATTCTTTAAAGCTATATTCGGAATACTCAATCTGTTCGGCAATACTATTTATGATGCCATGGCCGGGTTTTCAGTGCTCGCCCGCGCCTTCCGGCGCAGCCTTGTCGGCGACGGCGGCCTGTCGGATTTAGCAGCTCTCCTCCTGTTCGCGTTTGCTATTGGTCTCCTCACGCTTTTGATATCACGCTACCACCGAACTCGCGTGCTCGACTAAACGCGGTTCGCATGCACCTATCCAAGTCATCAATGGGTAATGTCTCGCTTTTTGAGCGCGGCTTTGAAGTGTCTATATTCAGAATGTTGCTGCATTCCTGTTTATTGGCGGTTGCGGTTGGCTGCTTGCAACAGGTTACCTGGGCGCAAAGCCCGCCACTCCCCCAGCCTACCGACTCTCCTTACGTTGTCGATGGGGTATCCGACAATGACGTTTATGCAATCGGACATTCATTGCAAATAAACGGCACCGTAAAAAAAGGAGCGATTGCGTTGGGCGGCGATGTAATTGTGCGCGGCGTAGTGGAACAAGATGTGGCGGCTATCGGCGGCTCAGTGATCCTCCTCGAAGGCGGGCGCATCGGCGGCGACGTAATGGTAGTTGGCGGCGCTTATCAACACGTCGATCCCATCCCCAATCGTAATCCGCAAGCGATGACTGTCATGTACGCCGGTTACGAGCAGGAACTGCGACACATCATGCGCAATCCGAAAGAGCTGCTGGCGCCCAAGTGGTCGGCCGCGTATGTCGGTTTTCGCCTGCTGGCGGTGCTGTTCTGGTTCATCGTGTCGCTCGCCCTGACCGCGGCCATGCCGGGCACCATCAGTCGCGGCATCGCGCGACTGCAACTTACCAGTCTGCGAGTTGCGCTGATCGGATTCATTGGCGTGCTGGTAATCGGCGTGGGCGTGCCATCGGCACTGCGTTACCTGCCGGCCCCAGTCAGCGCTCTGGTTGGACTGATGGCGCTGTTGTTGATTTTAATTGCCGCTCTTTTTGGACGCGTCATGATTTACGCCGCCACCGGCCGTTGGCTGCAGCGAAAGTTTCTCAGGCTGGGCAGGAATTCCGAGGCGGTCGCGCTGCTGTCTGGCACGGTCTTTTGGATCACGCTTTCCTCGCTGCCATACATTTGGCCTTTCATCGTTACCCTGATTCTGGTTACCAGCCTTGGCCTTGCTCTCACGGCTCGTTACAAAGTTGGCTTCAATCGCAAAGCAAACGGATAGGTGTCTATGCCACCAGACCCGAAAAAATATCAACGAATCCGACTTCTCGTGCATCAAAAGCTTTCCCCGGTGCCGAAGTGCGCGATTTGTGCAACTTTTTCGAACACGGGGCGTGACTATGATGGACTACCATGCCCGGATCAGTCTGGATTTAGGCGCGGTTCCCAGGGCTTGGTTACCTGGCTGGTTTCGCTGGTGGAGAAAAGTAAGGGTAACTTGTAACCGCTCGAGACAAACCGGTGTCTATCCTAATTATGTAAGCATTCGAGTGGTTCGGCTGCAGGAACATAAGTAGAACAATCATTCAGTTTTATGCGTAACACATTTGACAGCGCGAATTTCAGGCGTCCATCCCCTGCATTTGTTTGAATTATCTATCGCGCTGTTCTCAAAGCAAACCTGGAGGAGTAATGAAGGCGCTTTTTATCGCATTCGCGCTGATACAGCTTTTAGTGATCGCCGGTCCTGCCGCTAACGCGCAGGCCACCACCACCCCTGCCGCCGCTGCCCCACAAGCAGGCGATGCGGCCATAACGCCCAACGGCGCGATCGGTGAAGTGAAGGTGATTGACGCCGCTGGCCATCAGCTAATCATTAAGACCGACGCCGGTTCGCTGGTGACAGTCGCTCTAAACGACGCGACTGCTTACCTGCGTTTGGCTCCCGGGGAAAAAACCTTGACCAACGCAACGAAGATTGCCTTTACCGATGTTGGTGAAGGCGATCGCGTTTGGGCGCGTGGCAAAGTATCTGACGATCACAAGTTGATTCCGGCCCGGGCCCTGATCGTGATGAACAAGGTGGACATCGCCAAGAAGCAAGAGGCCGAACGCGCGGAATGGAAGCGTCGCGGCTTGCTGGGCATCATCACAGCCGTCAAACCTGAAACCAAAGAGATAACTATCTCGAGCCGATCGCTGACGGGCCAGCAGTCAGTAGTTATTCCAGTTTCAGATAAAGTGGAAATGCGCCGTTATGCTCCTGACTCGATCAAATTTGCTGACGCCAAGCCGGCGGAATTTGCCGAGCTCAAGGTTGGCGATCAACTGCGCGCGCTCGGCGAACGCAGCGCTGATGGTTTGTCTTTCACGCCCGAGAAGGTCGTGACGGGCGCGTTCCGAAATGTGGCCGGCGTCGTTACGGCTGTTGACATTGCAACTGGTGAAGTAAAAATCAATGACCTGCAGACGAAGCAGCCACTGACTATCGTTGTTAAGCAGGACGCAGTTTTGCGCCGCTTCCCCTCGGCTGCGGAAATGGGCGGCATGTCAATGATGGGACGCGGCCCGGGCGCAAATGGCGCCGGCGGTCAACCACCCGCAGGCGGTGGCAACCGGCCAAACGGCGGTCAAGGTGGTCCACCCGCAGGAGCCAGGCCAGGCGGCGGCCCAGGCGCGGGCGGTGGCATGGGTGGCCGTGGTGGCGGCATGAATATTCAGGACATGCTCGAACGCTTGCCGACCATTGCAATTGCGGATGTCAAAGTAGGCGACACGATCATCGTGTCCAGCACTAAGGGCGCGGACCCGACTCGCTTGACCGCGATCAGCGTTATTTCCGGCGCCGATACGTTACTCAACATGATGGCAGCACGACAGCAGGCTGCCGGGCCAGCGGCGCCAAATCCGTCAGCGGGGTTGGGCAGTGGTATTCAGTTCGGCATCGGCTTGCCATAGTTTAAAAATCTTTTCAAGAGTTTGCAGATCCATAGGTCCTAAATTATGAACGTCTCCGGTAATTTTTTGCGCGCGACTCTTAGCGCCTTACTAATTGTAGTTTTCTCTGCAGTGCTCGCTTTTGGCCAACAGGCGCGTGGCACCTTGCGCGGGGTGGTTTCGGATGAACTAGGCGCGACCATCGTCGGCGCTACCGTAAGTGTTACGGACGCGGCGGGTGCCGAAAAGACCGCAGTCACTAACGGCGAAGGCGCTTATACGATTAGCGGCCTGGCTCCGGGAAAGTACTTCGTGAAAGTTACGGCGACCGGCTTTGCCGTTTCTGATGAGACCGAAGTTGATATTGGCGCCGGGCAACGCCAGACGCTGGATCTCACTTTGAAAGTCACGATCGAAGAACAAAAAGTGACGATCGCTGCCGAGACGCCGTTGAGCACCGATTCAACCAGCAACGCCAATCAAACTTTGATCACCGGCAAAGATCTCGATGCCTTGCCTGACGACCCTGACGAACTGGCTGCGGCTTTGCAGGCGCTCGCTGGTCCCTCAGTGGGACCAAACGGCGGACAGATATTCGTCGACGGTTTTTCCGGCGGACGTTTGCCGCCGAAAGAATCGATCCGCGAAATCCGCATCAACCAGAATCCCTTCGCCGCTGAAAACGATCAGCCGTCGGGCAGAATCGACATTCTTACGCGGCCCGGCACCGACAAAACGCGTGGCAGCCTCTCTTTTAGTTTTCAGGACGAGAGTTTCAACTCGCGAAATCCCTTCTCAGCGCGGCGCACGCCTTTCCAGCAGCGGCAGTATGGCGGCAACCTGGGCGGTCCGTTAATTAAGAAGAAGGCTTCGTATTTTCTCGATTTCGAACGGCGTGAGACTGACGACAACGAGTTGGTTACCGCCACCGTGCTTGATCCGAACCTGCGTCCTTTACAGCTTGGTTTTGGTGTGGTCGTGCCGCGCCGCACCCTGACCTTTAGCCCGCGCCTGGACTATCAGCTCAATACCAACAACACGCTGATAATGCGCTACAGCTTTAATCATTCCAGCATCGACAACAACGGCGTCGGCGGTTTTTCGTTGCCCGAGCGCGCTTACACCACGGCTTCCACGCAACACAACATTCAGCTCACCGAAACTGCGGTTTTGAATGCCGCGATGATTGACGAAACGCGGTTTCAATTCACCCGGCAGCGTTCTGAAAGCATTGGTGACATAACGCGACCAACCCTCAACGTCAGCAGCTCGTTCATCAGCGGTGGTTCGCAAGTGGGCCTGGTAACGAACACCGAGAACCGCTGGGAGTTAACAAATTTTCTTGCCTGGCAGCGCGGCACCCACGCCTTGAAATTTGGGGCCCGCTTGCGCGGCGTTTCGATCACCGACATCAATCCCAATAATTTCGGCGGTTCATATACCTTCACCGGTGGCTTGGTGCCGGCGTTGGACGCAAGCAACAATCCGATTTTCAGCCAGCCGGTTTTCGCCGACAGTCTTGAGCGATATCGCCGCACGCTTTTGTTCAGCAGTGCGCCTTACAACCTGTCGGCGTTGGAAGTGCGCCGGCGCGGCGGCGGTGCTTCGCAGTTCAACATCGCCAATGGAAATCCGCAGGCGAGCGTTTCACAGATAGATTTTGGCGTGTACGCCCAGGATGACTGGCGGGTACGGCCGAACCTGACTTTCAGCTTTGGTTTGCGTTACGAGAACCAGTCGAACATCAGCAGCAACTTTAACTTTGCGCCGCGCCTCGCAGTGGCCTGGTCGCCGGGCGCGGCCAACAGCACCAAGCCGCCGCAAATGGTGATTCGTGCTGGTGGCGGCGTCTTCTATAACCGGTTCGGTGAAGGGCAGACGCTGCAAGCTAATCGCTTCAACGGCGTAACTCAGCAGCAGTTCTTCGTTAGCGAAGTGCCGCTGTATAACGCAAGCGGAGTGTTCGTTGACCCGGCCGGATCGCCTCTGGATTCGTTTCCGAACATTCCATCGGCAAGCAGTCTGACCGCGATACCACGCACCATTACCTGGCGCGTGGCTGACGATCTGCGCGCTCCCGTTGTCTACCTTGGAGGCGGACAGGTTGAACGCCAACTGCCGTATCGTTTCACGCTTTTCGCTGGCGTATTCAGCATTCATATTCAACACGTCCTACGCGCGCGCGATATCAACGCGCCGGTGCCGGGAACGGGCACTCGCCCCTTGGGAAATGTGGGCGACATTTATCAGTATGAATCGAGCGGCCGTTTTGATCAGAACCAGTTGTTTATCGGTTTCAATAATCGCTTTAGCCGCGCCATAACTTTCTTTTCGAGTTATGTGTTGAGCAAAACCAGCAACGATACCGATGGCGCCGGTTCGTTCCCGGCAAACTCGTACGACCTGACCGGCGAGTACGGGCGCGCAACGTTCGACGTTCGGCATAGATTCACATTTGCCGGTACGATCAATTTGCCCTGGTGGCAGGTAAGTTTGAATCCGTTCATCATCGCGAGTACCGGACGGCCTTTCAACATCACGACTGGCCAGGATACAAACGGCGACCGCGTATTTACTGAGCGACCATCGTTCGCTCCGTCGGGAACGAATTGTGCCGCTCCTCCGGCGAATATCGTTTGCACTCCCTATGGAAATTTCAACCTGCGTCCGGCTGCCGGCGAAGCCTTGATCCCGCGCAACTTTGGCGCCGGACCGGCATTCCTTTCGGTGAACATGCGCATTAGCAAGACCTGGAACTTTGGCACCATTCATACAGCTTCGGCGACGAACCGCACTGAAGGGCGGCAGCCCGGCGCTGCCGGTCGCGGCGGCGGTGGTGGCGATGCTAGAGGCGGTGGCGGCGGAGTTGGCATCCCGCAGATTCCTGGTGTCGGCGGCGGCGGCGGTGGCGCTCGCGGCGGCGGCGGCGGCGGTCTGGCCAGTATCGGTGGTCCAGTCAGCGGTGGCGGCTCAGCCGAGGCGAAGCGATACAGCATGCAGTTTTCGCTGAACGTCCAAAACCTATTCAATCACGTCAATCTGTCGCCGCCAGTCGGCAACTTATCTTCACCATTCTTTGGTCAAAGTCTCGCTCTGAACGGCGGCTTTGGTGGCTTTGGTCCGGGCGGCGGTGGCGGTGGTGGTGGTGGCGGTGGAGCGGGAAACCGCAGAGTGACCGCGCAAATTCGCTTTAACTTCTAACGACGGCAGGTAATCGGGCGGCTAAGGTCGCCGGGCATTGTTCGTTCAATCGATCTAAAAGGACTACGACCATGAAAAAAATCTTGTCCATTTCGCTCTCGCTTGTCTCGCTGGTGTTTGTGGCCGCAGCGTCTGCCGTCGCCCAAACCGAAACTACTGCGAAGGCGGGTAACGGCGCTCCAGCCGCTCCGGCTTTGGCTATCACGGCGTCAAGTACGCCCAACGATCTCGCGCGTGCGGCTCTGGCAGCGCAGGGCGGCGACAAGTATAGAAATATGAAGAGCATGGTGCTGCGCGGCTCGGTCGATCTCTACGCGCCAAACTCCACCCAATCAATTCCCGGCGGCTTCATTATTGTGCTAGCCGGCGAGAAGGTGCGGATGGAAATTGACGCGCGACCAGCCGTTAGTTTCAAGACGATTTACGACGGCCAGCGGTCTTATAGTTCGCTGCCGGGCGTTGACTTCCCGCCGGCTAGTAAGTTTGGCTTGCCGCTACTGGGTAAATTCGACCAGCCTGGTTATGTCGTCGCCGCAATTCCCGACGAGAAAAAGCTGCGCGGGTTTAGCATTGCCGACGCCGAGGGCAACCTCACTAACTTTTATGTCGATCCAACCAACGGTCGCGTAGTCAAATTCCTGATTCCCTACAATGGATACAAGTTTGGCACCGAGAACAAGAAGCTGAAGGATGTTGATGGTGTGATGATCCCGTTTGAGTTCACGCAGCGTTTGGAGATGCCGCAGGGCGCCTTCTTTGCTGAATTCAAAGTGAAAGACGCGAAGATCAATCAACCAATCGGCGATGATGTGTTTGCGATGCCAAACTAGTCCGCGCATTTCAGCAAAAAAATAGAGGCCGCCTAACTCAGGCGGCCTCTTTATTTTGGGAAGGTGTTGTGCGCGCTATACGCTGGTGATGTCAATCTCTTTTGACTTGGTAAGATCGTCAATCCGGGCCGTGTAGCTGTTGGTAAGTTTCTGCACTTCTTCCAGGCCATCGCGTTCGTTGTCTTCGGAGATCGTCTTATCTTTCAGCATTTTCTTTAGTCGTTCGTTGGCGTCGCGGCGAATGTTGCGAACGGCGGTGCGATGATCCTCGGCGATTTCGTGGACTTGTTTCGCCAGTTGCTTGCGGCGCTCTTCGGTCAGCGGCGGAATGGGAATGCGCACCAGCTTGCCGTCGTTTGAAGGGTTCAGACCGAGATCCGAA
>JANMKA010000141.1:0-4868 GCA_031371765.1 Blastocatellia bacterium
CCGCAATACTGACGCAGCTGCTCGAACGGGAAGATGAGCCGCCCGTGCTCTACGCGGATATCGATCTGGACGGCACGATGGCCGACAGTGAAAGGTTTCAGCTAGTTCACGATGAGGAAGGTAACTCCTATATTTTCCAGGCCACCATTGAATTGCCGTTTAAGAACCCGCTTTTCAAGAGTTATCCCATCGTCGTTAAGTACTTCAAAGGCGTGGAGTGGGAAGACCTCAAGGAAGGCGAGACGTTACTGCTGCAGTCAAAAGAGGCCTTTGCCAGGGGCAAGGTGGACCTCAAAGGAAAACCTAGGCTGGTCGAGTATGGCTTTAACGCGCAGTCAAAGAAGATAACTATCAGCAACGGTTGGCTGGGCATCGACAGCGATGGCGACGGCGCAATTGATCTTGACCATTTTTCTCCAGAGGCGGCTGAGGCGCATGAAGAAACGGTCGTCTTTCGGGTCGGTAACGAGTATTTTTCCACCAAGAAGGTGGATCTTGAAAAGAATCAGATAGTCATGCGCGAACATCCGGCCTCAGACTACAAGCGCGTCGAGCTCGTGGTGGGCGCCGAGCTGCCGGACTTCACCTTCTCAGATTTTGAGGGGAAGAAGCACAAGCTCTCCGAGTTTCGCGGCAAATATGTGTTGATAGATTTTTGGGCGATGTGGTGTGGCCCATGCCGCCGGGAGCTGCCTTATCAAAAGGCTGCTTACTCACGATTTCAAGCTCGCGGTTTCGAGATTCTGGGCATGAACAATGACCCCGACTATTTAATGATCAAGCCATGGCTGAAGAAGAATGGTTTGCTGTGGATGCAGGCCACCAACGACAGTATTGACCAACTTCAAAATCGCTATCGCATCCACTCGTTTCCTACCACGCTGCTGATTGGCCCGGACGCGAAGATTGTTTCGCTGGGACAACGGAAGAAGAAACAACCCCTATTGCGTGGACAAGAGTTGCTCAAGTCTCTCGATGCTTTGTTGCCGCCCTAAGCCACCCCACATTCTTTTATTAATGGGCGACGCCGGTGTAGACTAAACAATCCGTTCGGATTTTGGCCTGCCTTAGAATTGGTGTGAATAACGAAGCTATTGCCCGCAGGTTTTATCGACTCGCCGCGTTGATGGAGATTCGCGGCGACGATCCGTTTCGCTTGCGTTCTTATCGCAACGCCGCCGAGGCCCTCGAAACCTGGCCCACGCCATTGAAACAAATCGCCAAAGAAGAAGGCGTCGCTGGCTTACAATCAATTCCCGGCGTCGGCAAGGCTATCGCGCAAAAGATTATCGACCTTCTTGAACGCGGAACTTTCGCTGCCTGGGAAAGACTAACCGCGGAAACTCCGGAAACTGTTCTCGATCTCTTGGAACTGCCGGGCGTTGGTCCCAAGACTGCCGCAATGCTGCATCAGAAATTCAAAGTGTCGTCGCTCAAGGAGCTAAAGAAATTTGTGGCCGGCGGCGGCTTGGACGTGGTCGACGGCATCGGACCAAAGACTGCGGAAAGAATCAAGGAGAGTTTGGAACTCTTATGAAAAAGCTCAAGCGACGCGACTTCATTCGCACCACCGGAGCGGCCGGCTTAACCCTGGCCGCTGCAAATTCTTCCGTAAGCGGCTTCCCTAACATTTCGCAGAGCGGAATCAAACCGCTCGTCATCGCTTCCTCCAACGGCAACGTTTACAAAAACGGTGGTGAGGTAACGGCAGTGCAGAAAGCGTTCGCAATGATCACCCAAGGGGCCGATGTGCTCGACGCGGTGATCGCCGGAGTCAACATCGTCGAACTCGATCCGCTCGACGACAGTGTTGGGTATGGCGGGCAGCCGAACGCCGATGGCGTGGTGCAGCTCGATTCGTGTTGCATGCATGGCCCGAAAAAACGCGCCGGCGGTGTGGCCGCGCTTGAAGGCGTGCGCACGCCATCGCTGGTTGCGAAAGCGGTGCTGGAGAACACGGACCACCATCTGCTGGTCGGCAAAGGCGCGCAGGATTTTGCCCGCAACATGGGTTTCAAGATTGAGGACGATCTGAATACCGAGAACTCGCGGCGCAAGTGGTTGGAATGGAAACGGAAGGTCGATCCCGATCATTATCTCGATCCGAAGAAGCGAGCGGAAGCGGGACGACGAGCGACTTTGGAAATGCTGGCCGAGGGCCGCATCCGTGAAGAGAACCTGCACGGCACCATCAACTGCAACGGCATTAATTCAAAGGGCGAGATTTCCGGCGTTACTACTACCAGCGGCTTGTCGTGGAAGATGCCGGGACGCGTCGGCGACTCGCCCATTCTTGGCGCCGGTTTGTATGTTGATGGAGCAGTTGGCGCTGCTGGATCGACTGGCCGCGGTGAAGCAAACTTGTTCGGTCTTTGCTCATTTCTGATCGTTGAAGAAATGCGGCGCGGCAAACACCCCAAAGATGCGGGGATGGAAGCGCTCAGAAGAATCAAGGCGAACACTTACGAAAAGCGCTTGCTCAAGCGCGACGGCAACCCCAACTTTTACGTCCGGTTCTACATCCTTAACGCGCGCGGTGAATATGCAGGCGTGGCGATGTATGAACTGAACGACAATGGCAAGAAAGCGACGTTTGCGTTTTGTAACGAGAATGGGCCGCAAGACTTGCCATTCGACGCGCTGCTGCCCGGCAAACACAGTGCGTGACCAGTTAGAGTGTTTATTAGCGAATAACCGGCGCCACCGAACCACTGCTCGCGGCTGAGCGCCTGGCTTCAGTCTGGCGCTTGACGATGACTAGCGTGATGTCGTCGGCGGCCTGCGTACCTTGTGAGAACTTAGTTAACGCCGATTCGATGCGATCGCGAATTCCTGCTGCTGAAGCATCGACGTTGCGAGAGACCGTTTCATAGAGCCGGGTTGGTCCAAACTCTTCTCCGCTCGGGCTGGCTGCTTCCGTCACTCCATCCGAATAAATCACCAGCACGTCGCCTAGTTGCAACTGTGTGCGGCCTTCGCGATATTCCGCGTCTCGTTTAATTCCCAGAGGCAAACCACCTGAAGCCAACTGTTCGACAGTGCCGGCGGCATGGACGATCAGCGGGGGATTGTGACCGGCGTTGAGGAAAGACAAAGCGCCCGATTCCGGATCCAGCTCAGCGTAAAAGAGCGTGACAAACCGATTCGGTGGGATGTTGTCAGCCAAATAACGATTGACTGCGGAGATCGTTTCCACCAGCGTGTCGTGCGAACCGGTTTGCGCATGAATCGCCGCATGCAGCGATGACATCAGTAAAGCGGCCGCAGTTCCCTTGCCCGAGACGTCGCCCAGCGCAATTACCAACCGTCCATCTTCGCGTTTAATGAAGTCGTAGTAATCACCGCCAATTTCGTAGCAGGGAAAACTAATCCCTTGCAGCTCATAGCCAAACAATATCGGCGGCGCGGTCGGTTGAAAGCGCTGCTGAATCTCCATAGCAAGTTGTAGTTCGCGTTCGAGCCGCTCCTGTTGCAATCGGGCTTCACCGAGGCGCGCATTCTCAACGCGAATCGCAGCGACGGAAGCCAGCGTCGTCAAAACTTTCAGATGGTCTTCGGTGAACCGGCCTTCAGCGATGGGTGAATCGGCATAGATGATGCCAAAAACCTTTTCGGAAACGCCGAGCGGCACAGCGAGCACTGACCTGACGCCCTGTAACACCATGGTGCCACTGGCGAAACGAGGATCGTGCTGCGCATCGGAGGTGAGCACCGACTTGCCGCGCATGATCACTTCATCCATCACATTGCGGCTGACGCGAATCTCTCCGACCTCGCCGATGCGATCGCGCAAGCGCGCTACAGCTACTTTCATCTCGTCGCTGCCTTCGTCGCGCATCATTAACAGGCAACGATCCGCAGGCACTGCTTCAAACACGAGTGAGACTATTTGTTCGAGCGTTTCGCTAAGAGTGGTGGCCGCCAGCAACGTGACTCCCACTTTGCTGATCAGGGCCAGCAGGTCGCCTTCGCGTTCGACACGCGCGGCGGCGATTTCTTCCGGTTTGGTGCGCGCCCCTTCAATCGCTTCCAGCAAGCCCGACGTCGTGCGGTCACCGGAAGGAAGTGCAATAGTCGCTTCGGGCAAAGGCGTGTGGTTGTCGGTGATCATGGTGGCGCCCATGCCCGAGTTGTACGTGCCGTCGTCAAAAACGATTTCCGTCTCGCCGATTTGAATGCGCCCGCCGGCCGTTAACGGCACCGTGCCTTCAACCGTGCCACCGTTGTAAAGCGTGCCGTTCGCTGAACCCAAGTCCTGAAGAAAATACTCCTCGCCCTCGCGTCGCACTTCAGCGTGAACGCGCGAAGCAAACGGATCGGGAATGCACAGATCGTTGCGCGCGGAACGGCCCAGGGTGATTCGCAATCGCCCCAGCGGAAAACGATCCGGAGCGCGGTCGGGGTATTTCACTATTAACTCAGGCATTAGTAATTAGCGGGCTTTGGACTTGGGTTTTGGTCTTTAAGCTTTGGTCTTTGGTCCTTGGTCTTTGAAACTTATCTATTCATCGGCGGTGCCGATTCTCAACTATAACGGATCCTTCGCGCACGACAATTGTGCCCGCGATCAGATCATGTAAACCGCGGCCGCGCGCGTTGAAGGCCGCAATCACAAACCCCAGGCCGAGCGTTAACGCCGACAAAGGATAGCCAACGAAGTGCCGCAAAAAAGCGCGCCCAATTCCTAACTCCATCCCGTTGCTTTGCCTGATGCGCAGGCCAGTAGCCCACTTGCCGATCGTCAATCCGGTGAGTCCTGGGAGCACGCCGAGATCCAGGGCAGCCACCAGAAGCGTCAGGAAAACGCCAATGGTTAAAGAAGAATTTCCCGCGGAGCGCGCGCCACCGCCAAGTAAACGACTGACGAG
>JANMKA010000147.1:0-23421 GCA_031371765.1 Blastocatellia bacterium
ATCTGAGGCTGACGAGTCAAGAACTTTTTTGTGACTCAGGTAGCCTTGTTCCTTCAGCTCGAATGCTGATCGAACGCCAACATACAAAGGCCAGCGTTAGGCCTTATGCCTGCCAGGAGTTCGGTTAATTGATTCTTTGACGTTCGCACGAAAACTTTATCCAAGTTATGCTATCGAGAATGAATATGATCGCAGATATTGAAACACTCTACGCACGTTTAGGCGAACGCGACTACGAAGCAGTGATGTCGTATTTGGCTGACGACATTGTCTGGGTCGTGGCTGACAATTCGCCGTTGGCGGACCGCAGCCCTTATCACGGAATAGCCGAGGTGCGCTCAGGCGTTTTCGAACGCTTAACGGCGGGTTTTGCCAAACTCGTCTTTGACACGGACGAGATCTTTGAGTGCAACGGCGGCGAGAGAGTTGTGGCTCTCGGCTACTATTACTTCAGATTTCACGGGCAAGCTGAGGAACGCAAAGCACAGGTCGCCCACGTCTGGACGATCCGCGACGGCCGGGCCGTTAAGTTCCAACAATACCTCGACACGCTCCAGGTCGCACGCGACGCGAAAACGGTCTAAGGCTCCATGCACGTTCCGCCGAAGGCCTAACAATGGCATGCAGCAGACGCACAATTAGCTTCTCTCTCATGCAAGGCTTGTCTCCGGCTGCGGTTCGCGCGCGCCGCTGATGCCCAGCGTTGGGCATCTACTCTTAATGATGAGATCGAAGATCGCGAAGAGTTTGCTTGTTGCTATTGCAATTGGAGTTATTGCATGGCCTAGCCGTTCCGCGTCGTCAACGAACGACGCAAATCTTTATCGGGTGGGACGAATCTTCCTGCAAACCGAGAGAGACTACGAATTGAATGCGCAGGGCGCTGCCGCACTGGCCCGCCTTCATTCCCATCTCAAAGACGCATTGGCGAATCTGGGATTTATCGTTGTCGATAAGGCAGCGGACTCTGATGCCGTCATGGACGGTGACACTGGTGAGTGGGTTACGCTTGACGGGCCGCAACCTGACCCACCGAAGTACAGCTATCATTTCTGGCTTCGATCCTCCAAACATGCTGTTGATTGGCGAACGAAATGTGATATCGCGAGTCGCGCACCTCAAGCCGAAGTTGAGCGCATGGCGATGGAAGGGGTGGCGCGCAATCTTTTTAATTCGTGGAATAAATCTGCAACGAAAGCCGGTCTCGTTGTCGGTGACAAATTACCTTAGTGTCGGGCGGCGATGCCCAACAATTCGTTGGACGCGAGCGGCGGTTGCGCTTTTCTCAACTAGACTGGTGCGGCGGAGGGTGCTTTGATGCGCGCCGCCGCGTCAACTCAACCGTTGGGCGCCATCAGTACGCAGGTTCAGGTAATATTGTAACTGGAGTTTCTTCGAAGTGACGTGAAACGTGAGCAAGATTGGCGATCATTCATCGCGGGAATTATTGACGTTCCGAGATATGGTGCGGGTGGTTTTGCGCGAATGCGACTCAATGGAAGCGGCGGCCCAACGCTTGGTCGAGGCTCTCTATGAAGAGTTTACGGATTCCATTGTACTGACGCGCTGCTTCGTCACGGTGCCTTACCGCAAGTTGCCCGCCACGAACCAGAAATTCGTAGATGAATTGGCTTACAGTAAAGGCATTACGGCGGAAATTACGGATGAGACGCCGGTGCTTTCGCTGCTGGGCACACGTGGGGTGCAGCCTGACTGGAACGACCGCCGCCAATCCACAAATCACCTCGCTTTGCCCCTGGCCTCGGCCACGTTTGTGGAATCCATCCCGATGATTGCACGCCTCTTGAAGGAGTTGGAAGTTAAGTTGGAATGGCTCAGCAAGGTCGATAGCGCCGGCTTTTCCGAAAAGAGATTAGGAGGCGGGTTGATCGGCGTCTTTTACGTTCGTGAAGCCGCGGCCGCCAGGGATCAGCAGGGACGGCTTATCATTGCGGCGGAGGACTTTGTAGCGGAACATCAGATCAAAACGGTGTTTGGGCTGGGCGGCCTCTATACGCAAGGCACCCTTTTCACACTAATTGTTTTCGCACGAGACATCATAGAGAAGGCCCAGCTTGCAGACTACACACCTTTAGTACCTTTGATTGCCGCCAACACCTCGCATTTGGTACGCAACGGAAAAATCTTCGCCTAAACTTAAAACTTGAGCAAATTGTTGCCATGGTTCTTTCAGATCAAACAGAATACCGGCTGCAACTCAAAGACAATGACCTAAGTCATGGCAACTGAAGATGAAAAAGACGGGGTGAGCTTTCCGTTCCCCGAGAGTGGGCCGCTATACATTCTTGCTCCATTCGTCCCGACCCCTGAGGATGTTGTCGAGCGGATGCTCCAGCTCGCGGACGTCACCAGTCGAGATGTGCTTTATGACCTAGGATGTGGTGATGGCCGCATCGTTATCACTGCGGCCAGGAAATACGGCGCCCGTGGCGTAGGCGTTGATATAGAACCATATTGGGTGACCGAGTCACGGTCCAACGCGACGAAGGCAGGGGTCGATCACCTTGCTACCTTCAACGTACAAGATGCCCTGACCGTGGACCTTTCGCTTGCTACCGTGGTAACGCTTTATCTTATCCACTGGTCAACAGCAAAGCTTCAGCCAATCATAAAGAGACAGGTCAAACCTGGTACGCGCGTGGTTTCTCACAGTTTCATCGGCGACTGGACGCCGGTTAAGACCGAAACCTTTACTGATGCAAGTGGTTCGGTCCGGACGTTATATCTTTGGATTGTGGATGACAGTCCGCCCTGATCTTAGCTGAGGCAATCTAGCTAATAGGAAAGCTGAAAGACCGCCACCGAGATTAATAGCGTCAGTTGAGGACATGATGTTCGCGATCAAAGCCGAGGTTAGCGATCCGCGAGCGCAGACGTTCGCGTTCAGCGCGCAGAAGACAATGTATGGTGGCAAGCACATCGCGAAAGACGATACGATCTTCGTCTTCGCGAGCGAGCACGAAGGCGGCCAGGGTTTCATCGCGAGCGGTGTCGTCACTTCAGCCAAAGCGATCGCAAAGAAATCCGGAATCGCCCGGCAAACTCCGCGCGTGAGCATCACTGTCAGACGTACGGCACTCGTGAAGCGGCGCCTGGGGCGAAGTGAGCTCAAACGTTTTTCCGACTGGAACGACGGTCGACCAGAGACCGAGCTCAATTTCAAATTCTATCGTCAGGCAACGAATAAGATTGTCGGCATCTCGGATCAAGCGGCGTCGTTCCTGCGAAGATTCTTTTAACGCCAAACTTTCCTATGAGTTGAAAATCATGTCTTTCGAACAGCTCTCCTATCTCGCGCAAATTGTTGCCTCGGTGGCTGTGATTCTGTCTTTGATCTTTGTCGCTTTCCAGATCAAACAAAACACGAGCGCGCTGCAGCGCAACGAACACAATTCCACCATGTCGCAATGGACGGTAATCCGCATGGCAATCGCCGGCAACCGCGAGATCGCGGAGCTGATGACCGCTGGCCTTCATGGTGAGGGCGCCATCGATGCTGCCGATCAGTTGAGGCTGGAGCAGATGCTGCAAGAGTACGCCTGGGCATCCTTCCACATTTGGGACCGAACGCAACGCGGTGTTTTTCCGCAGGGGACTTTCGAAGCGACGGCTGGAGCACTACTCTTCGAAGTGCTCAATACCCCGCGCGGCGCGACGTGGTGGCACAACGAGAAATTTACTGGCTTCATTCCTGAGTTCGTTAAGGATGTTGATGCCGTGCTCGCCCGGACCAGTGGACCATCAAGCGATGTCAGCAGGGAGGGACATGGAACTAGGAAGAATTAGCGCCATCTTTCGTTATCCGGTTAAGTCGATGGCCGGTGAATCACTGGATGCCGCAAGGCTCGACTGGCATGGCATTGAAGGTGATCGCAGGTTGGCTTTTCGGCGACTCACTGACGGGAGTGGGTTCCCCTGGCTGAGCGCGAGCAAGTTGCCGCACTTGCTCCGCTATAAACCATTTGGGCTGGCCAGCAACACTAACAGTAAGAATGGCGAGCTACTCCCAACACACGTTCGTACGCCGGAAGGGAAAGAGTACGAACTCGGCAGCGACGAACTACGCAAGGAAATTTCGAGCCTGCATGGCAGCGAAGTCGAATTAATGAATCTCAAGCATGGGATCTTCGACGAAGCCGCTATTTCGGTAATCAGTGTCGCAACAGTGCATGGTATCGAGCGCGAAGCGGGCCGGAACCTTGACCTGCGCAGATTTAGACCAAACGTTGTGATCGAAACAAATAGCGCTAAGCCGTTTCTGGAAGACAGCTGGGTGGGCCGGACATTAGTGTTTGGTGAAGGGAACAGCGGGGCAGCCGTCAAGGCTTATATGAGAGATGAGCGATGTGTCATGGTTAACTTCGATCCAGATACAGCCGAACGAGATTCTAGAGTAATGAAGACTGTTGTTCGTTTGAACGAGAATTGCGCGGGCGTCTACGGCACGGTGGTGCGGGCGGGCGCGCTTCGTGTCGGCCAGGTGGTGACCCTGAGCGGGTAGGACATAGACGCAGTGTCTTCCACATTTGTGACCGAACGCAACACGGTGTTTTTCCTAGGGGGAACTTTCGAAGAACGGTATCTATGTGAAGATTCTCGAAACAGAAAGATTAATACTCCGTTGGCTGACACTTGAAGATGCTGAGTTTGTCTTCCAGCTTGTGAATGAGCCGTCGTGGCTGAAGTTCATTGGCGATAAGGGTGTCAGAACTATCGCAGATGCGCGGGCCTATATTCTTAAAGGGCCGCTGGAAATGTATTCGCGGCTCGGCTTTGGTCTCTATCTGGTCGAATTGAGGGAAGAAGGTTTGGCGATTGGAATGTGTGGACTCATCAAAAGAGATTCCTTGAAAGATGTGGACGTTGGCTTCGCCTTTCTGCCGGCGTATTGGGGCAGAGGGTACGCGTATGAAGCAGCGTCCGCTGTTATGGAATATAGCGGCCGGGTGTTGGGCCTTAGCCGCGTAGTTGCGATTACTTCTCCAGATAATGGTCGTTCGGCGAAACTTCTTGAGAAGTTGGGATTGAGGTTTGAGGAAATGGTGAAGCTTGCGCCTGATGCCGATGAGGTTAGGTTGTTCGGCAGGTCCGCCTGAAGACTAAACGCAACCGTTCACGCTCTTATCCAAAGTGGCTTTGCCGCCGCCCGTGCGAGAGAGTTACAAAAGCCATCGACAAGCAAAAGCTGCCGGCTAAACCCTAAAATGGAGAGATTGCGGAACTCTTAACCCGGTGGAAGAGGCGGTCGATAACCGGCCGCTTAAATCCGTAGACGGGTGGGTGCAACTGGCTTCATGAGTTCTTACTCGACTACCAATAAGTGCGCTCTTATTTGAAGGGACTTTCCGATGGCACCTACGTTATCTAACGGCAAGATTTGCTACCTCGAAATACCGGCTATCGATGTCGATCGTTCGGCCAGCTTTTATGCCAGCGTTTTCGGTTGGCAGCTCAAACAGCGCGGCGACGGTCACACCGCGTTTGATGACACGACCGGCCAGGTCAGCGGCAGTTGGGTAGTAGGCCGGCCGCCGGCAACAGAACCGGGCCTGCTCGTTTACATCATGGTCGATAGCGTGTCTGTGACTCTCGAGGTGGTCATTGCCAAGGGCGGCGAGCTGGTCCAGCCGGTCGGCGCTGATGCTCCGGAGATAACGGCAAGATTTCGCGACCCTGCGGGAAACGTGATCGGCCTGTATCAGGACCGATGACTAAACCGAAAACTGAAAAGGGAAATAGCCAGGTTGCGTGATTTTGTCATCGTCGACCCGCAAAGCAAAAGACTTAACAGGCAACTGAACCGTGCGCTACGAAATCTTCTGCGACTAAAATGTCTTTGATGAGCGCTGACCCATCCAAACTTGACGAGGCCGTGGCGATTCTTGAGCGAACGCCCGCTGGCCTTAGCGCATTGCTCTCGGGCTTACCCGAGAAGTGGGTGCGTGCCACTGAAGGCGACGGTACCTGGTCGCCTTATGACGTGATCGGGCATCTCATTCATGGCGAGCGCACCGACTGGATCCCGCGGCTCCGCCACATCATGGTTGACGACCCGAGACCGTTCCAGTCTTTCGACCGAACGGCTCAGCTTACGGACAGTCATGATCAGAGTTTGGGTGAACTGTTGGTTACGTTTGGCGAGTTACGGCAAAAGAATCTTGCTACGTTGTTGCAGATGAATCTGACAAACGAAGACCTGAATCGTCGCGGCCTGCATCCTGAGCTCGGTGAGGTAACGCTGGGGCAGCTCCTGGCGACGTGGGTAGTGCATGACCTGGATCACGTGTGCCAGATAGCGCGAACGATGGCCAAGGTTTACAGCGAAGCGACTGGTCCGTGGAGCGCATATCTGTCGATCCTGCGAGACCGGCAACCACAGTAAACTAAAGGAAGGCGCGGTCGAACCGATAGCCTTAACGAACGCGAGCCGTGCAGGACACGCTACCTGCATTGTCGGCGACGTTTGACTCAAACTCGGAGCAAGGCTCCTGGCTCGCAGTTAAATCGTTGTCGCTGAGGTTGACCGGACTGAAAGCGCATGGCAGCTCGCCGTCAGTGATGACTGGCTTCGCCCGCCTTCGCCGTCTCTTCAGTTTTACCTTCAGCCCCGCCGAGGTTGGAAATTTCTTCGCCGCAAATCTTTTCGATCTTCATCGAGTTGCGTCGGCTCAGGGACTCGTCATCGCCATCGTTAGGCAGCAGCCACTTGCCCTCGTCCGACTTGATGGTATGGCCCAATTCATGCAACAGCATCAGCACCCGCGCTTCCCGAGTATCTGGTCCATAACTGCCGATGCCCGGCAAAAGCTGCGCGGAGTCGGAATACTTGTCCCGGTAGAATGGACCATTGCCATTGAGTTCGACCTTCTCAAACATTCGGTATCCACGGTTCGTCAGGGTGTTGAGGATGTTTTCCGTTGGGCCAGTCATGCGAATGCCAATGTTTGCTTTGAAATAATCCCTGTGCATCTTTGCGATCAGCGAATCAAAAATGTCGACTGTTGACGTGCCGCCAAAGAATTGGCTGCAGCGGTTGCCGGCGCGCAAGATCGCCAGCGTGTCGTAGTAGGCTGAGCTGAAGACGTCGTCTGCAAAAACCAGCGGCATAGCAGCGGGCTCGACCGAACATTTGGTTTCGCGCGGAAAGATTTTAACGTCTGACGGCAGCGACAGGGGATTCGCCGTTATGGTGCTGAGCGCGACTGACAACAGAACCACGCTGACTAAAATTTCGCGCACCTTCATTGACACACCTCCAGACGCAATCGCAGGAAATGGCGACTGTGTAATTCATGGCTCGTTCAGGGCCGAGCACTTAATGTGGGCAATGGCGATGAAGCTCTGTGAAAAGTGGCGACGGTTTTGGTCGCGGCTTTTCGAACAGCATTGAGTTCGTCGTGCGTGGTTATACGCTTCTGTCTTGATCTCGGGGTCAGGCTTTGTGACGGATGGGCAGGAATTTGTGACTAGTCGGCTTGAGAACGCAGTAAGCTCGCCGCGGCTGACGCTGCATCCGTCTGCACATCACCGCGTGGGCCAGGTGTGCGTTTCATAACTTGGAGACGCGTGCAAAAAAAGAGAGGTGGCGGAACGAATCCGCCACCTCTTCAAGTTTCGTGGCCGCCACGAAACGATGGGAGAGTTAGAAGTCAAACCGCAGCGCGAGTTGAATCACGCGCGGATTGCTCGGAAACACTCTGTCGGCCCGGTTAAAGGTCGCCAGAGCAGGATTAGCCAAACTGAGATTGCCCGCAGTCACCGTGTTTACCTGCCCAAAGCCTGTCGTGTTGACCGGCTGAATGTCATTGGGCGATCCCGGTATGTACTGTGGATGGTTAAACGCATTGAAGAAGTCAGCGCGGAGTTGGATCCGGCGAGCCTCTCCCAGGCGGAAGTTCTTGAACAGTGAGAAATCAATGTTATTGATTCCCGGCAATTGCATGGTGTTGCGCGCCGAGTTAGAAAGGGCTCCCTGTCCGGCGCGGATGTATTCCGCGTTCGGATTGTCAGCCAGGTACCCGACGATCTGACCTGCAGTGTTTCTCAGCGCCGTCACGGTGCTGCCAGTGCCGGTCACTCCGGCAATGTTCCTGATCGTGCGATCCGGAGCGGCGTCGCCGTTCAGGTTCGAATCGGTACCGGAAAGCACAGTCGCCTTCTCGCCGGATTCCGCCGTGTACGTGCCGGCGAGGTTGAATCCGCCGAGCAGGGTTCGGGTCAGGCCGGTGCCGTTCTTGAAGAAGGGCAGTTCGTAAATGAACGAAGTCACGAAGCGGTGACGACGATCAAGTGCCGAGTCAGCCCGGTCAGCTTTCAGGTTCTGGAAATCCTCCACCCGGCGTGGACTAAGGACTGTCGAGTTGACCTCGGCCGTTGTGTCATCGATGAGATGGCTCCAGGTGTAAGCCGCGGTTAACTGCATTCCGTTGCTAAAGCGGCGTATTAATTGCGCTGAAGCAGCGTGGTAAGTCGAGTTGCCGTTCGAAAGAAAACCAACAATACTGCCGGGGTTGTTGAAGCCAGCGTTGAAATACGCCGGCACGAAGTTCGGGCGCGCCTGGATTTGCGTCAGGGTAAGACCCAACCCATCCAGTTGCGCCTGACTTGGCCGCGAAAGGAAAGTTGGCAGACCGGAAAGTCCATTGCCTACCTTGGCTTGGCGGTTGATGCGGTTCTGAGTCAGGAGGTGTATGCCTCGAGTTCCCAGATAACGCGTTTCGAACATCCAGTTCTGGCCCAATTGACGTTGGAAACTGGCGGTCCACGTCAGGGAGTAAGGCACTTCCTGATCGTCGAGGAAGGCGCTGGTTGCTCCACGCGCGGCAAGAGCACTGGTCGCTGCGGGAACAAGCACGTTACGGATGCCGCCATTCGCCAGGTAATTCGGCGTATATAGAAACGCGTTACCCGCGGCATCAGCGCCCCCAACCGTCGTGTCTACCGTTTGCTGCGCCTGCGGCGGCAACGACAGGATGTAAAGGTTATCGAAGATGTAGTCGTAAGACATCGAGAACCCGGCACGGATCGAACTCCTGCCGCCTGACCCAAGAACGCGGCCCAACATCCCTTCCTTGTAATCCGGTGACCAGGCGAAGCCTACCTTGGGTGAAAAGTTCTTCTTCTGCGCGATCGGCGCATGGAAGTCGATTAGTCCAGGCACGCTGGAGATGGCGTTGAGCGCCTGTAACTGTGTCCCCTTCGGTGGTTCCTGGTACGAGTAGTTAACACCAAGGTTCAAAGTTAGGTTGGGACGGATGCGCCAGTCGTCCTGCGCGTAGGCGTACAGGATTTTTTGCGTACCGTAGTAAACCGCATCACCAACACTGCGCTGAGCAGTAACGTCGGGTCGCAAGTCGTAAAAATAGTACTGCGACTCGGAGTACTGATAGTCACCGCGTCCCCGCTGGGTGAAAGTCTGTGGCGAGATTTGTTGCCGGAAGTCGCCACCAAACTTAAACGAGTGATTGCCCATTAGATAGGAAACGTTATCGACAACCTGGTAATTGTTTTCGATACCGGTCTGTGGGAAGTTTCCGTTGGGACCGATGTCCACGCCGAGGTCAAGCAATCCGAGGTTCGGGAAAGTGGTATCCAAACCTGGGAAGCGGAACGAGGTGGTAACTGGGAACGACGTGTCCGTACGCCGATAGGCGAGTCTCGTTTCGTTCGTCAGGTTGGAAGTGAAGGTATGCAGCAAGGTATACGAGAACAAGCGCTGTTTGTTAGGCACCGGCTCGTTGAAAATCGGCAAGCCAGCCAGGCCGACACCGTAGTTATCGGTCCAGTTGTAGCGAGCGCGATGCTGCGTCTTCGAACTCTGGGTATAGTCGAGGTTGAGTACGAAGTTGTTCTGTTTGTTGAACTGAGGTTGCGGTGGCAACTCCACCGTGCCGATTGGCAGCGCCACGACGTTCGCAGCCGCACACAGGCCATCTGCATCAGGGCGAACGCGGCAGAAGTTAATTGTGCCGGAGTTGTTGACCGCAGCGATCGGCACGAACTGGCGATAGATACTCAGGTTGGCTGCCGAAACTCCCGGAGTCGCAGCAACCGTTGACAACGCGTTTGCCGTCAGGGCAGTGATGCCCGCCGGCGCGGCGCCGGTTCCGACTTGCAATCGCTCATAAGAAGCAAAGAAGAAAAGTTTATCCTTGCCCTTCCACCATGAAGGACCACCCTCACCGAATTTCGGCGCGATGACGGGTCCGCCAAAGTTTGTACCACCACGGAAAAAGTCGAAGCGGGGCAAAAACTGAGTGCCGGCAACGTTGCGCTCGCGCACAAAGCCGTCTTCAATTTGGCGGGTGTCGAGCGCATTCAGGAAACGATTCCTGATGAAGCCATAACCCGTGCCGTGATAGTCGTTGGTTCCGGACTTGGTAACAGTGATGAACTGTCCGCCGTTAGAGCGAGCGAACTCTGCCGAGAACTGGTTCTGCAACAGTGAGAACTCCTGGACCACTTCGGGTGAGACATACACCGCTGGTCCGGTAACGGACTTATCGTTGTTGTCGACGCCGTCGATCATGAAGTTGTTATTGCGCGGACGCTGGCCGCCGACTGAACCGCCGGAACCAACGCCGACGCCGCCCGAACTGGACACGTTAGGCGCGATCAGCGCCAGATTGTTAACGCCGCCGCCAAAGGCGCCGCCGACGTTAGTCTGCGCTAATTCGACTACTTGTCTTTCACTAAAGCTCTTCGACAGATTAGTTGTCGTCGTGTCAACCAGCTCCGTACCGCCAGAGGTGATGGTTACTGTTTCACCCACAGCGCCGAGAGTTAGTTGCGCCGGCAAATCCGTAATCTGGTTCAAGTTCACATGAACGTCGGTAAGCGTCAGAGTTTTAAAGCTTGCCGCTTCAACTGTGACCGTGTAGTCGTTGCCGCTCAAGAGATTATTAAACTCGAACTGGCCTGAGCCAGAGGTCTGAGCGGTAGCCGAATTGTTGGTTGATAACTTTGTAAGCGTCACCTTGGCGTTTGGCACTACGGCGCCATTCGGATCGGTGACAACGCCGCGCACATTCCCAGTGGTAACTTGCGCCTGAGTCACAAATACACAGCTTAACGCGAAGATGATCGCCGCTAAGAACCGTGTTGCTTTGCGAGAACTTTGCATGTTGATCTCCTTGTCAAATTGGTAAAACACTTCTCGGGGAGGTACTCGTGCGTCGGTTTGAAAGATCCCTTTGCAACAAATTTGCTGCAGCTTCGAGTGGCGATGTTGTCGCCCTGGCAAATCTCAACCTTCCAAAAATCCGGATGATCGTCACTTCAGTTTCAAACTAACGCAGTAGCGGAAGGTGCAACGGCCGTGCCTTGATCCCCGAATAGCGAATCGGCCACTTCGTCACAGGCCTCGGCCAACTCGTAGCAAAGAGACCCCGTCTCTGGTTCAGCGAATTGGATTCTGCAGACTGAAGCGTTGCGGTTATTGGATATTCAGATCTCGACCACTCACGGGTGAGGAATATGACGACCAGTTTTTCGGATGGAATGGTCGCCCGAGTAAGGCTCTAGTGCAAAAATTCTTTGCGCCGCGCGGTTGAGGAACGATTCACAAAAGAAAAACACCCAGCCCACAAATGGACTGGGTGTCAAAGCCATCGCCCGACCTGCTTACAATTTATGCCGGCTGCGTGTCCGATTCCGTTGCTGTTTCAACCGCGGGGGCGCCGGCCGAGAACGCGTTAAGGCTAATGTTGTAATGCTTGATCTTGGAATTTAGCGTGGTCACTTTCAGTTTCAGCAAGCGCGCTGCCTGTCTTTGATGACCGGAGGTTTGCAACAGGGCGCACTTGATAAGGTCAATTTCAAAGCGACTAACTTCTTCGTAAAAATCGACGCCCTCGCCCAGACTTCTGACCTCGACTTCGCGAATGGCTTGCACTTCGCGCAGCAACCTGATGGCCAGTTGTTTGACCGTAGTAATTTTTTGTCGCGAAGAATCAAGCGCAGTGGCGCCGTTTGGCGGTAACAATTCCAGCCGGTCATTTCTCCAAATTGAGGCTGAGCTCATAACATCCTCCTGGCAGTAATTCCAATATAAGTTCGACGCGACAACTTATAACTGGCGACTGGCGCAACGGCGCCGGTTTTGTGACGGAAAGGCAGTCGCTTGTGACTAGCGGGCTCTAGCTGAGGGTAATTCCCTCAGGGAAGCCTGCCGAGAGCTTCCTGTAGCTTGTCTCGATGGTTGCGGGAAAGCATCAGTTGAGTCCCGTCGTGCAGGATGATGCGGTACTCTCCGTGAAACCAGGGCTGCAGCTCCTGAATTCGATCCAAGCGAACGATTGAGGAGCGATGAATGCGCACAAACTTCTTGGGATCGAGCTGCGCTTCCAAACTGCTGATGGTCTCGCGTAACAAATGCGATTTCTTTTTGCTGTGTACCGAGACGTAGTTGCCTTCAGCTTCGATCCAATCAATCTCGCCCGTTTCCAAAAAATAGATGCGACCCGCCGACTTGATCACCAACCGTTCCAGATAGTTGTTGCCGGCTTTCAACTCCTGCAGCAAAGTCAGGATGCGCTGGTCTACACCGCCGCTGCGCTCTTGCAAAATGTGGGCTCTGGCGCGTTGCCAGGCAGCATCAAAACGCTCCTGATCAAACGGCTTGAGTAGATAATCGAGCGCGTTGACTTCAAATGCGCGCACCGCATACTGGTCGTAAGCCGTGACAAAAATAATGTTTGGTATCTCGTCTTTCTCGAGCGCGGAAAGTACTTCAAAGCCGCCCAACTCGGGCATCTGGACATCGAGGAAAAGTAGATCGGGGGAATGTTCGCGAATGGCGGCGAGGGCCTCGACGCCGTTAACCGACTCGCCAACGATGGTAACCTGCGGATCGCTTTGCAGCATTTCGCGCAGCATTTCGCGAGCCAGCGGCTCATCGTCCACCAACAAAACACGAATCATGGGAGAGTTCGTCATAGTTTGCCTGGTTGCTAAGGCGGCGCGGCGTCCGCTGGCAGTTCGCCTGTTGTGGTTACACCACGGCCTCCGGATTTCTGGCAGAAACTTTCGTATTCCGTATTAGTAGGGAAGGACTAGAGACTCAAACGACTTCGTTGTTGCCGGCGGCAGAGCCATCTATATGAAAGGGTATTTCCAGAGTTACCAGCAACCCGCCCTCGGGGTGGTTGCTTAGATCGAAGAGATGTGCTGCGCCGTATAACTGTTCCAGCCGCTTTTCTGTATTAGCCAGGCCCAGACCCTTCTTGAACATATTCTCGGATGTCCGATGACTGGGAAGGCCGGGTCCGTTGTCCCGGACTTTAATACGAAGCGTGCTATTCAGTCGTTCCGCATCAATTTCGATGAGGCCGGCGGTTGACCGCGGCGCGATTCCGTGGCGGATGGCATTCTCAACGATGGGCTGGAGGATGAGGTTGGGCACCTTCGCATCCAATGTCTGTTCGGATACGTCTAGGCGAGTAACTAAACGATCCTGAAAACGTATGCGTTCGATTTCCAGGTAGCAGCGGAGAAAGGTCATCTCCTGTTCGAGCGTGACTTCCTGCGAACCTGAGTTTTCCAGAGTGAGCCGCAAAAAATCTCCCAGGCGCGAGATCATCTTGCGAGCTAATTCAGGGTCCTTGTTCAGTAAGGCTGAGATTGAGTGGAGGGTGTTAAAAAGAAAATGAGGATGAAGCTGCATCTTTAGAGCTTGCAACTGAGCATGCGAGAGCTGGGCCTCGAGTTGAAAAGTTCTCAACTGCGATTCGCGATAACGGCGATAGTAGTTCAGCGAATAGCTGGTCAAAGCGATTAGCATGTAGATGCCGATGCCCTCGCTGAAATTGGCGACGACAAAGCGGCCCATGCGTTCAAACGAGAACGGCCGGCCCATCACTCGACCCCAGTGAAACCAAACAAAGATGTGGCCAATCGCAGTAATGACCATGCTCAGGCCCAGACTGATGGGAACATGAAGCAACAAGGCGCGCGGCCAATTGTTCTTTTCAATTGGAATCTTCGAAGCGGCCCAAAGCACGAGCGGAGTTACCAGCGCCCACAGATAGGACCAGGTGAGTTGTAAGTAAGCCGCGTCGTAGAGTGACATCGGCTGTTCAGATCTATAAGAGGTGAAGTAACTCTGCAGCGTGAAGACGAGACCGACAAAGGTCCAGATTCCCCAGATCAGCGCCAACTGCATCCAGCGACGCCGCGACCGGGGCTGCGGAGCAGACGTGCCGCTGGCCTCTCTGTCAAAGTCGTGGTTTATGTTGTCGACCATTCGCCTGAGGAAGTGTTTACTGGAAAAACGAGAGCGCTTTGTCGTCGAGGATCTTTACAGCCGGCGTTGCTTGCGCTTTGACCCGTGCACCAACCCAAAAGATCATGGCAGATGCTACCGTCACCCCGGGATCATAGATCAAAGAGTGCAGAGGACATAATCCAACGGCTGCAGGCCAGACCGCGTCATTAGACTCTGAATAAGGAGAGAGCCAAACGGTTTGTGATGAACTGGCCGCAACCAATGCTCAAGCGGCTTTGCGTAGAATGCAATTCTGGAGAGAAGTACTCGAACAAAGCAGATGAGTGCTCCGGCGGAGTAATGACTTAAATTGACTGGGTAGCGTCGCCCGCGAGTGTTAAGCCATTGTCGCTTCGTGTGGTTGTTGTTGCTTCGAAATCGGTAAGCGATACCTACTTTTCCTTTCCTTAGACGAAGCAAAAACAGTCGCTTCACTTCATATGGGGCCAGGCGGAACTTTTCGCTCAGATTCAAATGGAAAACTTGAAGCGATAGACAAAGCGCACCAAAACCCTGTTGCGGCTACAATAGCAAACAGCCTCGGTAATTCTCTCACTAGCCTCCGCATCCACCTTAAGAAGAGAATTTAAAAGCGGAATACTCTCCGTTGCTCAAAAGGATACTCACACATGCTAATCACAACGGAATATCCGAGCCCAATGAGATCCATACTTTACCTGCACTAAACGTCGATGCGATTTCGCTTAGTTACAAAGAATCGAAACGAACTGATCATTTCGGAAATCAATTCCGTTACCGCGCAAAGGTCGATGACGTACAACATTCGCATGTCGGTCGCTGGGCCTGGGACGTCTTTCTCGTCACTGGTCCTAAACTGTTAAATGATGTAATGAAAAAGTCTTTCATCTATCCTGATCATGCTTCAGCGGTGGACCCGTTGCAGCTCCAATTGGGGTGGACACTATAAGTACTGACAATTAGGCGTGCTGAATGTGTCCGCCGTGCTTGTAAGAGAGCACCCTCGCGTTCTCAAAGATCGCGAGTCACGGGTGTTGCCGGGCGAGGACGGTAACGCCCTTTTCTTTTTCGTTGAACAGCTTTGAGAAGCTTGCACGGAAGGCGGCGGTCCGATTCAACTGAATCCATGGAGGAGGAATCAATGGCTGTAATTCAGACCAAGAAAATCGCCGAATGGGCCAAAGCGGAGTTACGGCACAAGTTATGTCAAAAACTAAAAGGCCACTGTGGCAGTGGCCTCCTTTGATTGGGAATTTTGGCTCCGCAGGTAAGATTCGAACTTACAACCCTCCGGTTAACAGCCGGATGCTCTGCCATTGAGCTACTGCGGAATATGCGCTCACCGACAAAATATATGTGATAGCGCGAAGAAATTTTTATAACAGATGAGATCATGAGCGTCAAGGAAGCCTCGCTAAGCCTAAGCATAGGGGACTTTACTCTGCCCAATTTCGAACCAGGGCCGCCTAAATGCAGAGTTCTGCGCGCCTTCAAACTTGCGCGACGCGCCAAACTGCGAGAATATCTCGCACGCAAATCCTCAAATCAAATCCACTGATGACGGCAGCCGTTGCGCCGCCAGCGAAAGGTTTGTATGGAGCGTCGAATAACATCCTGGTACAGTCAAAACTTGAGCGCGGAAATGCCGCTGGTCGCCTACGGTCACGCCGGTCAAACGCTTTTGATGTTTCCCACCGCCGCCGCCGACTATCTCGAGTACGAACGATTTCATTTGGTCGATGCGATAAAGCCGCTGATCGAAGCCGGCCGTCTCCGCGCCTACTCGATTAATAGCGTCAATCGGTACAGCCTGCTGAACGAGCAGATGCCGCCAAACCTGAAAGCCGAACTGTTAACGCGTTTCGATCGCTACATTACCGACGAGGTGTTGCCGTTGATTCGCAAAGATTCCGGCGATGACGATGCGAAACCGCTCACAACCGGAGCCAGCCTCGGCGCGTTTCTGGCCGCGAACGAATACTTTAAGCATCCGGATCTCTTTCGTGGCGTGATTGCGATGAGCGGAAGTTATGATGTGCGCTCGTACTTGAAAGGTTTTTACGACGACAACGTATATTTCAACAACCCCGCCGACTATCTGCCAAACATGAATGACGATCACTATCTGCCAATCCTGCAAAAGGCGGACGCGATTTACATTCTTTCCGGCAAAGGATCATACGAAGCGCCTGAGCGTAGCCAGCATCTAGCCGACCTGCTCGAGGCGAAAGGGATTCCGCACACCCTTGATCTTTGGGGAGCAGATGTCAATCACGACTGGCCCTGGTGGCGACGGATGCTGCCTTATGCGCTTGAGAAGCTTTTGCAGGATGAAGGATGAAGGATGAAGGATGAAAGAAGAACAAAGCCGCTATTCTCGACGGCTCCCCTTAAGCCGATCTTAAGGCTAAGGAGATCGCATTATGGAAAAGAAGTTGGGGAAAGAACAAAACTATTTGCTTAAGAATTATTCGGTTATATGCGGTGCAATTCTAGTCACAATAGTGAAGGCAGTAAAACTGAAGGGCTGACTCAAAACGCGTTAGATAGATCGGCCCCAGCTTCATCCTTCATCCTTCCGCCTTCATCCTTTACCCCGGCGGTTCATCCCCGCCTTTCTTACCTTTCTTTTTAGTAGGATCTACTTCGCGTGGTCGCGTTACCGCCGGCGGCGGACTGTCTACATGCGGAGTTGCAGGTTCCGCTCGTGGCTGGGGAGGAGGCGGAGCATCTTCGGTTTTTGGCGGCGGCGGCAGAGTCATCTGCTCGAGCTTTGGCTCGCCAGTCGTGGTGGGCGTCGCAGTTGTTTGATCTTCATCAGTCTTCGCAGAGGCTTCATTAAACTGCGCCCGTTCAGCCTGCAGCTCGCGCTGCCGCTGACGGAAGAGTTCCTTCATGTCCTCAGGCATCGTCGTCGGCTTCGGAAAATCTTCTTTGGGTTTGTCCTTTAAGAAGTCCTTCATGAAATCGATGAAGAAGGGAAGCGCGCCGACGCCGCCAGTCATTTCATTTCCCAGCGGCCTTTTCCTGCCGGGGTAACCCATCCAAACGCCGGTCACGTAGGTCGGCGTGTAACCAATAAACCAAACGTCGGTGTGATCGTTGACGGTGCCGGTCTTGCCTGCGAGCGGCACCCCAAGCGAACGAGCCGCAGTAGCAGTTCCAAATTCAACTACGCCACGCATCATTGAAACCATTGTTAGCGCAACATACTCGTTGACGACTTTGTAAGTCGTCTTCTCCCACTCTTCGAGCACGGCGCCGTCTCGATCAAGCACGCGGCGAATCATGTGCGGCTCGACCCGAATGCCTTTGTTGGGAAAGGAAGAATAAGCAGAAACCATCTGGTCCAGAGGTACCTCGGTGGCGCCCAGCGCCGACGGTAGATACGGCGCCATCGGCACCTTGATCCCAAAACGCCTAACCATCTGCGCTCCCGTCTGAATGCCAACGGTTTGCAGCAGGTGGACGGCGCAAACGTTCATCGACTTTGCGAGCGCCATCTTCAGCGGCATGTCGCCACTGCCCAAAGAGCCATCGTAATTGTGTGGTTGCCAGCTGCCAACGGTAATAGGCGCGCCACTGACAGTCGTGTCCGGCGTCATGCCCCACTCAACGGCGGCGGTATAAATGAACGGTTTGAATGCCGAACCGGTTTGGCGATAAGCCTGCGTCGCATTATTGAATTTGCTGGTGGCGTAGAAATCGTAACCACCAACCATGGTGACCATTTCGCCGGTCTTCGCATTCAGCGTCATCATCGCGCCCGCAACGGCCGGCACTTGCGTCAGCTCCACCTTCAATCGGCGGCTCTTCTTATCGACTTCCTTGATTTGAAATTCCGCGAGGTAGCCCGGCTTTAGGTCATCCTTTGGCTGCCGCTTGGACCAGCCCATTTCGGCCGGACCAACTGTAGCGGTGTAATTACCAAACCTGATCGTCGCTTCATTTTTGGCGTGGTCCACCTTGCTTATAAGGCCGGACAAAAAGCGGTCCTGCTGAAAATCGTTTCCGTACCAGTCAGGATCTTTGTAGTTCGCAATCTCCTGTGCAGTCGGCTGACCATTGCTCGCCGAAGTCGGAATCAAACGGTAGCTAGAGCGCCAGCCACCATGAGACTTGTCGTAACGGCGCAGCCCGGCGCGCACAACTTCGTAAGCCTTTTTCTGCGCCGCGACATTGATGGTGGTGTAGACGGACAAACCACCCTGGGCGACGCGCGTCGTATATTTATCTTCCAGCTCCTGCCGCACGTATTCGACGGGATAATCGAAAGGAGTCGATTTGGGCTGCGAGCCGTAATAGGCCGTGTCGGCCAACTGAATCGGTTTCGCCTTGGCAGCCTCAACTTCGGCTTGAGTTGCGAAACCATTTTTTGCCATCAAGTCCAACACCAAATCGCGCCGCTCTTTTGCGCGCGTCGGATTGGTAGTAGGAGAGTACTCACTCGGCGCCTTGGGCACGCCTGCCAATACCGCCGCTTCGCCAATCGTCAGGTCTTTCGCCTGCTTGCCGAAGTATGTTTCCGCGCCGGCTTCAACTCCATAGGCGTTAGCGCCAAGAAAAATGTGATTGGCATAAAGCTCCATGATCTGGTTCTTTGTGTAATAGCGTTCGATTTGAAGAGCCAGCGCCCACTCATTCATTTTCCGTTTGAGCGTTTGTTCCTTTGAAAGGAAAAGATTCTTTGCGAGCTGCTGCGTCAGCGTTGAGCCGCCTTCGACTTTGTCGCTGGTGAGATTTTTCCAGGTTGCGCCAATGATGCGAATCGGATCGATGCCGACGTGATCGTAGAAACGCGCGTCCTCGACGGCGAGGATTGCATTCTTCATCACCGGCGGAATCTCTTCGTACTTAAGCGGAATTCGTTTTTCGAGTGCGAACTCACCGATCACAGTTTCGCCGTCGTCGGCGTAAACTCGCGTAACCACGCTCGGGCGGTAAGTAGCCAGCGCCGCAACTTCGTTGGCAGCGCGCGAGTAGTTGAGCTCATAAGCGGCGATGATGCCCGTCAAGCCGCCGGCCGCCAGCGCCAGAATCAGAACTGCGGGAAGCCAAAACCGGCGCAAAATATGTCGCCGTTGTTCTGGCGGCGCGGTAACGATTGCTTTTGGGGAATATGATTTCAACTTCGAGCCGGGAAATTTATCAGCCATATGAGATAAGCCTCAGACGAAAAAGTGCCTCACTCCGTCATGCGACGACAATGTGGGTAGCCACAGCGGTCAATACTGGGGAAAAGAGCAGATAGAATTATAGCCTAGTAAGCCTGGGACTTCGATCCGCAACAGAACCTTAAACGTTCCGCATAAGCCTGCTTTTCCCATTCCGACTTCGAAGCCTTATAATCTCTGCGCGAACGGGGGCGACAGGCTTCGACAGGAGTTTCTGGCGACCGACGGATGCCATGCCGGGCTACCTTATGCAGCTCGTTAAAAAGCGTAGGGAAAAAACAATTGCCAATAACAATGAATTGGCTCTCGCTGCCTAATTAGCAGTGAGCGTCTCACCGCAAGTTGCTTATGCGCGCGGAGGGAGATGTCACTCAGATAAGCTGGCGCGAATCTTCGGTCCGTGGATTCGCGCGAGATTAAAGTCGGACTAGCTCTCGCGGCGGTCTTGTTACTTCACTTACTCCGCGTTGAGCGAAAGTTTTTCCGATGAAAATCGGGGAAAGAAGAGAAGTGACTAAGCATGTAGAGTTTTTCGGCGTTGACTCTTGGATCCGAGTTCAATTCTCGGCGCCTCCACCATTCTTTGAATTTCGGATTTCTGAATTCGGATTGCGGATTTACGATCCGACACCCGCTTAACCCAACAACACGATCCTGGACGTTGAGAATTGCCAATCCGCAATCCGCAATCCCAAATCCGAAATCCGCAGCTTCCCATTGGCATCTTCGATAGCGGCGTCGGAGGCCTGACTGTTTACCGCGCCCTGCACGAACGTTTGCCGGCCGAGCATTTTGTTTACCTTGGGGATACAGCGCGCGTACCCTATGGCACAAAATCACTTGCAACAGTCGAGCGATATGGACTTGAGAACGCGAAATTTCTTGAGGCGCAAGGGATCAAGCTGCTGGTTGTCGCTTGCAACACTGCCTCGGCCCTGGCGCTGCCCGCAATTGGTAACGCCGTAGACGTTCAGGTTGTCGGGGTAATCGAACCGGGCGCACGCGCGGCAGTGGAAATCGCCCGCGGTAAGACGATTGCGGTAATTGCCACTGAAGCGACCGTGCAAAGTGGCGCTTACGCGAAAGCAATTAACCAGATCGATCCACAGACGAAAGTGATCGAGCGCGCGTGTCCTTTGTTTGTACCGCTGGCAGAAGAAGGTTGGGCCAATAGCGATGTCGCACGATCCGTTGCTGAACAATATTTACAGGATTTGCGGCAAGCAGATCTCGGGGCGCTGGTTCTGGGTTGCACTCACTATCCGATCTTGCGGGATTTGATTAGTGAAACCGTCGGCGACATTCCCCTGATCGATTCCGGCGAAGCTGCTGCCGGGGAAGTGAGGTCGTTGCTGGAATCCAGGCAGCTCCGCGCCACGCAAACAACCACCGAGCTTCTGGAGCGGCGGCTCTGCGACGATCTCGATCACTTTTATGTTACGGACGCGGCTGAACGATTTGCCAAAGTAGCGGAAAGATTTTTAGGCACGGCGCCTTCGGTGCTGGAAGCTGTAGAAGTTTGGGGACACGATGAGCTACGTACGTACTGACGGCCGCGCCGCCAATGAGTTGCGGCCAGTTAAGATTACTCCCGGCTTTCTGCCTTATGCGGAAGGTTCTGTGCTGATCGAGATGGGCCAGACGCGCGTGATCTGTTCTGCCTCAATAGATGAGCGGTTGCCGCCCTTTCTTCGTAACAGCGGACAGGGTTGGATCACCGCCGAGTATTCGATGCTGCCGCGCGCCACTCAACAACGAACTTCCCGCGAGATTGGACGTGGTGGTCCATCCGGACGCACACATGAAATCCAGCGCTTGATCGGCCGCAGTATCCGAGCAGCGGCGAATATGCGATTGCTTGGAGAACGAACGATTACGCTTGATTGCGATGTCTTGCAGGCTGACGGTGGGACACGCACCGCGGCGATCACTGGCGCGTACGTGGCTTTCGCGCTGGCAGTCAAGCGGCTGTTGGCGGTGGGAAAAATTCAGCGCAACATCATCACCAACGAAGTGGCCGCCATCAGCGTTGGCGTGGTGGAAAGCACGCCGCTGCTTGACTTGAAGTATGATGAAGACTCGCGGGCGGAAGTTGATATGAATGTCGTTTGTACCGGCGATGGCCGTTTCATCGAGGTGCAGGGCACTGCCGAGCGCGAGCCTTTTTCGCGGGCGCAGATGGACAGTCTGCTGGGGTTGGCGACCGACGGTCTGGCCACGCTCATTGCCCGGCAACGAGAGATTATCGGTGAAGCTAAAGGCTGATTGACGGCCGGTTTCAGGCGCTGGCAGACAACGAGGCGAGTCGGGTGTAGCATCCGAATAGTTGAGAATTGCTGCAGGTCTCTAACTATTCCATAAACTGAAAGAGCGGAGATGTACTCAATGAAACACCTAACGGCACTGCTGGTTTTGATCGTGCTTGCGGCAAGCGCTGTAATCGTGTTGGCCCAGGAAGCTCTCGTCAGCGATCAGGGTGAATACTCGATCGAGCTTCCTTCCAGCCAATGGAAATCGATTTCGGAATCCGATACGTCGCGTGAGCGCGCCGAGTTTGTTTATGGCGATCGGATGGATGGTTTCCTCCAGATTCGCAAGGAGATTGTTGACGCCGGTACAAGCCCCGCTGACGTAGCGCTACGCGATCAGGATCAGAAGCTCAGATACATTCCGGGATTCGTGGGCGGCAAACAGGAACCATTCTCCGGTCGGCTCGGTGGGGTGACTGCTTCCTACGAGTTTACGAAAGCTGGAAAACCGATGATGGGCCGCATCTATTATCTGCAGGCCGACAATCGCACGATTTACGCTTTGCGCTTTACCGGCTTGCGCGACAAACTCGCGCGCATCCGCAACCAAACAGATTCGATCGCGCGCAGTTTCAAGTTAAAGTAATCCTGACTTGTGCTCGCGCGAGTCCTGGCCGCCCGGTGCAAATCTGGGCGGCCTTTTCTTATGTAAAGCAAACTGTTAGTTTGCGATGGTCCGTTACCGCCAAATCCTAGTGAACTATTTGCGCTACACGTTTAGCCGTTCAGCCCCATGGTATGAGTTTGTCTTACAATTTCGAAAAACTACATGAAGCTCAGTCTGGCGCCAGGTCTGGCGATCAAAAAATCTGCGATTGAAGGCAAGGGTTGCTTTGCGATTGCTGCCTTCAAGCACCGAAGAAAAATCGCCGAGTACACTGGCGAGCGAATCTCAAATGCCGAAGCGAACCGCCGGGCTTCCCGCCGCAAGCTGCGCATTTGTGCCATCAATGAACGGTGGAGCTTGGACGGCAGCCGGGGCGGCAACGGCACGCATTACATAAATCACTCATGCGAACCCAATGCCTTCATGCAGATTCTCTACGGCCATATCCTGTTCATTGCGCTGCGTGATATTCGGCCCGGCGAGGAAATCACCATCGACTATGAATCGACGTTGCACTCAAATAAAAAAAGGTGCGTCTGTGGCGCACCTTCTTGTCGGGGAACAATTAATAAACCGTAGTTTAAAGCCTGGGCAGCGTGAAACTGAATTTCGATCCGCGGCCGACTTCCGACTCTAAACCGACCGTGCCGCCGTGTTGTTCGACGACTTCACGCACAAACGATAGGCCCAGCCCAGTCGACTCCTCATCCTTTTCCTGTCCCTCGCGCACAACGCGATAAAACTTTTCCCAGACTCTGTCTTTTGCTTCAGTTGGGATGCCGTAACCGCGATCCTCAACACTCAGCCGAACTGTTTCGGCCTCGAGCGCCGTTGAGAGTGTGACTGTAGTGCGTTCAGGGCTGTACTTGATTGCATTGCTAACCAGGTTCTTGACTGCTTGCGCAATCATGCTCCTGTCGGCAGCAACCGGTGGCAGTCGTTCAGTTGGTTGTTCCACCAAACGGATGCGTCGTTTTTTCGCGATCGGCTGCAGGGTTGCGATCGTTTCCCTGACGACTTCATCCAACCGCAGGGGAATCTTCAGCACTTCCTGCTTGTCCTTGCGCT
>JANMKA010000153.1:0-3550 GCA_031371765.1 Blastocatellia bacterium
ACCAACGTTCTGCTCGAAACTCAGCGGCAGCTTCGCGGTAAACTGTCGCAAGGCTGGGCCGCCCGGGATTTCTTTTTGCGTTGCGGCAAACTTCGCCCTCAGATGGTTGGCCGTCATATCGCCGGCGTGCTTTGCGCTAACATGCATCGCTGCGTCGAACCAAACGAGCCCGAGCAAACCAGAACCTACCAGGAAAGCGGCGAAGATTTTCTGCTTTAAGCTCAACGTAATTTATGCTCTCGCCGCGCTTCGCGGGCTCAAAACAAGACCCACAAACTTATTCGGCACTTCCTTCACAAAAGAGCCGAGCGCGGGTGAACACCTAAAGCTAATTGTGTTCGACCCACCTCGGTCCTCTTCATTACAAATTTGATTTGTGAAATCGCTCCGCTTCTTCTCGTCAGCCCAGGAAAGGCAAAGTCGGTGTGGCAAAAGTCGCCAGATTTGGAAACACTGCCGCCCGATCACTCACCGCCAGACCATACCAGTTGGCCAGCGTCGCTGCATATTGATCAATGGAAGTCGTCGGTATCCATTGCCCGCGGTTGCTGTTGGTGTCATCCGGACCGGCGAGCTGCAACGCCGGAAAACCGTAAGGCAGCCCACTGCCATCTGGTCGGGCTGATCCGTAGAAAGCGCCGCCCTGAACGGCGCCACCCATGATAAATGCGTGACTGCCCCAAGCGTGATCCGAGCCCACTGTGCCGGAGCCGCTTCCGGAAGGTTGCAGCGTGCGACCAAAATCAGACAGCGTAAAGGTCGTGACGTTGTTGCTCAGTCCCTGCGCCACCATCTCATCGTAGAAAGCGCGCATCGCCTGGCTCAGTTGCGTAAGCAATCCGCCTTGCGTGCCCGACTGTGCAGCACCACCCGCAGGATTTGTCGGATCGCTGCCAGTTTCGTTCGTGTGCGTATCAAATCCACCGAGCGTGCAGAAGAAAATCTGGCGGCCGCTCGCAAGTCCCAGCGTTCCTTTGATCTTTATTAGCTTCGCGATCTGCGCCAACTGATTTCCCAACGAGGTTGTCGGGAAAGCGGCGGTGAGCGCTGGATTGCCGGCTGCGTTCAACGCGGCATCGGCCGTTAGCGCTGCGCTGGTTGTATCGGTCGAAGCCTTAATCAGCGTCGCGCCCTGATCGAGTCCTAACAGCGTCCGGTAACTGCTGCCATTATTAAAAGGATTCGCGCTGCTGGGACCGTTCCAACTCAGATTCAGCACATTGGCCAACGTCGTAGGCGCGGGTGCCAAAGCCAATTGTCTGGAGTTAATTCCTGTCGAGAATAAAGTTGTGCCAGCCAATGAAATATTCATCGGCAACGCAATAGCCCCATTCAGTCCGTTCGTCTTGTCGGCGATTCGTCCGCCCCAGCCGGTTTGTCCTACAGTGTTGGCCACGCAGGTTTGCTGCTGGGCCACCTGGTCGGAGTGTGAAAACAGTTGATAGGGACGACCGATTCCCGCGCTGTATTGCGCGCGGGTGATGGGACGGACCAGCGAACCAACATTGCAGAGCACCGCGAGTTTGCCGGCGCTCCAAACATCCATGAAACCCTTGGCTTGCCCAGCGTTGTTTGCTTCCGGCGAAAGGTTTGGATGGAAAGAATAAGAAACGCCGCTCGTGTTTGACGGAGTAATCTTCGTGTTTTGGATTTGGGACTGCAGCAGCCCCAGACCTGATGTACCGCGCGCGGTGTTGTAACTGGCGAAATCATCGAAGGGGATTACCATGTTGTTGCAGTCTGAACCGCCACTAAGAAAGATGCAGACCAGCGCTTTGTACTCCGCGGCGACGTCCGGCTGTTCCTGGACCATCGCGTTAACCAGGTTGAATTTGCCCAGGCTGGAGATCATTGCAGCTCCAGTTAAACCACAGGCTGATGTTTGCAGAAATTTTCGACGTGATTTGTTCATCGGTTCTACCTCTCCACCTGGTATTGCGCTGAAGTCGCAACTAGATAAATGGCAGTGCGCGTCCGGCCTGCCGGATCGCTGCTCGCTATGGCGGTCACCGTGGCTACGATGTTCGCATTCATCGCCGCCGACATTGTCCCGTGCATCAGCCTGGCATTTAGCGCGTCAACAAGCTGCTGCGGATTGCCGGCCATAGCTTGATATGACGAGTAATTGAGTTGCGTACCGGTTGGCCGATTGGGCGGACTGGCAGCGATGCCATTGCCGCTGTTCCCTAATAACAGCGTGTTCATGAAGTTGGTTCGCGCATAGGTGGTCGACGTATCGAGGATGCCAAACTCCGGACCAATGAGCGTCGTCCCGGGAAGACCGTAATCCGCCGGGTAGTAACTGAACACCGTGGGCGGGTTGAAGACATTCTGGTTCATCGGGATGGTGAAGCTTCCGGCGCCTGAAACGTTGGTCACCAAAACGCCATCGCTGGTTACGTTGAGTGCACGAAGGAGATGCGTCAGCAGTAACACCGGCTGGCGCAAGTGACCATAATTGGGATCACTCTTCACGTCGCCGCGAGCTTCGGGATCCAAAAGAATCTCGGTGACGACCGCCTTTAAATCACCGCGAACTCCCGAGCCGTTATTCGCAAACGCCGCCGCGCAACGGCCAACGTAAGGAGCGCTCGGATTGCTGGTCACAAGGTTATGAATCAGTTGCGCGCAAACGTAGGGGCCAGTGTTCGCATGATTGAACAGCAGGTCAATCGCGGTGTTTAGTTCAGCGGCTTTGTATGCCTGCTTCGCCGCGGTAGCGGTACAGGGCGGCGATGAGGTTGTACATGCTGGAAAGTTCACCCCAAACAAAGTCTTCTGACCCAGGTCGTACCTGTTTGTATTGGCGTTCAATGGCATCGGGTCGAGATAATTCGTGACCGGCGTATCTACACCATTAATGTTTGTAGTCTTGTTGGGACCAAGATCCCAACCAGTGAAGATCCGCGCCAGATTGGAAATGGTGTTTTGGTCGTAGCTGGAAACGCGATTGCCCTGCGCGTCGAGAACCGGCGTGCCGTCCTGGTTCAGCGTGTCTACGCCTATTGAAAACAACTGCATGATCTCGCGCGCGTAGTTTTCATTTGGCGTCCCGTTAGCAGCTGAGTTGCCACGCATATCGAGGTATTGGCCCATACCCGGATTGAGCGTGATCTCAAACAGCAAATTGCGGAAGTTACCAAAGGCGTTACGATCTATCGTTTGCAGATACGGCGCGTACCAACTTGCTTCGTTGTTATTCAACTGCGCGCCTCCAACAACGATGAACTGGTGCAGCGCAAACGCGACGCGTTGTCGCAACTGATCCGGCTGCGTCAGCGCATTTGTCATGAACTGCTTTTGCAGCGGGTAGAGCGTGTAATTATCCCGGACGCAGGTTGCGTCGCAAGGGCTCGGCTGATTAATCGGATAGAGCGGCGTGGCCGGATAATCTGACTGCGTCGCTGAAAACTGCGCCGGAATATTAAACTGCTCGTTCAGATAAGGCAGCATGCCGATGCTGCGCAGATGAGCGAGGTCGGCATCGGTCGCACCCCAGGTGGCTTGTTCGAGAAAGCGCAGGCCGTCGGGACCGGCAGCCAGCGACGGA
>JANMKA010000174.1:0-26387 GCA_031371765.1 Blastocatellia bacterium
CCGAAGAGGATGCGGAACTTGCCGGGGTCTTCGGCGTCCTGGACAGCGAAGAAGAGGTTCTCGAAGATCTTCGCCCGCGGGCGGTTGCGGAAGAAGTTGGTGTCGGTAAAATCCACCTCGTAGATGAAAGCCGCGCGGTACTTCTTAGTGAAGCGCGGCAGGTCGAACTCCATCCCTTGGCGTACACGCCGCCAGGTGTCTCTGCCCGACGGGTCGAATAGGCGTACGCCGAAGCCCCAGATCAGCCACTTGAAGTCGCCCCTCTGGTTAGTGAATCCGGCATCCGGGTTGTAGCTCCACCCCTGCTTCGGGCGCTCCTCGCCTTGCGTGGACGTGCCACCCGGCGGCCCGCCCACGACGGGCGGCTTCGTCGGAGAGGGCGAAGGCGTCGGCTGCTGCGCGAAAGTGAAAGCGCCCGCCGTCAGCACGAAGGCGACTGTCAGCAGGGTGCGCGAGCTGATTACGGTCATATTCTCCATGCTCTCTTACTCGTCAAAACTGACGACCGTCTCTTCCGAGATCGGTTTAGCAGTGCAGGTCAGGATGTTTCTCTGGTCCACCTCGAGCGGGGTGAGCGCCTCGTACTTGCGCATCATGACGCGTCCCTCCTTGAGCGCCGCCTTGCAACTGGCGCACACGCCCTCCTGGCAGGCGAACGGCGGGTTGAGGCCCGCCCGGAGCGCGGCGTCGAGGACGCTTTCATTAGCCTCGTAGTCGATCTCTCGTAGCACACCTTCTAGCTGGATTACAATTTTTTGTGGCCGGGGAGAGCCGGGTTCAAGAGGGTCACCGACTTCCAAGACTCCGTTAGCTCTTTCATCGCTGACAGGAAGGTCGACATTGGGCGCGAAGGTGAACCTCTCGGCGTGTATCTTCTCGGCAGGTACACTTCTGGAGAGCAGCACGCCTTCGACGAGATCGATGAAGGGGATGAGACCGCAGACGTAGTATTCGGCCTTGAGACGTGAGCCATCAACGAGTTCGTTGAGCAGCTCGCCCACAGTAGTCGCCGCGAGCCGGCCTTTACGGCCCGTCCACGTGCTCCCTTCCGGCTGCGAAAGGATGTGGAGGACTTTCAGCCGCCCTCCGTGCTCACCTTCCAGCGCCTCCAAAGAATCTTTGAAAATGATCGAGGCCAGATTCCGGTTGAGGTAGATCAAAGTGACCTTGCTCTGCGGGCGTGTCCGCGAGAGCGTTTTTATAATCGAGTAGATGGGCGTGATCCCGCTCCCGGCGGCGAAGAGCACGTAATGCGTCGGGTGCTTGCCGGGCTTGCGGAAAAAAGCGCCTTGGGGCGGCAGAACGAACAGCTCGTCCCCTTCCTTAGTATTGTCGAGCAGGTGAGTGGAGATCGGCCCCAGCCGCTTGATCGTGATCTGAAGGAAGCTGTCCCAATCTGGCGAGCTGGAGAGGGAGTAGGAGCGCTTGACGAAAGAGTCTCCCTGCTGCACGCGGATGGTGATGAACTGTCCGGGCGCATACTTATAGAGATTCTTCAGCCTCCCGGGTACTTCGAAGATGAACGACTTCGCGGCGGCCGTCTCCGTGAGGACTTTAGAAACTTTGAGCCAGTGAAACGTCTCGCTGTCTCTTTTACGCTTCGCGTAACGCATGCGGAAGAAGAGGGCGCCCGCGAGCAGCACCAGCCCCGCCTCGCTCAACACCTTCTCGACGTCAATAAAGTTGACCGGCCTGTCCTCAAGCTTGGGGTCTGCCCATATTCCGTGAATGAGGAAGAGTCCGGCGGCGGCGTAGGTGGCGAAATGAATCCACTTCCACGTCCGGTTGGTGATCTTCTCGCGCACCACGACGGTCGAGGTGACCACCACGGCCAGAAGGCAGTAAAAGGCTACGGCGCCGAGCGTGTAAATATAATTTTGATGAGGAGCATTGAGCGGGAAAACAATGTCGATGACTCTGAACTTCGCGGTCTTATCAAAGAGGATGAGGACGGGATGGAGGAATGCGACCAGGAGCGCGAGATAAGCGGTGTAGTTGTGGACCTGGTAAACGTCGACGGAACGCACAAAACGAGGGAGCCTGTTCCAGAGCAGCGTCCTCCTGTATTTGGTGGAAAGCAGAACGCCGAGGAGCAGGTTGAGCGTAAGCGCCCCGGTGGCGATGAGCCCGAATGTCGATGAAAGATTCAGGTAATCGAAAGTCTGCATACTGACAGCTTCTATCTACTATCGCTGATAGTATTTCAGCGCCGAATAAAGGCGGCTCCAGGTCCTCTGTGAACCGCGTTTCACTTTTCCTCAGCTCAGCGCCGAGACGATCCGCTCTATACCCGAGTGCAGTGTCGCCAGGACGATGGGGCTGGCAGCCCCCAAAGTTACAGTGAATAAGAAGAGGCCGAAGCAAGCCCACGTGGCGACGTTCATTAACTTTGCGTAAGGTGAAATGCTTCCAGTGTCCGCCCCCGCGATCTCCGCCAGCCTGCGGACGCGGGACTCGATTCCGCCCGCCTGGTCGTCTCCGAGCAGAAATGCGCCTGCCGGCATCGTTGGCTTTACGCCCCGGGGAATCATGCGTGCAATCTGGATGAGAGCCGCGGCCAGATCGAGTGCCGCGCTTGATCCTCCCTCCTGCGCCGCGTGCTCGTCCGCTGCGGCTTCGGCAGCAGCCGCCCACTCGCGGTCGAGGCGGCGGCCACAAGGAACAATCGTTAAGACGTCACGGCAGGCGCGCATCAGCCAGCGCTTGAGGTTGTCACGAGATTCGAGGTGGCCGACCTCGTGCGTGATGGCCGCCGCGATCTCCTCGCCGCTCAGCGTCTCGAGCACGCTCTCGGCGATGAACAAACGCGGGCGCACTACGCCGATGATGGCGATGATCGGGAATCGATGTTCTATCCGGTAGGTAGGGATGTTGATGCCGCGGAGCTGCACGGCCTTAGCGTGCTGCATCCAGTCGGCGACGAGACTGCCGGTGGTGCGCCAAGCCGCCAGCCCCCGCCAGAGCGCGAGCGCGAGGCCGACTGCTGAAACGAGCGCCAGCGCTCCCAGTTTCGGGCTGACGGTCTCCATCGTCGGGCGAGGCTCGTAGAAGACATAAGCGGGAATAAATAGCGCGAGGACGCCCCAGGCGGCGGCGGCAGGTGGAAAGATACGGAGCGCGAACAGGAGCCGCGCACGCGCGGCGGCAGACCAGCCCTTGGTGAAGCGCGCGACAAGCCGCCACAGTGCCGCCGCCGCGAGGGAGGCGAGTGCGTTGATGGTTAGAAGCGCCGAGAGCGCGAGACAGGTTCCGAGCAGATCGTACATGTGTCCTAGCTCTTTTTCTTGCCGACCAGATCTTGCCGCTTCTCTTTCAGGAGCCGGTCCAGTTCGTTGAGCAGGTCTGAGTCGCGCTCGCCAACCGCCTCGACGATGCAGGCCAGCACCGGCTCGGCGTCGCGTCCGAGCAAGCTATCAATGATCTCCTTCGCCACAATCCGATGAAATTCTGTTTGTGAAACGCGCGGGGAGTAGATGTATGCTCGACTATCTTTGCGACGATTGAGCAACCGTTTCCGATAGAGACGATCCAAGGTCGTCATCAAGGTCGTGTACGCAGCCCGCTCGCCAAAAGCCCCATGCAGATCGCGCACGCTCGCTTCGCGTAGCTTCCAAATCTCTTCCATCACTTCGCGCTCAAGACTCCCGAGGGCGAAATTAACCGCTTCTCGCGGTCGCTTAAATCCACGAAGGGTGAACCGGGCGCTTTTCATGCAATCGAGGTTAGGCTACTGGTCTACTACTGTCAATAGTAGACATCCATCATACGAAGAGGGACGTTTCCGAGATGTACATACACGAAAGACGCCCAGGTAAGTTGAGACCCTCAAGGAGAGTTAACCAAAGTCGATGGCAAGGTAAAGCGGATTATTGTTCCCTGCCCCGGTTGGCTTTCGGCCCAGACTCTGCCGCCGTGCAGTTCTACCAGTTGCTTGACTATTGCCAGTCCCAGGCCCGTGCCGCCGGTCGCGCGGCTACGAGATTCATCCGTCCGGAAAAAACGATCGAATATATGTGGCAAATGTTCAGGTGCGATTCCATCGCCGGTATCCTCTACTCGCACCTCTAGCCACGAACAGTTGGAGTCATCCTGAGATGTTCGCCCCACAACGTTGGTTCCATTCTCATTTTTGTTATCAAGTTGCGCTGACAACGTGGCCTTGCCGCCGGCGGCTGTGTGCGTGATGGCATTCTGCAGCAAGTTCGTAAGAATCTGTTTCAGCCGACCCTGATCAGCCATCACGAGCGGCAGATCGTCAGAGACACAAACTTCGATCGCGACAGCACGCTCGTTAGCGAGCGAGGTCAGGGAACGTGAAACTTGTTCAGCCTGGTCCTTTACCGCTATCGCCTGAAGGTTAAGACTAAATTGAGCCGCGTCGGCGAGCGCCAACTCCTGCAGATCTTCAACTAACCTGTTGAGCTGCATCGCTTCGTCGTGAATGGCACTGATCGTCTGGTGATTCGGGGCAACTAATCCGTCCTGCATTGCTTCCAGTTGACACCTGATACTGGTCAACGGTGTGCGTAGTTCATGCGCGACGTCACTGACAAGGTTGCGGCGTAACTCCTCGGTGTGCACCAACGCATCTGCCATCGAGTTGAACGAACGCGCCAGCTCCGCCAACTCATCGCCACCGCGCGCCGGTACTCTGACCGAAAGGTCACCGCTCTTCATACGCTGCGCGGCTGACGTCAACGCGTTGACGGGTCGCAGAATACGCCGGGCGAGAAAAAAGGCAGCGAGCAACGCGAGTGCAGCCGACGCCGCCCCAGCTAATAAGAGCGACTTGTTGACCGTGCCGAGAAACCGTTTTTCGTTCTGCGTCAGCTCGTCGTTAGTGACCGGCACGAGATACAACCTGCCGACGATCTCGCCCGCCGAATTGTGCAATTCGGAGTGAGTTGGATTCGCCAGCACAAATTGTTCGACTCGCAACTTGCCACCTGACTCTCGACGCCGTTCCAACTCGAGATTACCGTTCGGCATGAAACGAATGTGCAAATCTCGCAGTGAGGCCGGAGCGACTGCCACAACAACCTGACTGGCGCCTGTCAAAACCAACTGCTTACCCGAGAGCTGGCTGATGCGATCGAGCACCGGAGCGACCCCGTCCCAGTTTCCGGATTGCTGGTAATACGATTGGAGCTCTCCCGCGAAGCGGCCAAGATCCGTACCGTCATCGCTCTTCACGAAGCGCTGGAACTCAGTTGTAGTGGTGCGGCTGGAGATAAGCGCGACCATGATCACCGCCAGCAGCGACACGCCGACGATTACGACCAGCAAACGAAAGTACAGGCTACTCATCTTTTAAGGGAAGTTTGTATCCAACTCCATACACGGTAACGACGTACGTTGGCCGCAACCGGTCAGGCTCGATTTTGCGCCGGAGATTTTTGATATGCACGTCCACGGTGCGGTCAAAGCCGTCGTAGGAATGATCGAAGACACGCTCGACCAGCTCTTCACGGGTGAACGTGCGATCAGGAAATTTCATGAACGTCTCGAGTAGGCGGAACTCGCGCGGAGTCAGGGCCAGCGGCCGACCGCTCACGAAGGCCTCGTGCGCTTTGAGATCGAGCTTGAGTTCGCGAGCAGTCAGAATCGGCGGCTCTTGTTCTATTTCTCTTTCTTGTCGTCGCATCACAGATCGCACGCGGGCAGCGAGTTCTCTCGGACTGAAGGGCTTGGTGACATAGTCGTCGGCTCCCAGATCTAACCCTCTGAGTTTGTCAGCTTCGGTCGAACGGGCGGTCAGCATGATGATGTGAACGTCGGATTCTGCCCGCAAAGTCTTGCAAACCTCTAAGCCATTCAACTGTGGCAGCATCAGGTCGAGGATGATCAGATACGGACGATGAGCCCGGGCCAGGCGCAAGCCCTGTGTGCCCGTCTCGGCCAGATAAACTTCATAGCCATCGCGCTCCAAATACATTTTAGTGATCGAGGCGATTTTGCGATCGTCTTCAACCACCAATACTTTCAGGTTCATCCGGCAGTTTGCCCTTCGTGATACTCGTCCCCACCATGAATTTAATAAACATTTGGCCCTAGGTCGCGGAGCGATCCCATAGCACAACTGCTTATCGCACAATCAAGTCGCTGTTGCCAGTATCTTCATTAGATATTCACAGGTCACTGCTATTGTCACCGCTCCGTAACCTTAGATCTTTTAGTAGTGCAGGAGATCAGATCATGCGACCAAAAACAATTGTCTTTATCATTCTCTATCTTCTCAGTGCAGTTTTTATCTCGGCCCAGTCACCGTCCTTGCCGGATACCCCGGCGGGCAAGCTTATCGCTGAGTATTTGCAAGCCTTCAATTCGGGCGATGAACGCATCTGGCGCGAGTTCATCACCACGCACATCGCCAAATCGGCCCTGCAAAATGCTTCGATTGAAGAACGCATGAAGAGATATCGGGATATCCAAAGCGACGTCGGCAGCTTTGAACTTCGTCGCATTATTGACAGCGGCCAAACGAGCGCGCAGATCCTGGCGCTCACTAAATCCGGGCACGAAGTCGTGATCTCTTTCGAGTTAGAACCGCAGGCCCCCTACGGCTTGCTCGGTGTGCGCGTTGAACGCAATGAAGGACCTGGCGACGCAGGCGGCGCGGGCCGCAATGCGCCTGGGCGCGGCCCGGGTCCGGGCACTTCGGCGGGCCCAGTCAAACAAGCGAACGCCGCGACTCCTTCCCCGGTCCGAGTTGTCATCCGAGATGACCTGGCAGCGAAACTGAATGACTACCTGACTCGCATGACGGCATTTGGTTTTTCCGGCTCAGTCCTGGTCGCTAAGGACGATCGAATCGTAAGTTACAAAGCGTATGGCATGGCCGACCGCGCCAACAAAATCCCCAACACAACGGACACGCTGTTTGATACGGGATCGATTGGTAAGCAATTTACCGGCGCGGCTATCTTCAAACTGGAGGCGATGGGCAAACTCAAAACTTCCGACGTAATCGGCAGTTACCTCGAGCATGTGCCGGCGGACAAGCAGGCCATAACGTTGGACCACCTGCTCCGGCACCGGTCGGGACTGACGCCTTCGCAGACAATGAGTCCGGGAGATGATTTTTCGGATCGCGACAAGCGCGTCAGGCAGATCCTCGAGGCGCCACTAAATTTTCAACCGGGCGAGCGCTACCAGTACAACAACGCAGCCTACAACCTGCTGGCGGCGATCATTGAAAAAGTCTCAGGACAATCCTATCAGCAGTTCGTCTATGAGAATCTCTTTCAGCCGGCCGGCATGACGGCGACGATGTTTCAAGGTGGCGGCTTTGCTGTTCCCGGTGCGAACCAGAAGACCGTGGCGAATTTATACGCCGGCGAAGAAGACAACGGCTCACCGCTGGGACGCGATCGGTTCGCGTGGTTCTGGACCGGCCCGGGCGGCATCCTGACAACGCCGGGTGATTTTTTTAAATGGCACAGAGCGCTGCTTGGCGATCAGGTGCTGCCCGCCGCAGCGAAAAAGAAATATTACGAACTAGCCGAAGTGGAAGGCACGATGAGAAATTCACCGCGCGGTAAAGTGATTTCACATGGCGGCGGCACCTCGATGGGTACCGGCGCAAGTCTCATTCGCTATCTCGATGCAGGCGTAATGATCGGCGTCTGTATTAATAACTCCGGCGAAGAGTTCAACGGAATTATTACCCGCGCGGTTGTAGGCTTGATCTTCGACGGCGAGGTGCAAATGCCGCCGGCCGTGATCTCGCTCAACGAGGACGCGCTAACAAAGTTCGCCGGAACTTACCTTTTGCCCTCCGGCGGCAAGCTGACGGCGAGCGTCGCGGATGGGCAACTGCGGCTGGCCGCTGCAGACGCGAAGGGGCTTGAGGCATTGTTCAATAGTCCGACAACCGAACGCAGCCAAAAACTCGAAGCACGCACAGCGGCTCTAGTCAACGGTTATATCAAGGGGAATTATGAGTCCTTGATTGAGGCGATGATCACCCGCCCGGACTCGCAACGCTTCGCCGCGCGACAGCAGCAGCAGTGGAAAAACTGGGAAGCAAAATATGGCGCCTTCAAAGGCTTCACCATAATCGGCACTACGCCCGAGCCGATGGATGACGCCGCGGTCAATGTGCGATTGGAGTTTGACCGCGGCTCGGTGATTAATCAGTTTGTGTGGTTCCCGCGTGGCCTCGATGGGGTACGCATTTTAGACAGCGCGCCGGGAATACTCTTTAAGCCGTCAGCGGCAACCGAGTTTGTTTCTTACAACCTGGCCACCGGAACGCTGCTCCGAGCCAGCTTCACCACGCTAGATGGCAAGGTCACGGGATTTACTTTGCATTCCGGTATCAATACCGTTAACGCCAGCCGTTCGAATTAATGGGCCAGATTGTCACGCCTGGGATCGGTTGTGGTTTCATCCATGAGTTTGAAAGCAGGAAGAATAAATCTGTGCTCGAGAAGATAGGCGATGATGCGATCGGCGTTGTCTTCCGCTGAACTTGAATCGCCTTCAATGACGATATCTGGAGCCAGTGGCGGTTCATAGGGATCGTCAATGCCGGTAAAGTTTTTGATCTTACCGGCACGGGCCAGGCGGTACATGCCCTTTGTGTCGCGCGCTTCGCAGACGGTTAGCGGCGTATCGACGAAGACTTCCAGGAAACGATTCTCGCCAACCAGCGCGCGGCATTCATTGCGCGTGGCCCGGTAAGGGCTGACGGCGGCGCAAATGATGGCGCCGCGGTGACGCACAACCTCCGCTGCCAGAAAACCGAGGCGACGAATGTTTGCATCTCTGTCTTCTTTGCTAAAGCCAAGCCCAGGTGAAAGGCGCGTACGCACAACATCGCCGTCAAGTAGCGTAACCTGCCTGCCGTATTCCAGAAGTTTCACCGTCAGAATGTTGGCAGTCGTTGTCTTGCCCGCGCCGCTCAAGCCGGTAAACCAAAGACAGAACCCCTGCTTGTGAAGAGGCGGGTGAGAACCCTCGAGAATTTCTGCAACTTCAGGACGCGTGAACCATTCGGGCAGCCGCACTCCTCGCTCCAAATATTTTTCCCTAACTTCGGTACCTGAAAGTGAAACGGTTGCGACGCCGGCGGGAACCCGCGAAGCTTCTTCATAACGGTTTTCCTCCGGCAGGTAGACAAACTCCGAGAAGCACAGCGGTGTTATGCCGATTTCTGAGGCGTATTTAGACAGAAGTTCCTGCGCGGCATACGGCGTATAAAACGGACGATCACTGGAATCTCTGCCCGGGCTGGCGTGGTCCCTGCCAACGATAAAATAATTAGCTCCGAAGTTACGTCGAATGATCGCGTGCCAGAGCGCTTCGCGTGGTCCAACCATGCGCATTGCGAGCGGCAAGAGCGCCAGCAGCGTACGCTTGCGATCGTAGTAAAGCTCAGCCAGAGCCTGGTATGAACGCACGCGAGTGTAGTGATCAATGTCGCCAGGCTTGGTCAGTCCAACAACCGGGTGTAACAGGAGTGTTCCGTCAACCGCCTGCGCAGCTTTCCTGGTCATCTCTTCGTGGGCGCGGTGAAGCGGGTTGCGTGTCTGGAAAGCAACAACATTCTGTTGGCCGAATTGCTTCAGCTTGTCTCGCACTTTGGCGGGAGTCATTCGCAGCTTTTTGAAGTCGTAATGCGTCGGCAGTTGCAGCAACTGCAAGCGTCCGGTAATGCAAAGTTCGCCCCAGGAGTTCATCTCAGCCACCAGCGGGTGACGCGGATCGGTAGTACCACAAACGAGGTGCGCCTCGCGTTCACGATCCCAATCGTAAGCTTCTTCGACGCGCAGTATGGCGAGCAGGCTGTTGTATGAATCGACCAGGACGACTTCTGCGTCCAGCCGGAAGGACGCGCCTTTGGGAACCGTGAGAGTTACCGGAACAGGAAAAAGAGTTCCGTTGCTTAAGCGCATCTCTTCGACTACTCGTTCGTAGTCTGCGGAACTCATGAAAGTTTCGAGTGGCGAGAAGGCGCCAGTGGCAAGCAATTCGAGATCACAAATAGCGCGCTCGGAAAGTTGAATGCGCGGCAAAGTAGTTGCGAGGTTAAGCAAGCCCTCTCGCTCTTCGGGCGGCACGATCAAATTAACAGGTCGTCCACCATAAGGTTCGATAAGCTCGCTGGTATGTTCGGAATTGTGGGCGTCTTGATCGTTCATGAATACATATCCAGGGAACTTTCAGCACCTTTTCTCTGATTGATGAAACTGCATTTACCGGTGTGAGAGATCATTGAGTTGGACGTCGGAAAAGGATTTTACGCTTTCGTTCGAATTCAGTAAATCATCAATCATATCGGGTACTGGGCCAGTTGAGGTTAGCTGAAAGCGTTAAGTCGAAACTGCACCAGTACCTCATATCGACCTCAGCAAACAGCGCAAGGTCGTCCGGGTGAACTCGACAGTCCAGTAGCAAAGCAATCCGAAAGGATAGCCCCGTAGACTTTTGGATACTTATCGCGCTGATTGCAAGCTGCATCAACTTATTCATCTCGATAGCAAGCGGCGCGCACATCGCGTGTTAAAAGAACTTAACCCACCTTGCAAAACGAAAGGCTGAAAACGCAACGACAGTGGCATGATTATTCCTTAGAGATCAGCGTCAAGGTAAATGGACAAACGCTGCTAATGCAGGCTGGGGTCCTCGCCATCAACCGCTCTGATGTTTCATCCTCGCCTGCAGTCACTGGAGGAAACAATGCAGGGATTAGCTCAATCAGGTTCCAGGTCTGATTTCATTCCGCAATCTGCCAAAACGATTGCTGTTCCGCACTTGAGCGGAAACGCTTACAGCATCCTGGAGCAGGAGGTTGAACTCGGCGGTCAAGCGCTGGAACAGGAAAACGCCGAGATGGCAGTTACGCTGTTTCAAAGCGCGCTTCAAAAATTGACGGTTGAGCAGCCGTTTTACGACCATCTCGTTCACAACCTGCTTCTGAGTTATCAACTGCTAATCAAGAAGCTGCTGCAAAAAGGCGACACGTCTCTGGCGCTGGATTTTCTGCGTGCGGCGTTGCGGCTGGAGATAAGGGGCGCGATGGCCGGGGATTCCGCGTTTCTCCGCAAATTCGCCGGCGCCTTCCAAAACCTCAGCATCGTTTTCTTCCAGCGCAACTTGAAAGAAGAAAGCCTCTTGTGCTGCCGCAAAGCGATTGCCGTTTATCCCGGCCCCGGCTCTTACGTCAATCTCACCAACTCGCTGGCGAGCGCGGACCAGCGGGCTACGCTTTCGGATTTTATGACCGAGATAACAACCGAACAGCTTGGTCGTCATCTGTTCATTGCCTGCGTGCCGAAGAGCGCGTCGACATTCCTCAAGAACCTGCTGGTAGACGTGACCGGGTATCGCGATCTCTTCACCGTTTACGCTGCCGGCCAAAATGAACACGAGATCTACCTGCCAACCCTGCGTGAGTTTGCTGACGTCGATACCGTCACGCAGCAGCACTGTCGCGCATCGGACGCAAATGTTCAATTGATGCAGGGCTTCGGCATCCGTCCGGTGGTCCTCGTGCGCAATATCTTCGATTCCGTAATGAGCCTGCTTGATTTCTATAACAAAGGCGCATTCCAGACGTCGTATTTCCGTGGCGATTGGCCGGCCCTCGCTGAAGAAACGAAAGTGGATCTGCTTATCGAGAATGTAATCCCCTGGTACTTCCAGTTCGTCGCTTCATGGGACCTCGCTGAAAAGCAGAACCGTCTGGAAGTTCATTGGCTCAGTTATGAAGAGCTTGTCGCCGACAAACCTGCAAGCGTTCTCAAGGTTCTTGAGTTCTACGGCCTCGGAGCATCGCGGCGCGGTGTCGCGCAAAGAATTTCGGAAATCGAAGCGGAAGAACGAAAGATACGTTTCAACAAAGGAGTAACAGGCCGCGGCAAGTCGGGTCTCACCACTCGGCAACAGGAGCAAGTACGCCGCCTGACAAGATACTACCCGTCCACAGATTTTTCGCGGATAGGGTTGTAGTTGAGGAGGAACGAGAAATGAAAGCCCAGACAACAAACCCCAGGCACTTAAATATTCTTGGAGATGTCCATCACTCATCGGATCAAGAGATCTTTACAGCGATCTTAAAGCGGTGGCGGCAAAAACTGGGTTATTGTTCAGTCCTTGCGGCAGTGCCTGCTGTTTTGGTTTCGCAGGTATCAGAAGCACGCTCTGAGACAATAAAAAAACCAGCGGCGAGCATCGCCGAAAGGACCGCGAGGCGTCTTGAAAGACTGCGGACGAGCTTAGTCAACCCGGCGTTACTCAAACGGCAAAGCGCGTTTCTACTGCCTCATCAACAGCGCAACTCCGATATCGTGATCGCAGTTACTGGCGGAGCCGACGACTGTCCGGGCCGCGCCATCCCGGCCGGAACCTATACCGCCGCAGCGCCGTTTACCGACGCCGGTGATACGACTGGTGCAAATGATACGGTTTCGAGCCTTGCCAGTTTTTATTACTATTTTTACAGCTACAATGCCCACGGGCCGGACCATGTTTACTCGTTTACTCTTACCGGTCGAGGTCCAAATCCACAGATCGAGGTTTCAACAACATCCGGCTCCTACAGACCGCTGATTTACATTTTGCAAGGCGGTTCCGCTGGCGCGTGCCCGGCGCCGTCGGCAAGTCTTGCATCAAACTGGTTGGGTTTGAACGACAGCCGCTGGACATCCGGTAGCCACACCGCAACACTCGATCACTGGACGCTGGATAACCTGCCATTGAATGTTCCTCTTCACCTGTTCATTGACGCGGACTATAACGATGCCACGGGCTCTGGTCCCTACACGGTCCGAATGCAAGACGTAACCATTGCTCCGGCTGCTAGTTCAAATCAGATTGACAGCACGGACTTCTTCGTTCGCCAACACTACCTCGACTTTCTCAATCGTCAGGCGGACGCACCGGGGCTCGCCTTCTGGAACAACGACATCAATTCGTGCGGCACGAGCCAGGGATGTATCGAGGCTCAGCGCCTCGACGTCTCAGCAGCCTTTTTTCTGTCCATCGAATTTCAGGAGACAGGTTTCCTGGCCTATAAGAGCTACAAAGCGGCCTACGGGAATCTGCCAAATGCGCCGGTGCCGCTCAAGCTAAATGAGTTTCTTCCTGACACTCAGCAGATTGGTTCAGGACTAATCGTCAACCAGACGGGCTGGCAACAACTGCTTGAGAACAATAAGCAAAACTTCTTCCTGACGTTCGTGCAGCGGGCGCGGTTTACCACCGCTTATCCCACTTCACTGACGGCCGATCAATTTGTGGATCAACTCTTCGCGAATGCAGGGGTGGTGCCCGCTTCTACCGACCGCGCTGCAGCTATCAACGAGTTTGGAGGGTTTTCGAGTACGACGGACGTGGTGGCACGCGCCCACGTGTTACGACGAGTGGCCGAGAACTCCACGCTTACTCAGCAGGAATTCAATCGCGCGTTTGTTCTGATGCAGTACTTTGGTTACCTGCGTCGCAATCCAAATGATTCACCAGACGCTGATTTCACAGGATTCAACTTCTGGCTGAATAAACTAAATCAGGCGAACGGCAATTACCTCGCCGCTGAGATGGTGAAATCGTTCCTTGTTTCTGGCGAATATCGCGCGCGCTTTTAGCGTCTGAATATTTACCGAAAGCCCCCAATCCCCACACAAAGCCGGGAGGTGCGACGCCTCCCGGCTTTGCTTTGAACCGAGTCACTGCGAATTTCAATTTACTGCGTTTCCCGGTTTCAATTTCCCACCATCGCTTAATACAATTCTCCTGCGTATTAACCCGCACCTAATGAAAATTTCCACAGCTTCGATCAGTCACGAGCAAGAGTAAGGCTGATCAAGGCCCACAAAACCGAACAAACTGATTCCTGAGCGCCGCAGTTGTGAGATTTGGATTTTCGCACGCCGTTTGCTTGTTCCGCTTTAGACAGCGCAGAAACCCGCTTCAGTGCGTTACCGCACAGACGCAAAGAACTGAAGGGGACAAAGTGTAAGCTTTTGAAAAATATCAAAGTATCAAACGGCCCTCTTGCCGCACGGAAAGGATTCCATGAAGAAGCTCTGGTTAATTTTCATTGCCATTTTTGTATTTTCGTTTGCCGTCCTGGGCTGGGTCGGCACTGAGGTATTTCGCCAGGCTCCGCCTATTCCGCGCGAAGTCGTAACAACTGATGGTCAGGTTGTAATTGCCGCGGAAGAGATCTCTAACGGGCAAAATGTCTGGCAGGCCATGGGCGGAATGGAGAGCGGATCGATTTGGGGGCATGGCTCTTACGTCGCGCCTGACTGGTCGGCGGATTACTTGCATCGCGAAGCGCTCTTTATTCTAAACGAATGGTCGCATCAGGATTTTGCGAATGACTATGACAATCTCCCCTCCGAACAAAAAGCAATCCTGCGGCAACGCCTCCAGGACACGATACGAAAGAACAACTACGACGAAGCAACCAGCCGGTTGACCATCGAACCCGTTCGCGCCCGCGCCTTTGAAGATAATCTCAAACACTACACCGACATTTTTGCCAACGGTAAACCGGTTTATGCCGTGCAGCGCAACGCGCAAGCTGACCCGGCGAAACTGCGCCAGTTGAATTCGTTTTTCTTTTGGACCTCGTGGGCCTCGGCAACGAATCGTCCCAACAATACAATTTCCTACACCAGTAATTTTCCCTCTGAGCCGCTGGTTGGGAACGTCCCGACCAGCAGCGCGATCGTCTGGACCGGCGTCAGCGTGATCATGCTACTCGCCGGAATCGGTTGGATGGTTTGGTATTACGCATCGCGCGACATCTACGCAGTGTCCGATGAAGTACCTGATCATGATCCGCTGATTGGCGTGCAAATTTCTCCTTCGCAGAAAGCGACTGTCAAATACTTTCTCGTAGTCACGCTGTTGTTTCTTTTGCAAATCGTTATGGGCATGTTGACGGCGCACTACGGCGTGGAAGGCCAGGGCTTTTATGGGATTCCGCTGGCCGACTATTTGCCATATGTCGTTACGCGCACCTGGCACACACAGCTTGGGATTTTCTGGATCGCCACAGCGTGGTTGGCGGCCGGACTCTTCATCGCGCCATTCATCTGCGGTTACGAACCTAAATATCAAAAGCTGGGTGTTGATGTGCTTTTCGGGGCCTTGCTGATCGTTGTTTTGGGATCGATGACCGGGCAATGGTTGTCGGTCATGCACAAACTGCCGGGCAATTTATGGTTTTGGTTTGGACATCAGGGCTATGAATACGTCGACCTGGGTCGCGTTTGGCAAGCAGCGCTTTTTATTGGGTTGCTGCTGTGGCTCTTCCTAATAGCCCGCACAGCTCTGCCCGCGCTCAAGCAAAAAGGAAACTCGAAATCTCTCATCACTCTCTATTTCTTATCGACGACAGGAATCGCGTTGTTCTACAGCCCCGGGCTATTTTGGGGCATGCGTTCGCATTTGTCCGTGGTCGAGTATTGGCGCTGGTGGGTGGTCCATCTTTGGGTCGAAGGATACTTTGAAGTCTTTGCGACGGTTGTCATCGCATTCCTGTTTGCCAAGCTGCGCGTGATTCGCGCCGAAAGCGCGGCCCAGGCTGCATTGCTTTCCGGTGCCATCTATTTCAGCGGCGGAATTATCGGCACGCTTCATCATCTTTATTTTGCCGGCACGCCAACCGTGGCGATTGCTTTCGGTTCAACCTTTAGTGCGCTCGAAATTGTCCCACTGCTGTTGGTGGGACATGAAGCGGTCGCCAACATTCGTCGTTCGAAAGCGCGTCCGTGGCTCGCTCAATACAAATGGGTCGTGTACTTCTTTGTCGCCGTCGCGTTTTGGAATTTGGTGGGCGCGGGAATTTTCGGGTTCATGATCAACCCGCCGATCGCGCTCTATTACATGCAGGGCTTGAACACGACGGCGGTGCATGCACACGGCGCGCTCTACGGTGTCTACGGCACGCTTGGGCTCGGCCTCTTGCTGTTTTGCCTGCGCGCGATGAACCCGGAACTCAAGTGGAAGGAACGGCCGGTTTGGTTTGCCTTCTGGGCCATCAATATCGGTTTGATGTTGGAAATAGTTTTGAGTCTGCTGCCGGTTGGTTTGATGCAAACTTATCAATCGGTTTCCGTGGGTTACTGGTCGGCGCGCAGTTCTGAGTTCATGCAAACAGACCTGATGCAGACTCTGCGCTGGCTGCGACTGATAGGCGACACAATTTTCGCACTCGGCGCAATCGCGTTCGTCTATTTTGCAATCAACTTGATGTGGCAACGTCCTGGCAAAAAGGCCCCGGCAGTTTCAGAGCTCGCCAAAGCTGCCTAATTTATGGATGATAAAGAACACACTGACATCGAGCCCGGAAGCGCGGCCTCTGGGCGAGTTACTGCAGTACCAGGACGGCTCGGTGGTGAGCCGGGTGTTGCTGAAAAACAAGGCCGGCACAGTGACGCTTTTCGCTTTTGACCAGGGAGAAGGCTTAAGCGAACACACTGCCGCCTTTGAGGCGCTCGTCCTGGTAGTGGAGGGCGACGCTGAGGTCGAGATTGCCGGCAAAGCCTACAGTGTGAAACAAGGCGAAACGATCACGCTTCCCGCAAACATTCCCCACGCAGTGAAAGCGGCAACCAAATTCAAGATGCTACTGACCATGATACGGGCGTAGTTCAAGTGTGCGCTCAACCCAAGACTGCTAAGGCCCGCAAAGGAGCCTCTCTCCGCGATCCTTCCGGAAAACTTTTGCGCTTCGATTCGCTGATTCGTTACCATCCAATTTGTTTTGATGCAGGCTCCGATTTGCAGCATTTGCGGTGAAACCGAGACAACCTTCCTTTTCTGACCATCAACTCGAGACGCTCCAGCGTCTTACTTTTGATTATTTCCTGAAAGAAACCAACCCGCGGAATGGCTTGGTGCCGGACAGCACGCGCCAGGGATCGCCCTGCAGCATCGCTCCCACCGGTTTTGCCCTCGCCGCATATCCAGTTGGCGTCGAACGAAAATTCATCACGCGCAACGCGGCCATTAAACGAACGCTCACAACACTGCGTTTTTTTTGGCACAGCCCGCACGGACCGGAGCCAGACGCCACTGGCTATAAAGGTTTCTATTATCACTTCCTCGACATGAAAACTGGGCGGCGAACTTGGAACTCCGAACTTTCAACCATCGATTCGACGTTCCTGATCGCGGGAGCGCTGACGGCCGCGGAGTATTTCAATCGCGACAACGAAGCTGAGCGCGAAATCCGCAAACTTGCAAACGCGATTTACGCTCGCGCCGATTGGCAATGGGCGCGAAACGGGAAAGACACGGTAACACACGGATGGAGACCGGAAAGCGGCTTCATCAAGTATCGCTGGGAGGGCTACAACGAAGCGTTGCTTCTTTACGTCCTCGGTCTCGCTTCGCCGACGCACGCGTTGTCAGAAAAGAGCTACCGCGCCTGGACCAAAACATACAAGTGGAGGAAACTTTATGGTTATGAATTTCTCTACGCCGGTCCGCTCTTCATCCATCAGCTGTCGCACATGTGGATAGATTTTCGCGGCATTCAGGATGAGTACATGCGAAAGCGAGGAATCGATTATTTCGAGAACAGCCGCCGCGCTACGCTTATTCAACAGCAGTACGCGATTCGCAACCCGCGAAAGTTCAAAGGCTATGACGAATATATTTGGGGCTTGACTGCGAGTGATGGGCCCGGGCCGGCAAACAAAAAAGTCGGTGGCAAATTGCGGCGGTTCTACGATTACAAAGGCCGCGCTGTTCCCAATGGGCCGGATGATGGCACCCTGGCTCCGTGGGCTGTGGTCGCCTCCCTGCCGTTTGCACCCGAGATTGTCTTGCCATCGCTCAAGTATTTCGACGAGGCGTTCCCCGAGATGACCAGCAAATACGGTTTCAAGTGCAGCTTCAATCCAACCTTTTCCGATGCTTCAGGTGAGAGGTGGATCTCGAAAGGCTACTACGGTCTCGACCAGGGTCCGATAGTTCTAATGATCGAGAATTACAAATCAGGATTTCTTTGGCGGTTAATGCGCGACTGCCCCTATATCATTGACGGACTGCGCCGCGCAGGTTTCACCGGGGCTGGCGCTAACTAAGCGCGGCTGTCCTCGCTTTACTTATGGCTTCTTTGGCGTCGGCGTCGGCGTCGGCTGCGACTGGATTTCTTCCTGATTCTCGACATCAGTAATCCGCACTTTACTTCGGAACCGCCTGTAGTCGGTGTAACGCACCAGCATCCGCAGATGTATCGAGTTCCCTTTCGGAAAATCTAACTGATCGTCGGCGTAAGTGTAGACGGGAAACCAATAATGCCCGTCAACCTGTTGGCGGTAAGTTTCAAAAATGGGGAAGCGTTGATCGCCCTCAGGCACGCCCTTCCCTTTCACCTTAACGATTTGCACATCCTGCTGGTCCACCCAAATTCGTCCCTGAAAGAAACGCTCACTAACTTTTTTGGGAATCACTTTGGGCGCGACATCAAAAACATACGTGTCTATTTCATCCAGCCGTTCTTTGCCAACATATGTGAAGTTGTACTGGCCAATTTTCGAGGCTTCGAGCGCGAACGGTTGCACGCCACCAAGATCCTCGAGGTCTTCTTGTGTGATCGCGACTTCGGTGAGCGTGGGCTGTGGGAAAAATGTGATCTTCTCGAACCGTTCATCGTTGCCGTTGAAAACAAACTGAGAAGTTCGGTGATACTCGCCGGTAATCTGGCCACCCATTCCAATTGTCTGAACGGTTGCATCTCGGGTGAAGGCATAATCCGACAAAGCCTGACGAAATTCCGTTTCTTTTGCAGTAAATGACCTAATGATTTCGTCAACATTAACGGGCGGGTTGGCAGCCGGAGACTGCGGCTTTGAAGCTTGCGCCTGTGGTGTGGCAATAGGAAAACTTAACAGGCAACTGGCAAGGAAAATCACCGCGCTCATCCGTGCTATCTGCAATTTCATCTGGAGACTCCGCTTTTCCAAGATTAACAGCTAAAACGCTGGTACGTTAGGCTCCTTGGATGTGAAAACCGTCAGTTGGGATGCAAGGATTCCGTTAAGGAATTATCAAGCTCTCGTAGCAAGAACGCTTGCAAAAATTGTGCGCACCGACCTGCTCGGTTTATTTGCCAGCAGCGCCCGGCTCGTCTCTCTTGACCGAAACCGCCCCGAGTGCGCAAACCACCATCTCTTCTTATGCTTTCCCCTGGGCCCAAGGGCCTGGTTCTGAACCATGCGACAAAATCCGGCAAGGACTTGCCAACAAGTATCAGCAGAGTTACGCCAAAGGTAATCTGCTCGGCGACGGCGTGATCGAAGGTTCGACTACCCAAAGTCTGAATACAGACATGTGGATGTGGAAAGGGACGTTGTGGCTGAGAAACTATTAGATGAAGAGCGATGGCACAGCGCTCGGTGGCGGCGGAATTTTTTGCGCCAACGGCATTATGCTTCGGATGGAATCATGCTTAGCAATGGGATCATGTTGAGCGACGGAATAATGCTCAGCTGCGGGATCATGCTGTCAGATGGAGTCATGTTAAGCGACGGCATCATGCTTTCCGACGGCATTATGTTGTCGGATTCGGCCAGCGGCGACAACACCGCCAGCATGCATTGATGGGATGATCGCATTCGCAATGCTACGGTGCCAACGATTTTTTTCTGCAACTTTGCCTAAGGCGTACCGAACCGGGCTCGGTATTCACCCGAGTCCAGGAAGGCCTTGACCATATCCGCCTTGCGAAAATCACCGCCAAACTGGTTTAGTTTGGTTAGCCAGAAATTATATCCGTCAAGATTTTGGTCCGGGGCGTCTTGCGGGTTTCGGCGCAAATAGCCGAAGTATTGCATCTCGACAAACGCGGCGTTGTATTCGGAATTGTAGAACGCCTGGTTTTCGGCAATATCGCGCACCACCTGCGCGCGCGTCTTGTTGCCGCTATTCAAAGCAGTGATGAATGCATCCCGGTCCGTTTGGCTGAACGTTGCTCCGGAGTTTGCGATTAGGGTGTTCACGTAATCGGCATTGCCTAAGCGGTCGTAGATGGCCTTGAATGTTGTCTGTGTAACCCATGAGTCGGCAAACGATTGTTTGTTGTTCTGCAGCAGTTGTTCCCATCCCGGCGCATTGACCACCACTCCACTTCCCATGGCCTGAGTACCGACCAGGAACTCAGCGAACAGCGGACGCCGACCGAAACTTGCTTTATAGAAGCGATGGACCAGATAGCCAGTCTGCTGAAATTCAATCGACAGGAAATAAGCTGCTGAGGTGTCGATGCGCTTAACTTCACGGCACTGTGTATTGAGCGCGCAGTTGTCGATGTTGTTCATCCAAAACTGCAAACCGGCGGCATCCGGCTCGCGGTTGAGAAAGTCGCGATAGTGTTGCGTGACGAACGTCTGCGTGCTGTCTATGGGATTGGCTGCGCCCGACTGGTTAATCGTCACCGCCTGATCAGCAATCTGGATGGTGCCCGACCGCAATGCAGGATCCGGATTTGCAGCGACCGAGAAATAGACACCGCCGCTCCCATTACCACTCGCGCCGCTGTTGATTGTAATCCACGAAACCGCAGCTGAAGCGTTCCAGGGGCAGCCGGTCTGAGTGCTGACAAGTGTGCTACTCAAGCCGCCGCTGCCGGGAAACTGCTGCACCGAAGTCCCCACCTGATAGGAACACGAGACTCCGGACTGATTGACGGTGAAGGTTTGCCCGGCAATAGTCAACGTGCCCGAGCGCGGGTTTTGGGATTGGTTTGCAAACACATTAAAGGTCACGTTGCCACTGCCAATACTGTTAGCGCCGTACGCAATACTGATCCAACTAACATTACTGGTTGCAGTCCAGGAACAGGAGCCACCGGCGTCCACAGCTACTGCGCCGAAAGAGCTGTTAGCCGACACGGATAGCGAGGGCGAACTCAAGGAATAATAAGAACACGGGGGCTGATTGAAACTGATCGTTGGGGCATTTGCGAGACTCTTGAACGCATTTTCTGAACTATGCGAACCCACAAAATAGGATTCGCGTTCGCCGCCGGAGATTCCCACGACGGGCCAGACGTTGTCATTGCCTTCGCCATAACGAATCACAATATTGCCGCCGCGTTGCAACTCGATTTCGAAGCTGACCGGATGCTCACCTCGAGTGCCTCCACCCGGCAGCGGCGTATCAAACGTGACAGCATGCCAGCGAAATATGACACGGTCAGCATCCGGCTTCACCATGTAGACCCCGTCGTCAGGGCGGCGATCCGTTCTGAGGTCGTCCCAAAGCCCGGCAATCATAGGATAGTTGATCAAACCGGCGCTGGCGCTCAGAGCATCGTTACCTTGAGGAGAATACCCAAAATAGAGGACTCCGTTGGTTGAAACTGAGACGGCGCTGACTTGCTGTCCGAAAAAGCTGAACTGAAAAGGCAGGGACAAGTTTCCGAAAATTGCGTCATCGGCTTTCAATCCAACTGGGATAGTTCCGCCGGTCGACAAAGGGCTTGGGGCACTCTCGGATGGCACGTAAGGATTCGCCACGATGCTGTTTACCGAGACGTCCAAAGTCGTAGCTGGTCCCTCGTTGCCTGCATTGTCAAAAGGAACAAGTTTGACTTTTCCAGCCGTATGTTGAAAAGGCACGTTAACGGATTCTTGCTGCGTTGATCCTGGCGAAGCAGGCTGTAGACTTATCAGCGGTATCTCTTCCGCACTAGCCGAATCGACAAAACTAATCTTATAAAGAACGGCTTTGCCGCCCTGACTTCCATCATCTCCTGAAGCAGTCCACTTCAAATCAAGCCTTCGCCCCACTCGAGAAACCTGGAAATCTGTCACTGAGCCCGGTGCGACGGTATCGTTTTCTATGGCGCTGCGTACTGCGCCGTCAGCTTTCAAATGAGTGTAGGTGACAAGCTTAGTTGAGCGAGTAGAAACGATGAAACTTCCGAAGAGAATGGAGTTGCGCAGTTGAGTTACTGAGATGCCTGGCCTGGCTGCACAGATGAGCGCGGCCGTTCCAGTCACATGGGGCGTTGCCATCGAAGTGCCACTGCGGTTTGCATAGTTTGCGCCCGGGAGCGTGCTGAGAATGTCGACACCCGGGGCATAGATATCTACCGTTTGGGTTCCGAAGTCAGAAAAGGACGCGCGTTCGTAAAGTGAATTTTCAGCGCCTACCGAGATCACATTTGGCACTTCATAGTTTGCCGGATAGATTGGAAAGCTATCGTTGTCCGTTCCGTCGTTCCCAGCGGCTGCCACAAATAGAATTCCACTGGCGTTCAACTGACCGATTGCATCGAGCAAGGCCTGGGAAAATGAGCGACCGCTCCAACTGTTGTTGACCGCGCGAATGTTGACACCGCGGTCGCGCATCATCCTGGCGTATTGAAGAGCTGCGATTGCCTGCGATGTTGAACCTGCTCCGTCGGGTGAACCAAGGAATTTCAGCGGCATTAGCTTGACATGCCAACTGACCCCTACCACGCCCACACCATTGTTGCCGGTGGCGCCGATGATGCCGGCAACATGTGTCCCGTGATCGTCGATAGTCGGGTCATCGAACACTGTCTTATCGTTGTTATAAAAATCCCACCCGGTTACGTCGTCAATGTAACCGTCATTATCGTCATCTACGCCGTTGTTAGGGACTTCGGCAGTGTTCCGCCAGATATTGTCCTTTAGATCCGGATGCTCGGTGTCAATGCCCGTGTCAACAACTCCGATTACTACCGCGTCGCTTCCGGTCGTTACATCCCAAGCCTGCGCGGCTGCGATATCACCTCCCCGGAACCCTGATTGTCCCGTGTTCCTCAGGTTGGACATCTCGGCGAAACGGGGATCATTCGGAATAGCGTTGGACTGCAAAATGTAATTTGGTTCGGCATAGACGACATCGGGCCTTGAGCGAAGCGCTTCCAGGGCTTTGGCCGTGTCCTCAGGCGCAACGAGCGCGAGACGCAACCCTTCAACGATCTCCGTGTTCCCAAGCCGTTCCAACCGCATCGAAATTTGGCGCCCACCAGCGACGGAGAGTTGCTGTGCGTTCAAAGTCTTTGCATTGGCTCCGCTTCGGAACCGCACTAGAATTTCGCCCGGAACAGACCCTGGCTTGTGCTTGCTTACTGGCGCTTCTTCTTGTCTTGTTTGCAGGCTGGCCGAGGACAACCGAGGCAGAGCGGTAACGAGCGCCAAAAACAAAGCGAGCAGCAAAACAACCCTCAGATGGCTTACTAGAAAGCTCTTCTGGGAATAGTGTGACCGGGAAAGAAGAGGCAATTCAAATCCTTGCTTTAGCCAGAGCTCGTTCCAATTATTCGACCAAATCCGCGCTCTAGCCGTGAGAAGAGTGTATCCCGGAACTTGGGAACCTTGGTAGATGCTGGAAGGGCATAACGCGTTGGCTCCAAGAAGTGGATTTACACAGTTTGCCTGAAAACTGGCCTGCGGGCCATTTCCAGTGACATTCTGTTTTCTGCTAAAGTCCATCGTTCGCCCATCGGCCAGGATCGAGAACTGTCATCATTGGCCTTTCAGCGTTACTTATACACGGCTACAGCGTGGCTCGACCAACCAGCAATGTGCGGAGGGCATCGAACTCACGTTTGATAAATCATAGGACTTTGACTTGATGCACTTAATTCTTGCTCGATTTCGTATTTGGCTAGCAGTGTCACTCTTTGTCGGCCTGTGTGCGCCGGCTATTTTCGCTCAGGCGACAGGCGGTAGCGACGTGGTAATGGTGCTGCCTTTTGAAAACACTTCGAACCGTCCTGAGTACAACTGGGTTGGTGAAAGCTTTGCAGATTCGATCGCAGAATTGCTGAACAAGCCAGGGCTGCTGGTTGTTTCCAGTGACGAACGCGAACTCGCATATCAACGCCTGCGACTTCCGGAGACTGTGATTCCTTCTCGCGCAACCGCAATCAAGCTGGCGCGTGAGGCCAAAGCATCGCTGATCGTGATCGGCACCTACTCAGTCACACCGGTAGAAACCACGGCGGCGCCCGGAGAAACAAAACCTGAAAAAGACAAAGTGGCAATGGAAGCTTATGTGCAATTGACAGCGCGAGTGATCAAGGTCAACGAGGGCCGCACCCTCGGCGAGATGTTTGACGGGAATTGGGCCACGCGGCAGTTTGATTTTGGTGGTCCATTGACGACGCTGCAGAATATTCAAGGCCGGCTCGCCTACCAGATTCTTTACCAACGCGACAAGGCGCTTCCCTTTTCGCAGAACCAGTTGGTCCAGGAGGCGACAAAAGTTCCACAGCGAGCGTTTGAAGCCTATGTCAAAGGCGTGCAATTGGGCGAACGCGACGAAAAGCGTGTTAACTATCTGAAGAATGCACTGCGATTCTATGCCGATGCAAACGGCGGCGCGATTTACACGCAAGCAGCGTTCGAGTTGGGCCGTTATTACATGCTTGACGGTAAATGGAAAGATGCGACGGAGTACTTTACGAAGTTACAGAAGAAAGATGCGCATTATGCCGAAGCTGCGTTCTACGCTGGGCTTGGCTACGCAAAGATGGGAGATTTGGGCAGAGCTCTGGCTGCGCTCGTTCCTCTGGCTTCCGATGTCCCGCTAATTGGTATCTACAATAACGCCGGTGCGGTTGCGGTACAGGCATCGCGTGACGAAAAGAAGGATGACGAGCGAACGCGGCTGTTGGCACAGGGCGCTACCTTTCTCGCACGGGCGGCCGAATCATCACCGGACGACCCGTTCGTTCATTTTAACTATGCCTTGGCTTTGTTTCTTTCGGGAAAATATGCGGAAGCGACGGAGCAGTTGAAGCCAGTCATTATCGCCGATCCGCAAGATGGGCAGGCTTTCTTTCTCTATGCAAAGTCGCTGGAGAAGATCGGCAAGACGGAAATAGCGACCGCGGCTGACGATCAAGCGCGCCGGAATTTGCCGAGTTACGCGAAGTGGCAGACCGAGTGGCAAAAATCCCAATCGGTCAATGGCGTTTCACTACGCATGCGCGAGGTTCTGAATCGCGATGATATTTCGGATCTGAATCGAAAGATCGAGATGGCGTCCAACACCAACCCGAATAGTGGAACTGAAGATCTCTTGGCAAAAGCTCGCGAACTGTATCAAGCCGGCCGCGACGATGAAGCGCTGCCAGAGTTGCATCGCGTGGTGATGCTCGAGCCGACCAACGCCGAGGCGTATTTGCTCAGCGGCCGCATCAATCAACGACGTGGCGATCAGGAAGCGGCCATTGCTGCACTCAAGACGGCGATCTTTTGGGATCCGAAACTGATCGACGCGCACATTTTGCTCGGGAGGATTTTCCTCGAGCGTGGCGACCGCGGCGAAGCGACAAAGTATGCCACTAGCGCTATCACCATCGACGGCAATAACCAGGAAGCAATTGCGCTGCAACGTCAGGTGACGATGGGCAAGAACTAGTCTCCTTTTTCATTGACCGCCTACCGTTGACCCGACTTCCAGATCAGACAATTGTCTAACGATGATTGCCTTGTTTGTTTTATAGAGAATCGTGTAGCTCCTGCAACCAGAATCATCGTGAGCATTCTCATCGCCTTAACCCTAGGAATCGGTCTACTGCTCGGCGCGTTGGTCCTCGTCCTGTCGCTTCGTAAGCGATTCGCGAATCGCAACCTGCAACTGATTGGCAAATTAGCTCGCGTCGAGACGTCGCTGACGCCTGATGGCAGCGTGATCGTTGGCGGCGAACTTTGGCCGGCGCTATCAAGGAAGGGCGAAGTCATACCCGCGCAATGCATAGTGAGAATTGTAGGCGTCCAGGATCTATCTCTGTTGGTCGAAGCTCGCCCTTGATAGTTGTCGCCCGCGTCTCGCCTCAGCGCGCTTGCAACTCTTTCCCTAAGCCCAATCGCTCGCACTTTCCAGAAAAATCTTTTACGTGGCACGCAAGCTGCTCTAGAGATCATCGGCAAGCACGGAAGACCCAATGTAAAGGTTGAAAGTGACCCCGCCGCCATCACATCTCTGAGCGCCGCCTGCCGCTGCGCCAGCCGCCCGCCGAGCAACCCTATAGTAACTCCCTCCGAAATTGAACCCAGTCAGCAATGACTGGGTTCTTCCTCTTTTGGGTTGCACATTTCCAGTGCTTTGCTCGTCAACAGCGTGGTGTCTGCAACTTGCCTCGGCGAAATGCCCACGCATAAGAGATGAAGCTGAACAGCTGGTCCTAATTACCTGCGGTTTCATTACCTGGGGTTTCCAAAACAGTTTTTTCCTGGCACGCGACATGCTCTAGAACATACCGGCACGCACGGAAGACCCAATGTAAAGGTTGAAAGTGCCCCCGCCGCCATCACTTCTCTGAGCGCCGCATGCCGCTGCGCCAGCCACCCGCCGAGCAACCCTTCAGTGCTTCCCTCCGAAATTGGAACCCAGTCAGAAATGGCTGGGTTCTCCCGCATTTGGCATCCATTATT